>JAITCV010000257.1 GCA_031282905.1 Azoarcus sp. | reverse complement strand
CCCGATGTATTGCCGATATTGATCTGCTGGTTGCTGAACTGCCCATGCTGTTCCTGCACCACGCTGCCTATCCTGACGTTCGAGCTGCCATTGCCGGTCGCATTGCCGATGTTGACCTGCTGATCGTTGAATTGCCCGCGCTGCCCCTGCGTCACGCTGCCTATGTTGACGTTCGAGCGGGCATTGCCGGAAGCATTGCCGATGTTGACCTGCTGGTTGTTGAATTGGCCGGATTGCCCCTGTGTCACGCTGCCCACGTAGACATGCGAATAGGCATTATTGGAGGCATTGCCAATATTGGCGCGTTGGGCATTGTGTTGTCCGGACTGGGTCTGGATCGCGGCACCGACGTGGATATCGTGTGCATGCGCGTTGTCGGAGGCATTGCCGATTCCCATCGCCTGGGCATTGGATGAGCCGGACTGATCCTGGACCACATTGCCGACGGTGACTTCCGCCCTGGCGCGCCCGCTGCTGTTGCCGAGATCGAGTTCCTGGCGGTTGTTCGAATCGCGCTGGTTCTGGATCACATTGCCGCCAATGGTCGTCTGGGACTGCGCGGCAAGGTTTCCCGCGCAGGACAGTGCGAACGCCAGACCGGCGCATGAAGCAAGGCTACGGATGTCCATGGTTGAAATCTCCTTGGTGGGTCAGAGTGGATCGACTGATCCGGCGCCGGTGATGGCGTGTGTGATGGACGGTTTTCCCAGATAGCGGATGTTGCCCGCGCCGCTGATGTCGGCATCGAGACGTTCACGCGCGTGTACGCGAATTTCGCCCGAGCCGCCAATCTTCGCTTCCGCGCGGGCCGCCGCGTAGTGTTCGGCGTCGATGCTGCCCGAACCGCTGATCTCCGCCTTCAGCGCATCTCCGTTTCCCGTGGCGGCGATGGAGCCAGAGCCGGACACATGGAGGCTCAGGCGTTTGGCCTCGACGCCGTCGAGCGCGATATTGCCGCTGCCCGCCAATTCGACATCGAGCGTGTCGCCATGAAACGCGCCGACCGTGGCGCCGCCGCTGCCCCGATTGGACAGCAGATGCAGATGGGGAACGACAACAACATAATTGATGCCATATTGCGTGCTGAAACCGCCGCCCTTGCTGCGCAAGGTCAGGGTGCCGCCGCTGGTCGAGAAATCGAGCGCGTCCAGCACCTTCTGCTCGGCTTCGATGCTCAGCCGCGCCTGCGCGCCTGGACGAATTTCCAGATCACCGGGCGTTTCGAGCACGACGCGGTCGATGGCGGGAATATCGTGTTCCTGGCGTATCGTGCCCGCGCCATGGGCCAGCGTCGTCACCAACAAACCAGCAAGGATCGGAGGTATTTTCATTGGACATATCCTTGACCGTGATCGCTCATCAACGGTCGGAAAGGATGCACAGGCCATCCTGGAAATTGAACAGGGTCGTCATTTCGCCATCCTTGCGGTTCACGACGACGGATGATGACTGGGGCACGGCCGGCTGGGTGAAGCCGCTGCCTTCATACAGCAGACGGCCATGCTGCCAGCAACGCAGTATCCGCCCCGATTCCTGACGCCGGTCGCGTACCGTCGTGCTGAAACTGGCGTCGCTCTCGGCCAGTATCTGGGCGGGATGGTCGATTTCCACCAGGCTGGTGCCCGCATGGACGAGGTCCGCGGCCAGTCCCAGCCACGACGACGTCAAAACAACAATAGCATGACTTGCCTTCATGATCGGCATTACCTGAGTTGAATGGGAAATTCAGCCGTCGCGCCTTGGAAACGCCGGAAGGCCGTGCTGACTTCGGCAAGACTTTTGACGGGCAGGGCCTCGAAGTCGCCCATGGCGATATCGCCCGGCAATTCGGTAAACACGTCGCGTTCGGTGGCGAAGCAGGCAACGGTTTCCTGCCCGCCGCGCGTGCTGGCGTTGATGTTGAATTCGTTCCCCCTGGGCAAATCCATGCCTCGCGCCGGCACGAAGGCATCCTGGGTGAAACGGTTGGGGAAGAAACGCATCACCGCCCGGTTCTCGTCCTGCATGAAGCAATAGACGTAGGCGTCACGGCTGGGGACGACCTTGAAGACGATATTCTCGCCGGGTTGGAAACGGTTGCCGCCATTTGCCGAGCGAATATCGATCCGCAACGGGGATCGATGGGCCGGGGACGGGTCGGGCGCTGACGGCTGGGTCGCGGGCGCAAAGCTCTGCTGCTGGCGGGCCGCGAGCAGGGCCTGCGCCTTGGGCGCGACTTCGTAGTGGTTGGCGTTCAGGTAGGCGGTAAACAGTGCCAGATCGACCTTGGCATTTCTTTCGAGACCGAGCGCCTCGCGGTAGACCTCGACCGCGACCTGCAGCGCCTCGTCGGGCACGCCATTCGCTTCACGGCGGTAGACGCCGCGCAGGCGCAACTGGTTTTGCCAGTAGGCGACGAAACTGCCCGTATCGGCAAACAGGCTGTGATACCAGTCCTCGATCTCGATCTTGACCTCGGGCGCATCGGGGGCGCTGCCCAGGCAAGACCAATACGGCGTCTTGGTGAGTTTGCCGAACAGTTCGATCGTGGCCAGGTCGACCAGGTTGCGCAAAGCCTGCGACATGCCATCCGAACGCGCCATGTTCATCTGGAAATTGATGCCGAACTTGCTGTAGCCCGCCTCGGCTTCGGTGCCGCTGCCCGAGCGCACGATGGCGACGGTATTGTTCGAAGTCACGCCCGGGATGATGGTCAAATCCGCCGTGCTCATCATGGTCAGATCCAGCCCGAGGATGGAGACCGAGGCGGAACTGGCCTTGCCGACGCTGCCGAACGGATCCCACGCCAGCCCGGCCCCGGCGGTGCTCTTGGCGATGTTTTCGTCGAATTGCGAAATCGAGCCGCGGATGCCGAATTGCGGACGCAATTGGAAGAGCCCCTTGCTTTCGGACTCCTTCATGAAACTGATGAGGTTGCCCGAATCGTTGCCCCAGGCGATCAAACGGATTGCCCGGCTGCTGCGCGTCATGTCGGACACCGCCGAGATCAGCATGTCCTTGGTGCCGGCGGAGACTTTCTTGGTCTTGTCCTCGATGTCCTCGCTGATGACCACCAGATCACGAATGCCGTACATCATCAGGGTGCGATCCATGCAGCGCAGCGCCGGCGCGAAATTGGTGATGTTCTTCACCACGGGCTTTTCCGGCCCGCTGCGGAGGGGTTCGGCGATGGTCTCCGCCTCGCGGAGCACGGCCTGCTCCGTGATGCAGCCGCTCGTCGTCAGCAGGACGGCGGCAAGCGCCGCAAAAAGTGGGAGATGCCTCATCGGAATCGATCCAGTGGAAAAAACAATACGAGGGGAAAAATGCCTGTCCGGGTCATTTGCCGCAGGTCATTTGCCGCAGTCATTTGCAATTGGCGGCGTTGATCACCGGCCCGGTGATGATGGTGACGCTCTCCTTGCCGAACATGCCGCCGATGCCGCTGTTGCTCTTGGCCTGGTTGTTGCTGTTGATCACGACATTGCCGCAGGGATCATTGCCGGAAGTCGCGCCGTAATCTTCCGCCGTCGCGCCGTCGGTGGTCTTCTGCCGCGCTCTTTCCTTGAAAAGCTTGGCCGCCAGTTCCGGTTCGAGATTGAATTCCGGACTGGGGACGTTGGCGTCGGCGGCCTGGACGGCGGTCGCGGCGGACAGGGTCGCCACGGCCACCACCGCAAGCGCGGCCGTCACGCGCCGGGGAAATCGAAAAGCGAAGGACATGATGGCATTTCCGGTGAAATCGAACGGGGTCGGCTTGCGCCCGCCCCGTCCGGGGTTTCAGGGATGGTCAATTGGCATTGCCGATATTGGCTTTTTGGGAATTGCCGGTACCGCCCTGGGTCTGGTTGACGCTGCCACCGATATGGACATTGGACTGGCCACCGCCGCTTGCGCTGCCAATGTTCAGTTTCTGCGTATTGCCCGTACCCGATTGCCGTTGATTGATATCGCCGCCCGTCACGGTGGCCACGGAGCCTTTGCCGGTAGCGTCACCCACGTGCAAATCCTGCGTGTTACCCGTTCCGGTTTGCGTCTGGTTGACGTTCTTGAGCGAAACATTGCTCTTGCCCCCATTGCTGGCACTGCCGATGGAAGCACTTTGGCTGTTGCCGTCTCCGCCTGCCTGGGTTTGATTGATGTTCTGGATGTTGACTCTGGATTCGCCGCCATTGGAACTCTTGCCCACGGTCAGATTCTGGCGGTTTCCGTTGCCGCCCAATTGTCTTTGCTCCAGGTTTTGGACACTGACATCACTCTTGCCATTGGAGGCTTCACCCACACTCAGGGCCTGGACATTGTCCCGTCCCCCGGTTTGGGCCTGGCGCAGATTCTGGATGTCGACTTCCGAGCGGCCATTGGGACCACTGGCCTTGCCGACCTCCAGATATTGCCTGTTTCCGTCGCCTCCCGTCTGGCTCTGGTTGGCGTTGTTGATCGTCACATCGCTCTTGCCGCCGCCGCTGGCGTCGCCGATCGATGCCTTCTGGGTGTTGTTGGTACCGCTTTGGTTCTGATTGAGGGTCTGGATGCGGACATTGGATTGGCTGTTCTTGCCGCTCGCGTTGCCGATGGACAATTCTTGTCGATTGCCATCCCCGCCTTGCGACTGATTCAGTTGATCGATCCTGACATTGCTTTTACCGCCATCCTTGGCGTTGCCCAGGTCAAGTTCCTGGGCATTGTTGCTGCCGGTCTGATTTTGATTCAAATCCTGAACCGTGACGTTGGACTTGGACTGCGCCATCGCCACGCTGGAAAAAAGCGCCAGCAGGACGGCGGCGATCAGGGTTTTTTGCGTTGGTTTCATTGCTTGTGCTCCGTGAGTGACTGGTTGAGTTGCAACAGGTTTGCCGCGAACGGCGGTTTTGGAACGTGAGGCATACGTCCATGAGTTGCCCGCCCGCGCCCGGCGGTACAACGACCGACACAAAAAAAACATGCGCCACGATTCGCCAGTCGCCGCTGGCTGGGAAACCCAATCACTGAAGACCCGCCCCGGCCTGGAAAAACCCCGGCACTTCGCAACGACTCGCAACGAGCGATTTTCTGGGAGCGCGGGCGTCCCGCCCGCCGCGGGCAAGATGCCCGCGCTCCCGGCGGTCGCATATCGATGTGTGGAAAAACCACGGCGGCTACGCGCCTCGCAATGACGAGGCGGGGGGAGGTGATGTCGGTTTTGCAGGTGGATGAGCGCAGCGTAATCCGACATTCCACCCCCACGATGCGCATCGCCAAGCAAAAACAGCGTCCCGTCCGCGTTCCGCCCGAATTTTTTTGCGCGCGGGAGTGAACCGATGCGGAGGAACAGGCAACTTACCCATTGTTGTATTCCACAACTTGACAGCGCCGCCCGCGCGGCACACCCACATGGAGAATCAAATGAAGCGTATGCAGCCGATCCGAAACGCCTTGGTCACGCTGGTCCTGCTTGCCGGAGCGGGAAACGCACTGGCCCAGAACTGCGTGAATTCGACCAAGTCGAATTTCAGCCTGAGCCTGGATGTGGCGGGCACTTGCGGCAGGGAAAAATTCGATACCGCCCAGGATCTGATCGATGGCCTCGAAACCAACGCCCTGGGCAAGATCCGCTCGAACTACACCGGGAGCGAAATCGCCGCGCTGAACATCAACTTCAACTCGTTGCCCATTGCCCTCGAATTTCCCAACGCCGGACAGACAGGCAGCGGCGCGCAACTGAATTTCTTCATCCCGCGCCTGGGCGTCCATCAAGTCTTCCTCGGCCATGACCGTGACGATTCGGTCGATCAACTGGAGCATTACCTCAAACACTCCGGCATCATCGACGACATCCTCGAATACCAGATCGCCCACACCGCCAACAACCCGATCACCGGTCCCGGCGGGCTGCTGCCGGGCACGGTGGAGACCGATTTCGGCAACGGCGTAGACACCCTGCCGGACAGCGCGGACGGACCGGCCGGCAACCAGTTCGGCATGGGGCTGGGGTTTGGCTCCACCCGGATCGACGGGCGCGATTCGAAATCCGTCGTCCTGCCCTTGTCCTACACCATCCGCAATGACATCGACCCGCGCCGCCAACTGGTGTTCAGCCTGCCGCTCACCATCATCGAAACCGATGGCGCGAAATCCTATACCGGCAGTTTCGGCGTCGCCTACCGCCTGCCGCTCAACCGCGTCTGGACGATCACCCCCGCGCTGCGCTACGGCTTTTCCGGCTCGGAAGACCTCGCCACCGCCGCCGCGTTGAGCGGCGTCTCGGTCAGCAGCAACTACGTGATGCGCTTCGATGGCTTCGACCTGGCCATCGGCAACATGGTGGGCTTCTACCAGACGAGCAAGCTCAAGGTCGGCGATTACTCGGTCGACCCGGGCGTCCGGAGCACCGTGCTGCGCAATGGCGTCCTGCTCTCGCAGCCGATTTCCATCGGCGGACGTTCAATGTCCATCGAATATTCCATCATCGACACGCGCTATCAGGGTTCCAACATCTACGTGGATAACACCCAGGAAATCGGCGTGACCCTGGGCAACAACCGCAGCCTCGCCTCCGCGCGCTCCAACTTGCGCGCCGGGTTGAGGTATCTGCAAGGGCGCGACGTGAAATCCCTCTACCTGAACGTGGGCTACTGGTTCTGACCCGATTGCAATCCAAGCCCAAATCCATTGAACCGGATGGCGTGGCGCGGCAACTCAAAGATGTTTGGCAACCCTTCCAGGAGAAATCCGATGTCTGCTCAGAAACAACTCCCGAAGTTCCCGAAACTGCTTTGCGTCGCGCTCGCGTGCGCGCTGCCGCTGACGGCGCTTGCCGAGGATGATGTCATATTATTGCGCGGCAAGCCCAGCAAGGAGCAAATCCTCGAAGCTCTTTCCGCCCCGCCCGTGGACCACGAAGCCACGGGCGGCGGGGATGAACCCGGCCGCCGCGTCCTGCGTCGGCGCGGCCTGTCGCTCAACGCAAACGCGAGCGCGACCGCGGCGGCCAGCGCCGCCTCCGGGGAAGCGTCGGCATCCGCGCCGCCGCCGGCATCTTCACCGGCATCTTCACCGGCATCTTCACCCGCGTCTTCACCGTCACCTGGCTCCACCGCGCGCAAGCTCGACTTGCAGATCATCTTCGCCTTCGATTCCGACCGCCTGACCCGTGAAGGCATGGACGTGCTCGACCAGCTTGGCGCGGCGCTCGATTCCGAGCAACTGGACTACGTCAGGCGCGTCACCCTGGAGGGCCACACCGACGCCGTCGGCAATGCCGCCTACAACCAGGATCTATCCCGCCGCCGTGCCGAGAGCGCGCGCAACTACCTGTCTTCACGTTTCGGCGGCGGGCGTGACATCCATGCCGTCGGCAAGGGCGCGCGCGAACCCGCCGACCCCGCCAACCCGCAAGACGCCATCAACCGCCGTGTGCGCATCATCGTCGAGGGCTGACGATGGTCAGGCGCTGGATGCCACGGGGCCCCCGCGACCTCGCAATGACGTATCGGGCCGTCATTGCGAGGCGCGAGCGCCGTGGCAATCCAGTCACCGGCAGTCTCTGCCTGCCTTTGTGTGTTTTCGGCGGCTTTGCCGCCGCTTGTTCGAGCTGTTTCCCGACCCGCTGTTTTCTGACCAAGGAGTTTCCGCATGAAAAAACCCGCCCTTCTCCTCGCCGCCAGCCTGCTTGCCATTGGCGGTTCTCCCGCCTGGGCGCAAACCCAGACCATGAGCTTGCGCGACGCGATTTATTTCTATGACCATCCGATTAAGACCGGCGAAGCCAAAAGACTCGTCGGGCGCAACTGCGACGTGTTCGAAATCGTGCTCGATGTCGAATCCGGGTTCACCGATCTCGCCATGACCGAGGGCAACGTCAGCTTCGACTATTCCGACCGCATCCACGCCGACGCGGCGATGTTCGCCTACACCCTGTATTCGCAACAGCGGATCAAGAGCTTCGCCCTGGTGGGCCGGGAAAGCGGCGCGACGCGCCAGGTCGGCTCCGCCACCTTCTTCGGCTACTGCTTCTCGACCAAGGAAGACGGCCAGGTCGCCCTCTATGACGAAAGCGATCACTCCTGCCTGCTCTCCGACGGCACCGTGGTGCAGAACTGCCAGATCGATTGAGCGTCCCACCCGCCCCCACCCCCAACTCCCGACCCCCCCACGCGGCTTTTCACCCGCCGTTCCCGCAACCGCAAATCGAGCAAAACCATGACTAAAGCATCGTTTCTCCTCTCTTGCCTCCTCCTGGCCTCGAACACGGCCATGGCCGGTTCTTCTCCCCCCCCCCCCCCGTCCAACCCACCCCATGATACCGGCGCGACTCAAAGTCAACCGATCCGCCGCGCGGAACCCAGCGTAGCGCGCGCCGCAACCAGCACCCGCCACGTCAGCCTTGACCGCGCCGTGGCCGCTCCCCGGCGCTTCGTCCTCGAACCCGCTGGCGAAGAACAAGTCCTCCACGTCCTGCAAGCGCATGTCGACAGTCAAACGGAGACCCGCGACGGCGTGATCATCG
>JAITCV010000251.1 GCA_031282905.1 Azoarcus sp. | reverse complement strand
GCGCGTGAAGTGAAGCTGGAGTTCAACGGCAAGCCGGTCGATCTGACGCCGCACATCACTGCCTCGGTGGCGCGCCTGACCCTGCAATGACGACACACGATGCCAGGATCGCCGCGCCGCGTCCGCGCCGGGCGACACGTTCGGTACGGATCGGCCGGGTGACGGTGGGGGCGGAGGCGCCGATCGTCGTACAGGCGATGACCAATACCGATACCGCCGCTATCGATGCCACCGTCACCCAGGTGGCGGAGCTTGCCCGCGCGGGCGCCGAACTGGTGCGAATCACCGTCAATAACGAAGAGGCCGCGCGGGCGGTGCCGCACATCCGCGAGCGTTTGCTTGCCCAGGGGATCGATGTGCCGCTGGTAGGCGATTTCCACTACAACGGCCACAGCCTGCTCGCCAAGCATCCGGCATGCGCCGAGGCGCTGGGCAAATTGCGGATCAATCCCGGCAACGTCGGCGCGGGCGCGCGGCACGATTCACAGTTCGCCGACATCATCGGCATTGCCTGCAAATATGACAAGCCCGTGCGCATCGGAGTGAACTGGGGCAGTCTCGACCAGCGCGTGCTGGCCCGCGTCATGGACGAAAACGCCGCCTCGGCCACGCCGCGCGATGGCGACGCGGTCATGCGCGAGGCGTTGGTGGTGTCGGCGTTGGAATCGGCGGAAAAGGCCGAATCCCATGGTTTGCCCCCCAGCCACATCATCCTTTCGGCCAAGGTATCGGGCGTGCAGGCGCTGATCGCGGTCTATCGCGCGCTGGCCGGGCGCTGCGACTATCCGCTGCATCTGGGGCTGACCGAGGCGGGCATGGGCAGCAAGGGCATCGTCGCCTCGACCGCGGCGTTGGCGGTGCTGCTCCAGGAAGGCATCGGCGACACCATCCGCGTCTCGCTGACCCCCGAGCCGGGCGGCAGCCGCGTGCAGGAGGTCGTGGTGGCGCAGGAAATCCTGCAAACCATGGGGCTGCGCGCCTTTACCCCGATGGTGATTGCCTGTCCCGGTTGCGGGCGCACCACCAGCACCTTCTTCCAGGAACTCGCCGCCGATGTTCAGCGTCATGTGCGCGCGCGGATGCCCGCGTGGCGCGAACGATACGCAGGAGTCGAAAACCTCACCCTCGCGGTGATGGGCTGCGTGGTCAATGGCCCGGGCGAGGGCCGCCACGCCAATATCGGCATCTCGCTGCCTGGAACCGGCGAGAGTCCGGCGGCGCCGGTGTTCATCGACGGCCAGAAAGCCCTTACCTTGCGCGGCGAGAACATCGCCGCCGACTTCATCGCCATCATCGACGATTACGTCGCCACCCACTACACCGCCGGACAGGCCAGCCTGTCTGGGCAAGACAGGATCGAATCATGAATCCAAGTTTGCAGGCCGTGCGCGGGATGAACGACATCTTGCCCGACGAGGCCGAAATCTGGGAACACTTCGAGGATATCGTCCGCGATTGGTTGCGCCGCTATGGCTACCGTCCGATCCGCATGCCTTTGGTCGAACCCACCCCGCTGTTTTGCCGCGCGATCGGTGAGGTGACCGATATCGTCGAAAAAGAGATGTACTCGTTCGAGGACGCCCTGAACGGCGAAAAACTTACCCTGCGTCCGGAAGGCACCGCTTCTTGCGTGCGCGCGGCAATCCAGCACAACCTGGTCGCAAGCCACGGACCGCAGCGTCTTTATTACCACGGGCCGATGTTCCGCCACGAGCGCCCGCAAAAAGGACGTTACCGCCAGTTCCACCAGATCGGCATCGAAGCGCTCGGTTTCGCCGGGCCGGACATCGACGCCGAACACATCATCATGACCGCCGCTTTGTGGAAGGAACTGGGGCTCGATGACGTGCGGCTTGAACTCAATTCACTGGGCTCGTCCGCGGAACGCGCGCAACACCGCGCCGCCCTGATCGCCTATCTCGAAGGCGTGCAGGACCAGCTCGACGAAGAGGGCAGACGCCGGTTGTACACCAACCCGCTGCGCATCCTCGACACCAAGAATCCGGCCTTGCAGTCCCTGGTCGAGGCTGCGCCAAAGCTGGCGGATTATCTCGGGGACGAATCGCGCGCCCACTTCGAGGGCGTGCGGATGCTGCTCGATGATGCGGGCATTGCGTATCGCCTCAACCATCGCCTGGTGCGCGGACTCGATTATTACAACCTTGGTGTGTTCGAATGGGTGACCGATCGTCTCGGTGCGCAAGGGACGGTGTGCGCGGGCGGCCGTTACGACAGCCTGATCGAACAGCTTGGCGGCAAACCGCAGCCCGCCGCCGGTTTTGCCATGGGGGTCGAACGCCTGCTTGCGCTGTGGCAGGAAAATGGCCAGTTGCCCGAGCGCCACGCTCCCCAGGTCTATGCCGTACATCAGGGCGAAGCCGCGCGGCGCCTGGCGTTCCGCGCGGCGGAAAATCTGCGCGCCGACGGCATCGACGTGGTACTGCATTGCGGCGGCGGCAGCTTCAAGTCGCAAATGAAAAAGGCCGATGCCAGCGGCGCGGCGCTGGCGTTGGTGATCGGTGATGATGAAGCGGCGGCGGGCGAAATCAGCGTCAAGCCCCTGAGAGGCGATGATGCGGGCGGACGGCAATGGCGGGTGGCGCTGGATGCGCTCTCCGAGACGATCTGGGATTCATTGCTGGACGATGAAACCGACATGGAACAAAAGTGAAAGGAGTCAATAAATGGCGGTATATGACCTCGAAGAACAGGAACAACTCTCCCAGATCAAGGCATGGTGGGAACGCTATGGCAATCTGGTCGCTACCGTATTGCTGACGGTGGCGGTGATTTCGGTCGGCTGGCAGGGCTGGCGCTGGCACCAGAACCGCGTCGCGGGCGAAGCCGGAGAATTGTTTTTCGAACTCCAGCAAGCAGTGGCGACCAGCGACGCGCAAAAGGCGCGTGATGTCGCCGGTCGCCTGATCAGCGACTATTCCGCCACGCTCCAGGCCCAGATGGGCGCTTTGCTCTCGGCGGGGGCACAGTTCCGCAAGGATGAATTCGACAACGCCCGCGTCCAGCTCGAATGGGCCGCCACTGAAGGACGCGACCCCGTGCTGCGCGAGCTCGCCCGCCTGCGTCTGGCGGGCGTGCTGCTGCAAAAAGGCGAAACGGACGCGGCGCTCTCCCACCTGCAACCGCTGCCCGAAAGCCCGTACCGCGCCCGCTTCGAAGATTTGCGCGGCGACGTGCTCGCGGTCCAGGGCAAAGCCGTCGAAGCCCGCGCCGCCTGGCAAAACGCGATCGATACGCTGGAAGGCAAGGATGACGAAAACGCCGCCCTGCGCGAAGTGATCCGCGCCAAACTCGAAACCCTGCGAGGATGAGGTCAAAGTGAAACGGATAATGACGACGACACCGGTTCTGGCCCCGATCCTGGCCCTTGCCCTGTTTCTGTTCTCGGGGTGTTCCTCGCTCAACCCCTTTGCCAGCGATACGCCCAAGCCCGCGCCGCTGGCTGGCTTCAAACCAGAGGCCGATCTGCGCAAGGCATGGAGCGCTTCGGTCGGCGAAGCGGATGGCTACGTGTTCCAGCCCGCGATCGTGGGAGAAAGCGTCTATGCCGCGGGTGCCAAGGGACGGGTGGCCCGCTTCGAAGGCGGGCAGGGCGGGCGGGCGGCGTGGCGGGTCGATGTCGGCACCCGCCTTGCCGCCGGGGTGGGCAGCGATGGCGATCTGGCCGTGGTGGTCAGCGAGACCGGGCAGGTGATCGCGCTCGATGCGCAAACCGGCGCCGAACGCTGGCGGGCAAACCTCGGCGTCGAAGTGTTGGCCCCCCCGGCCATCGGCAGTGGCGTCGTCGTGTTGCGCGCCTCCGACCACCGCCTGATCGCGCTGGAGGCCAGCAACGGACAGCGGCGCTGGCTCTACCAGCGCAGTACGCCGCCGCTGGGCTTGCGCGGTCATGCGGGCGTGCTCATCGAAAGCAACGTCGTGCTCGCCGGATTGCCCGGCGGCAAACTGGTGGCGGTGAATCTGGACAACGGCGGCGGGGTGTGGGAACTCAACGTCGCCACTCCGCGCGGCTCGACCGAACTCGAACGTGTCACCGATGTGGCGGGGACGCCGGTGATCGGCCGCCGCGAAATATGCGCGGTGACTTACCAGGGCCGGGCGGCGTGCTTCGATGCCACCAATGGCAACGCGCTGTGGGCGCGTGATTTTTCCTCCCATTCCGGCATGGACCGCGACAGCCGTTTCGTGGTGATCACCGATGAGCGCGATTCCATCCAGGCGCTCGACGCCTATAGCGGCACGACGGTCTGGCGGCAGGACGATCTGGCGCGGCGCGGCGTGTCGCGCCCGTTGATCGTGGGCGATTACGTGGTGGCGGGCGATGTCGAGGGCTACGTGCACGTGCTCGCACGCGAAAACGGCCACTTCGTCGCGCGCGCCCGGGCGGACAGCAGCGCGATCGGCGCCGACCCGCGACTTCATGGCAACGGCTTTGTGGTACAGACCCGCGATGGGGATGTGGTCGCGTATGAGTTGCAGCCCCTGACCCCTTGAGCGGATGCGAGACTTTTCGTGAAACCCACCATCGTCCTGGTCGGCCGGCCCAATGTCGGCAAGTCGACCCTGTTCAACCGCCTGACCCGTACCCGTGACGCGCTGGTGGCCGACCAGCCCGGGCTGACCCGCGACCGCCATTACGGCATTGGCCGCGAGGGCGGATATGACTATCTGGTGGTCGATACCGCAGGCTTCGATCCTGCGGCCAAAGACGGCATCATGCACGAGATGGCGCGCCAGGCCGAACAGGCGATCGTCGAAGCCGATGTCCTGTTTTTTCTCGTCGATGGCCGGGCGGGCTGCACGCCGCACGACGAGGAAATCGCCACGCATCTGAGACGCGCTGGCAGGCCGGTGCATCTGGTCGTCAATAAATCCGAAGGACGGGAGCGGGCGCTGGTCGCGGCCGATTTCCACCGCCTGGGGTTCGGCGAGCCGCTGGCGATATCGGCGGCCCATGGCGACGGGGTAAAGGCGCTGGTCGAACTGGCGCTGTCGCCTGTTGCGGCCGACGATACAGGCAAGGCCGAAGACGAGGCTGCGGGCCCGCGGGTCGCCATCGTTGGTCGGCCCAATGTCGGCAAATCCACCTTGGTCAATGCCCTGCTCGGCGAGGAACGGGTCATCGCCTTCGACCAGCCGGGCACCACCCGCGATGCGATCGCCATTGCCTTCGAGCGCGATGGACGCCATTACACCCTGATCGACACCGCCGGGCTGCGCCGTCGCGGCAAGGTGTTCGAGACGGTGGAAAAGTTCTCGGTGATCAAGACCCTGCAAGCGATCCACGAAGCCAATGTCATCATACTCGTGCTCGACGCGGCGCAGGACATCTCCGAGCAGGACGCACGCATCGCCGGTTTTGTCGTGGAGACCGGACGCGCGCTGGTGGTGGCGATCAACAAATGGGACGCGGTCGACGATTACCGCCGCGCCCGCCTGAAGGAAGAAATGGCGCGCAAGCTGGGTTTCCTCTCCTTCGCCCGCCAGCACCAGATTTCCGCGCTCAATGCTAAAGGCATTGGCGCGCTGCTTGGTTCGGTCGATGCGGCCTATGCTGCCGCGATGGTAAAGCTTGCCACGCCCAAACTCACCCGCGCCCTGCAAATGGCGGTGGCGCGGCAGGCGCCACCGCGCGCCGGCGTGGTGCGCCCCAAGCTGCGCTATGCCCACCAGGGCGGCATGAATCCGCCGGTCATCGTCATCCACGGCAATTCGCTGGACAGCGTGCCGGATGCCTACGTGCGCTACCTGGAGCGCACTTTCATGGAAGCTTTCAAGTTGCAGGGCACACCGCTGTCCATCCAGTTTCGCACCGCGCACAACCCGTATGCGGATAAATCCTGAGTTTGCCCTATCCCCGCGAGCGGTTTCATCGCATACTCCCGGGCGCAAGACCGAAGTCTTGGTGTTTCACGCAAAATCCTGGTGTTTTGCACGCATTTCGACAACAAAAGAAGAGGTTCAAGCACGATGAGCAACAACAAGGGCCAGCTTTTACAAGACCCGTTCCTGAACACGTTGCGGCGCGAACATGTTCCGGTTTCCATTTACCTGGTCAATGGCATCAAATTGCAGGGGCAGATCGAATCCTTTGATCAATACGTCGTATTGCTCAAGAACACCGTGACCCAGATGGTCTACAAACACGCGATTTCGACCGTGGTGCCGGTGCGTCCCGTGACCTTTCAACAGGATGGCGGCGAGGTCGAAAACTGAGCGGCATCGTTCCAGTTGCTCGGGAGTGGCTTGGGCCAGGGTGCATGCATGTTTGAACGTCCGGCAAGCGGCGAGCGCGCGGTATTGGTCCAGCTCGATTTCAATCAGGGCGCGATCGAGGAACGGCTCGCCGAACTGAAATTGTTGACCGCCAGCGCCGGTGCCACGGTCGAAGCCGTGGTGCGCGGTCGCCGCGCCGCACCCGACCCGGCGTTGTTCGCGGGTCGCGGCAAGGTCGAGGAAATCTCCGCGGCCCTGGCGGCGCACGAGGCCGATCTGGTGATCTTCAACCACGCGCTCTCGCCCGCGCAGCAGCGCAACCTGGAGCGGGCCACGCAATGCCGCGTGATCGATCGCAGCGCGCTGATTCTCGACATCTTCGCCTTGCGCGCCAAGAGCCACGAGGGCAAGTTGCAGGTGGAACTGGCTCAGTTGAGCCACCTCGCTACCCGGCTGGTGCGGGGATGGACCCACCTCGAGCGCCAAAAGGGCGGCATCGGCCTGCGCGGCCCGGGCGAAACCCAGCTTGAAACCGACCGCCGCCTGCTCGGCGCGCGCGTCAAGCTACTCAAGGCCCGCCTTGCCCAACTCGAACGCCAGCGCGGCACCCGCCGCCGCGCGCGCGAGCGGCGCGATGCGCTCACCGTCTCGCTGGTGGGCTATACCAACGCGGGCAAATCGACCCTGTTCAACGCGCTCACCAAAGCGGGGGCCTATGCCGCCGACCAGCTTTTCGCCACCCTCGACACGACTTCGCGGCGGCTTTTCGTGGGCAGCGGCAACGTGGTGATTTCCGACACCGTCGGTTTCATCCGCGATCTGCCGCACGCGCTGGTTGCGGCGTTTCATGCCACGCTGGAAGAAACCGCGAACGCCGATCTGTTGCTCCACGTCGTCGATGGCGCCAGTGAAGACCGCGAGGCGCAGATCGCGGCGGTCGATGCGGTACTCACCGAAGTGGGCGCCGCCAACGTGGCGCAAATCCAGGTCTGGAACAAAATCGACCTGACCCGCGCCGCGCCGGCGGTGGTCAGGGACGATTGTGATAGAATCTGGCGCGTTTTTTTGAGCGCGCGCACGGGTGAGGGCCTCGACGGTCTCCGCGCCGCGCTTGCCGAGGCCGCGCAGGTGGCGCTTTCATCCGACGCTTTCATCCGGAATCCGCCTGATGTCGACAACGTTTCCGGCGCTCCCGACGTTTCCGATTCGCGTCTCCCCGATTCGCGTCTCCCTTGTCCCGAGTCCGGGAAGAACTCTCCATTATCACAATGAACACAGGCATTCTCATGTCCAATGATCCACGCTGGGGTAATCGTGGCAACCGTGGCGACAATCAGGGACCGCCCGATCTCGAAGAAATCTGGCAGGATTTCAATCAGCGTCTCTCCAGGCTGTTCGGCAAACGCGGGGGCGGTGGCAATGATCCCTCCGGCAGGGGTTCCGAAGGTTCTCCGTTCCGCCATCTGGGCAGCGGATTGTTCGCCCTTGCCACCATCATTCTCATGCTCTGGTTGGGCAGCGGCATCTACACCGTGAATACCAACGAGCGCGCGGTCGTGCTGCGTTTGGGGCGCTATGTCGCCACGGTTGGCCCCGGGCTCAACTGGCGCTGGCCCGCGCCGATCGAAACCCACGAGATCGTCGATCTCACCGGCCTGCGCACGGTCACGGTGGGCAATCGCGGCGGCGCGCGCACCCCGATGCTCACCGCCGACCTCAACATCGTCAACGTCCAGTTCGCCGTGCAATACGTACTGGATAATCCCAAGGATCATCTGTTCAACAACCGCGAACCCAACGAGGAATTCGTGCGCCAGATCGCCGAGACCGCCATGCGTGAAATCGTCGGTCTGAGCATGATGAACACCGTGCTCTACGAAGGGCGCGAACAACTCGCCAACGACGCGCAGCAACTGATCCAGGAAATCCTCGACCGTTATGCGGCGGGCATCCATGTCAGCCGCGTGACCATGGAAGAAATCCAGCCGCCGGAACAGGTGCAGGACGCCTTCAACGACGCGACCAAGGCCAGCCAGGACATGGTGCGGCAAAAGAGCGAAGGCGAAGCCTACGCTAACGACATCATTCCGCGCGCCGAGGGCACGGCCTCCCGCATGCGCGAGGAAGCCGAAGCCTACCGTGCCCGGGTGATCGCCAGCGCCGAGGGCGAGGCCGCGCGTTTCGAACAGGTGCTCACCGAATTCAAGCGCGCCCCCGAAGTGACCCGCGAACGCCTGTACCTCGAAACCATGCAATATGTCTTTTCCCGCACCAGCAAGCTGATGATCGACGCCAAGGGCGGCGGCAACCTGCTCTTCCTGCCGCTGGACAAGATCATGCAACAGGGCGCCGCGCCCACGACGGCAAGAGAAAAGACGACGCTGGAGATTCCGCTCGTTCCGGCGCAAGCCGCGGCGCCGCTCGCCCAAACCAACCCGCGTGACAACATGCGCAACCGCGACCGGGGAGAACGTTGATGCACGAAAGATTTTCCCTGCTCATCGGAGCCATCCTGCTGCTGGCCATCGTCACCCTGTCGTCATCGATTTTCATCGTCGACCAGCGCCAATACGCCATCGTCTTCCAGTTCGGCGAAGTCAAGGGTGAAGTCATCAACGAGCCGGGCCTGCATTTCAAGCTGCCACTGATCCAGAACGCGCGCGTCTTCGAGCGCCGCATCCTGACCATAGACACGTCGGAATCACAACGCTTCCTCACCTCGGAAAAGCAAAACGTCGTGGTCGACTATTTCATCAAGTGGCGCATCGTCGATCCCAAGCTCTATTACGAGTCGGTGGAAGGCGAGGAATCGCGCGCGGTCATTCGCCTGAACCAGGCGGTCAATGCCGGTTTGCGCGAAGAATTCGGCAAGCACACCGTGGAAGACGTGGTCTCCGGCAAGCGCACCGAAATCATGGTCCAGATGAGCAAACGCGCCAATCGCGACGCCAAGGACATCGGCGTGGAAATCGTCGACGTGCGCCTGAAGCGGGTCGAATATCCCAGCGAAATTTCCAGCAATGTCTATCAGCGCATGGAAGCGGAGCGCAAGCGGGTAGCGAACGAACGCCGTTCGATGGGCGCGGCCGATTCCGAAAGAATACGAGCCGAAGCCGACCGCCGCCGTGAGGAAATCCTCGCCAAGGCTTACGGTCAGGCGCAGCGCATCAAGGGGGAAGGCGACGCCCAGGCATCGGCGATCTACAGCGCGGCATACGGACGCGACCCCGAGTTCTACACTTTCTACCGCAGCCTGGAAGCTTACCGCGAAAGTTTCACCGGCAAGGAAGACGTCATGGTGGTCGATCCCAGTTCGGATTTCTTCAAATACTTGAAAGCCCCCCGCGGCGCACGCCTGGGCCAGAACTAGGAAAGCGGAGGGAACAGCCGCGATGCTCATCACACTGCTGACTGCAATCGCGTTGGTATTGATTTTCGAAGGGCTGTTCCCGTTCATCGCGCCCGGACTGTGGCGTGCCATGTTTGCCCAACTCATCCAGTTGAGGAACGGCCAGGTGCGTTACCTGGGGCTGTCGGCCTTGATGGGTGGTTTTGTTCTGTTGTTCCTGTTGTCGATCTGGGGTTGATTTGCCTATGCGCTGGGGTTTGCCCGATTACATCCAGGATGTCTTGCCGGACGAAGCGTCCCGGCTCGAAAGCCTGCGCCGCCGTCTGCTCGACGCCTTTCACGTGCGCGGTTACCAACGGGTGATGCCGCCGCTGATCGAATACCTCGACGCGCTCACGACCGGCGCCGGACAGGATCTGCGGCTGTCGACCTACCAGTTGGTCGACCAGATATCCGGACGCACACTGGGCATACGCGCCGACATGACCCCGCAGGTCACCCGGATCGACTCCCACCTGCTCAATCGCCGGGGCGTCTCCCGCCTGTGTTATTGCGGCAGCGTGCTTCATACCCGGCCTTCATCACTCACCGCGACCCGCGAACCGCTGCAACTGGGCGCGGAGCTATACGGACACGCCGGCATCGAGGCCGATGTCGAAATCCTGCGCCTGCTTGCCGACGCGATGAAGCTGGCGGGCGTGCCCGCGAGCCGCATCGACCTTGGCCATGTCGGCATCTTCCATGCGCTTGCCGAACGCGCCGGACTGGACGATGTGGCGCGGGAAGAAGCGTTCAGCCTGTTGCAGGGCAAGGACGCGCCGGGGCTGCGCGCATTCTTGTCCAATATCGACGGGGCGATGCGCGACGCATTGCTGGCCCTGCCCGTGCTCTACGGCGGCGGCGAAGTGCTCGACGCCGCGGCGGCACGGCTGCCGCGTCTGCCCGAAGTGGTCGCGGCACTCGATGAACTGCGTCACCTGGCCGCGAAACTGGCCGATCTGCCGCTCAGTTTCGACCTCGCCGACCTGCGCGGTTATCACTATCACAGCGGGCTGATGTTCGCGGCCTACGGCGGCGATGCCCCGGCGGCGCTCGCACTCGGGGGGCGTTACGACCATGTCGCGCAAGCATTTGGCCGCGCGCGCGCCGCCACGGGTTTCAGCCTCGATCTGCGGGAACTGGCGCGCTGCGCGCCCGCGACGCCAACGGCGGGCGCCATCCTTGCGCCGATGACCGAAGACGCGGCCTTGCAAGCCGAAATCGCCCGCCTGCGCGCGGCGGGCGAAATCGTCGTGCGCGCGCTGCCCGGACATGATGGCAACTGGAAAGAAGTGGGCTGTAACCGGCAACTGGTGATGCGCGAGGATCGCTGGACGGTCGACGCGCTGGATGGAGAATGATGATGGCAAAAAACGTAGTGGTCGTCGGCACGCAATGGGGCGATGAAGGCAAGGGCAAGATCGTCGACTGGCTGACCGACCGCGCCCGGGGCGTGGTGCGTTTTCAGGGCGGGCACAACGCCGGGCATACGATCGTCGTCGGCGACAAGGTCTATACGCTGAACCTGGTGCCGGCCGGCATCGTGCACGACGGCGTCGACTGCTTCATCGGCAACGGCGTGGTGCTGGACACGCATCATCTGCTGTGCAAGGAAATCGAGCCGCTCGAAGCCGGCGGCATCGAAGTGCGTCCGCGCCTCAAGATCAGCCCGGGCTGCGTCTTGATCCTCGATTACCATTCGGCGCTCGATCGCGCCCGGGAAGCGGCGAAAAGCGCCGGCGCGCGCATCGGGACGACCGGCAAGGGAATCGGGCCGGCCTACGAGGACAAGGTCGCTCGCCGCGCCCTGCGGGTTCACGATCTCTTCCATCCCGAGCGTTTCGCCGAAAAACTCAGGGAGACCTTGGACTATCACAACTTCGTGCTGACCCGCTATTTCGACGCCGACGCCGTCGACTACACGGCCGTGCTGGCGCAGGCGATGGCCGACGCCGAGCGGATCGGGCCGATGGTCGCCGACGTTTCGGCGGCGCTCCATGCGATCAACGCGGCCGGCGGCAACCTGCTTTTCGAAGGCGCGCAGGGCAGCCTGCTGGACGTCGACCACGGCACCTACCCCTTCGTCACCTCGTCGAACTGCGTCGCCGGACAGGCTTCCGCCGGATCGGGCATCGGCGCCGGGCAGCTGCACTACGTGCTGGGGATCACCAACGCGTACTGCACGCGCGTCGGCGGCGGGCCGTTCCCCAGCGAGCTCGACATCGAAACGAAGGGAACGCCTGGCCACCAGATGTCGGGCAAGGGCAAGGAATTCGGCGTCGTCACAGGCCGCAAGCGGCGCTGCGGCTGGTTCGACGTCCCGGCGCTGAAGCGTTCGGCGCGGATCAATGGCGTGTCCGGCCTGTGCATCACCAAGCTCGACGTGCTCGACGGCCTGCCGGAAATTTCGATCTGCACCGGCTACCGCCTGCGCGGCGAGACCGTCGGCCTCCTGCCCATGGGCGCCGACGACGTCGCGGCGTGCGAGCCGATCCTCGAAACCCTGCCGGGCTGGACGGAATCGACGAAGGGCCTGAGCTCGTTCGCGGATTTGCCCCCGGCGGCGCGCGCCTATCTCGCGAGGATCGAGACGCTCTGCGAAGTGCCGATCGACATCGTTTCCACCGGACCCGAACGCAGCGAAACGATCCTGCGTCGCCACCCGTTCGAATGACCGGAAACGCTGCGTTTTTTCGGCCCGGCTCGGCGCGTTCGGAGCGCCGGTGGCTCCGCTTGTCCATGACGAAAAGAGCGAAAAAAACAGGAACGTGGGGTGAATTCCGGATTTTTCTCTGCGCCCTCTGC
>JAITCV010000148.1 GCA_031282905.1 Azoarcus sp. | reverse complement strand
CATGGACGGGCAATGGATTCAGGAAATCCGTGCCGATCTTCAAATGCCGCCGCCCGCGAAACTCTCGAAGCGGGTGTATTGGCCGAGAAAGGTCATGCGCACCATGCCGGTCGGGCCGTTGCGGTGCTTGCTGATGATGAGTTCCGCCGTGCCCTTGTCCGGCGAATCCGAGTTGTAGATTTCATCGCGGTAGATGAACATGATGATGTCCGCGTCCTGCTCGATGGCGCCGGAATCACGCAGATCCGACATCACCGGGCGCTTGTTGGGACGGCTCTCCAGACTGCGGTTGAGCTGCGACAGGGCGATGATCGGCACATGCAGTTCCTTGGCGAGCGCCTTTACCGAACGCGAGATTTCCGATAGTTCGGCGGCGCGGTTTTCGGTTTCGCGCGTGCCGCTCATCAATTGCAGATAGTCGATCACGATCAGGCCGAGGCGCCCGCATTGCCGCGCCAGACGCCGGGCGCGGGCGCGCAGGTCGATGGGGTTGAGTCCTGGCGTCTCGTCGATATAGAGCGGCGCGTCATAGAGTTTGCCCATCGCCATGGTGAGACGCTGCCAGTCATCATCGGTCAACTGGCCATTGCGGATCTTTTGCAGTTCGATGCGACCAACCGAGGCGATGAAGCGGCTGGCCAGTTGCGTGCCGGGCATTTCCATCGAGAAAATCGCTACCGGCAGGTGCTTTTCCAGCGCGACGTGCTCGGCGATGTTGAGCGCGAAGGTCGTTTTTCCCATGGACGGGCGACCGGCGACGATCAACATGTCGGATGATTGAAGACCCGAGGTCTTCTCGTCGAGGTCGACAAAGCCGGAAGGTATGCCGGTGAGTTCAGCCGGGTTGTCGCGGTCATACAGTTCCTGCACGCGGTCGACAACCTGCTTGAGTATGGGCTGGATCGACTGGAAACCGCTGGCGTGACGCGCTCCGCTTTCGGCGATCTCGAAGACCCGCGCCTCGGCTTCGTCGAGCAGGGTCTTGGGGTCCTTGCCCGAAGGGGCAAGCGCGCTGGCGGCAATTTCGTCGCCCACGGCGACCAATTTGCGCAGGATCGCGCGTTCGTGGACGATTTCCGCATAACGGCGAATGTTCGCCGCCGATGGCGTGTTGTTGGCGATTTCGGCCAGGTAGGCCAATCCGCCCGCGGCTTCGGCTTCGCCGTTTTTTTGCAGCGATTCGAATACCGTGACCACATCGGCGGGTTTGCCGTGATCGACCAAGCGGATGATGTGCTGATAGATGCGGCGGTGGTCGTCGCGGTAGAAGTCTTCTTCCACGACCAGGTCGGCAATGCGTTCCCAGGCCATGTTGTCGAGCAGCAGACCGCCCAGCAGCGACTGTTCGGCTTCGAGCGAATGCGGCGGTAATTTGATCGCCGCCATCTGGGCATCACGGGAGTCGGTGAAATTCGCCATGGTGATTCCTGAAAAACAAGAGACCGCCGAAGCCCCCTCGTCCAGATTCCATATCCAAATCATCGGTGACTTTGTCGACTTCACCTTGCCGTGTCAGCGCACTGTCTGCGGCTCGTCTTCGCGTCACCAATGACCTGGACACGGAGTCATCTCATGTCAAAATCATCGATGACGGTCTGCGGCGTCACCCATGACCTGGAACTGGAATCATTCGCCCAGCACCGATACGGTGATCGGCACCACTACATCGGCATGGAGTACGATGTCGATCCGGGTGTCGCCGATCGCTTTCAGGTGCCCGTCCGGCATGCGGATGGCCGCGCGCTCGATCTGGAAACCCTGCGCGGCGAGCGCGTCGGCCACGTCGATGTTGGAGACGGAACCGAACAGACGGCCATCCATGCCCGCCTTGCGGGCGATCTGGACCATCAGCCCTTCGAGCTTCGTCCCCAGCGCCTGGGCGGCGGCGAGCTTTTCGGCTTGCTGGCGTTCGAGTTCGGCGCGGCGTTGTCCAAACTCGGCGAGATTGGCTTCCGTGGCGCGCTTGGCATGCCCCTGGGGAATCAGGTAGTTGCGGGCGTAGCCGTCCTTGACCTTGACCACATCGCCCAGGGCACCCAACTTGCCGACTTTATCAAGCAAAATGACTTGCATGCTGACTCCTTACTGGTGCAGATCGGTGTAGGGCAGGAGGGCGAGAAAACGCGCGCGCTTGATCGCCACGGAGAGCTGGCGCTGATAGCCGGACTTGGTGCCGGTAATGCGCGCGGGCATGATTTTGGCATTCTCGGTGATGAAATCCTTGAGAATTTCGACGTCCTTGTAATCGACTTCCTCGATCTTCTCCGCAGTGAAGCGGCAGAACTTGCGACGCTTGAACAGACCGCGGCCACCGCGATCTTCCTTTTTCTTGAACTTGCTCTTGGGCTTGAAAGCCATGTCAGTTTCCTTCGACAAAATCGATTTGATTCAGATGCAGCACGGGAACCTTGCTCTTCGCGCTTTTCGCCACGAGGAATCCCTTTACCGCAATCCATGCTCCTGGTCTGGATGCCGCCAGCACACGGGCCAGCTCACCCAGCGCCACCGCAGACAGTGTCACCTTTACTTCACGCGCCAATCCGGCTTCGATCTGCCGGGATTCATGCGCCAGCACACAGGAGGCGACCGGTACGCCCGCCGGGCTGTGGCGAAGGGGGGAAAGCTCCACGATCTGCGCGAGCAGACTCAGCGCGTTCGTCCCGCCGTCGCCCACCGTGATGAGATTCAGACGGCAAGCGCCTCGGGCGCGGCGGCAACCGCCTCGGGCACGGCAGCGGCGGTCTCGGACGCGGCGGTGTTACTGGTCAGCGAACGCGATTTCTCTTCCTTCATCATCGGCGACGGCGCGGTGACCGCTTTCTTCATCTTGATGGAAAGATGGCGCAGCACGGCGTCGTTGAACTTGAAGGCATGTTCCAATTCTTGCAGGGCTTCGCCATCGCATTCGATGTTCATCAGCACGTAGTGGGCCTTGTGCACTTTCTGGATCGGATAGGCCAACTGCCGCCGTCCCCAGTCTTCCAGGCGATGAAGCTGTCCATTGCGGGCGGTGACGATGCCCTTGTAGCGTTCGATCATCGCGGGCACCTGCTCGGATTGATCCGGGTGTACGATGAACACGATTTCATAATGTCGCATGCGTTTTCCTCATGGTTGAAGTGCTCATGGTTGGAGTTCAGCTCCCCGGCATGCGAGAACCGGTGGAGCAAGGGAAAGCCCGTGATTCTAGCAGCCAAGGCCGGGAATGCCAAGGCGCTCGTTTCATGGCATTTCATGGGAAACTATCGCCCTTCATAACGCCTTCCACCATGATCAAGACTGGTTTCCTTGCCCGTTTCTGGCGCTGGCTGACCTCGAACGAGGAAAGTCCGCTGAATGACAAACATCCCGATCTCTACGCGCTCTCCGACCTTGTCCTCGCCAAGGAACTGGATCTCGCGCGGGAGGCGGCGCGCCTGGGCGCGGCGGGTTTGCCCGCGCCGGAAGAGACCCAGCTTTCCGCGCCCGAGGCGCAGGTCGTGCATCGGATCGAGCGCGCGCGGCTGGATTACGTCGATTGGGCCAACCTGCGCATCCGCGTTCTCAATGAGGATTTGTCCCGGCTCGACGCGCGTCCGGTGGTCAACCGCGCGCTCCAGGCCGATGCCGAATTCGCGCGCGCGGCATCGGCGCTGCTCGATACGCGCGAACCCGACATGCGCGCGCTCGAAGAGGCCGCCGCCCGCCGCGAAGCCGAACTGGCCGATTTCCGCAAACAGAACCGCCTGCGCCGCGATGCCTATTACCCGACCGGGGGCAAACTCTTTTTCCGTTGCGCGCTGCTGGCTTTCCTCATCCTCGTCGAAGGCGTGGCCAATGCCTTTTTCTTTGCCCAGGGCGTCGCCACCGGATTGCTCGGCGGTTTCGTCACCGCCCTGTTGCTTGCCTCCGTCAATGTGCTGCATGCGGTATTGCAGGGGCGCTTCACCTTGCCCTTCCTTTTCCATCGTCATTTCCTGGTCAATCTCTGCGGGGTGGCCTGCCTGTGCGTCACCCTCGTCCTGACCGGCATCATCGGCCTGGGAATTTCCCATTACCGCGACGCGCTTTCGGTCGACGCGGAAAATGCCGCGCTGGTGGCGATCAATACCCTCAGGAGCGCGCCCTTCGTGCTTCATGACCTGATGTCATGGGCACTGTTCGCGGTGAGCCTGCTCTCGGCGCTGATCGCCTGCTTCGATGGCCTGTTCATGAGCGACATCTACCCTTTCTATGGTCACAAGGCCCGCCGCGCACGCGCGGCGGCGGACGATCTGACCGAGGGCCTGGACGAATTGCGCGCAGAATTGAACGAGTTGAAGGACGACGCGCTCACGCGGCTGGCTGCGGACATGACCCAGGCGCAGCGCCTGCTCGCCCAGCAGGAGGGCCTGCTCCAGACCAAGGCGGGCTCGAAAGCGCGGCTGGCCACCGCGTTGCACGACGCCGAACATTGCATGGACGCGCTGCTTGCCCTGTTCCGCCAGGAAAACCAGTTCCATCGCGGCGGGCGGGCGGTGCCCGCGACCTTCTCCACCCGGCCACGGCTCAAACCCTTGCCCGTACCGGATTTCAATATCGAGGCCGACCAGGGGAACCTCGACACCCAGCGCCAAGTGGTCGACACCCTGACCGCGCGCCTCGAAACCATCCGTGGCGCAATCCAGGCCGCGTTCAACCGTGAATTCGACAAGCTGAAACCACTCGACAGCCACTTCCAATGAGAAAAAGCCGCCTCCAGGCCCGCCGCGACCGTCTGTATTTCATCTGGGGCTCCGTCCTGTTCCTCGCCGTGGCCGCGCTCGCGGCGGCCGCGTTCTGGTACCAGTTCAAACTCACCCCGGCCATCGACGCTGGCAGCCTGTGTCCGGCCAGCGGCCCCAGCGGCCATATCGTGTTGCTCGTCGACAAGACCGACCCGCTCAATTTCACCCAGCGCGAAGCCTTCCAGGTGCTGCTCGAAGAAATCATCACCCGCAAGACCCACGCCGGCGAACTGCTGTCGGTGTTCGTGCTCGGCGAGGACTACACCGCGTCGGCCAAACCCCTGATCGAACTGTGCAACCCCGGCGACGGCAGCGACAAATCCGAACTGACCGCCAACGTCAAACGCCTCAGGCGCCAGTTCGAGGACAAATTCCGCACCCCGATGTTGGCGCTCGCCGACGAACTGCAAAGCCAGCAGCCCGCGCGATCCTCGCCGGTGCTGGAAATGATCCAGTTCGTCTCCATCAACGGCTTTCGCCGCCGCGACGTCCACGGCCCGCACCGCCTGATCCTGATCTCGGACATGCTGCACAACACCGCCAACCTGTCGATGTACCGGTCCGGCTACGAACACCCGGCCTATCTCGCCACCGATTACGGGCGCAAGACCACCGTCGATCTCAACGGCGTCGAGGTCGAACTGCACTACATCCTCAACAACCCTTCCCTGCAAACCCGTCGCCATCTCAAGTTCTGGGAAGACCATTTCACCCACGCAGGCGCCCGCATCGTGTCCGTGCGCCCCCTCGAAGGCTGAAACCATGCCGGTCAAGGTCAAGAAACTCTTTCTGCTCGCCATCCTGCTCAAGATCGGCTTCTCCGCCCTGGGCTGGTATTTCGCCGACCCCTGGATCTTTGGCCTCGTCTTGCCGCTCACGGTGATGGCGCTCTACATCGGCCTGGGACTCGCACGGCAAAAGAACGACGTCTCCGACGATAAATTCGCCGATTCCTGTTATTACCTCGGCTTCATCTTCACGATCAGCTCGATCGTCTTCGGCCTGTTCGACCTGCCCAACGTCGGCACCAAGATGACCGAAATCGCGGTACGTTTCGGCGCGGCGATGATGAGCACCGTGCTTGGCCTGGTGGTACGGGTATATCTGGTCAGCTTCCGCACCGATCTTGGCGACGCGATGGATTCGGCGGAAGCCGCCGTGATCGGCGCCACTCGGCGCCTGCGCGAACAACTCGCCATCGCGCTGGAAAAAATGCGCGAATTCGACGCCCGCGTAGATGAAGCCGCCCAAACCGCGGTCGCCCGCGCCGCGCTCAGCGTCGACCGCCTCGCTGAATCCCAGGACGAAAAGATCGCCGCGTTCTGCGCCGCGCTGCTGGAACAAAGCAAGCTCGCCTTCGACAAGGTGCTCTCCGAAGTCGATACCGCCAGCCAGCGCCTGGCCGCCTCGGTCGACACCTATGCCAACACAGTCAGCCAGCGCATGAAAGGCGTCACTTTCCCCGAAGACTATTTCTCCAGGCGGCTCGAAGCCCCGGTCGCCAAACTCGGCGCCAGCGCCGAAGCCGCCGCGGCCAAGCTCGCCGGCATCGCCG
Source organism: Azoarcus sp. (assembly GCA_031282905.1). Classification (GTDB taxonomy): domain Bacteria; phylum Pseudomonadota; class Gammaproteobacteria; order Burkholderiales; family Rhodocyclaceae; genus WRNU01. Next base: position 20,406 of record JAITCV010000148.1, on the reverse strand, counting down.
AAGGCGTCACCGAAACGCTGGCCGACATCCGCCCCACCTTGAGCGAAGTACGCTCGCGCGCCGACGAAATCACCGACACCCTGGGCCGGATCATCGAACTCGCCACCGTGCAGGCGCAGATCGTCTCCGGCAACCAGACCCAGGTCGACACCCTTGCCCAACTCGCCGCCACCCTGAAAACCGTGCAAGAAGACATCGCCAAGGTCGCCGAAGCCACCAGTGCCCAAACCTCATCGATCGCGCTGCACGCCAACTCCGCCCGCGCCCAGAACGCCGGATTGCTCACCTCCACCAAGGAACTGAGCTCCATCCGCCAAGCCATCACGCTCACCAACTCCGGCATCTCGGCCATTCACCGCGTCCTTGGTGAAATGCAGGACCAAGCACTGACGCCGATCGCCACGCTCAATGCCACGCTGCAGAAAATGTCCGACGCCCTTGCCGCCAGCAACAACGCCGCCAGGATTCCCCGCCTGCCGGTGGCGTCGCCGGGCGGCATCCGCAAAACCACGGTGGCGACACCCACCGGTTCCGCACCCTGAAGACCATCGTGTCCATGCGCCCGGACAATGACACCGTCTTCCAGCTTTCGCTGGCCGAGATTGCGTTCACCCTGGTCTTCATCCTCCTGCTCCTGCTGGGCTGGATGTACATCCACGCCGACGAGCAATACCGCGATACCCTTGCCCAACTTCAGGAACTGCGCGAACACGAACTGCGCCCCTATGCCCAGGACGCTTTCGAAGCCGCCCGGGAAGCCCTGAAAAGCGAGCTCACCCAAGCCGGCGTCGATGCCGACGCGGTCATCGAACGCCTCACGGAACGCGCCCAGGTCGCCGCCGAAAACGCCGCCCTGCGCCAACGCATCGACCATCTCGACGCCCAATTGACCGCGCTCACCGAAATCAAGGCGATATTGCAACAAGCCAGCCAGAACCCCACCGTCGGCACGACCGAAGCCGCGCTCACTTCCGCGCTCGAACTGCGCGCCAAGCTGGAACAGAAAATCCTCGACCCAGCAGGGCAATCCCCCGCCCCCACCCGCCAGATCAGTGACAATGACATCGCCGCCGAAGTCACCTCCGCGCTCGAACTGCGCTACCAGCTCGAACGCGCCCTCCAACCGCTCGGCATCACCCTGCCCGCCGGGCAGGAAGCGGCATGGGCCAAGACCCTCGCCGATGCCCAATGGGACAGATCCACCGCCGCGCGGGAAAACGCCGATCTGCGCGGGCGGATCGCCTTTCTCCAAGACCGTCTCGCCGCCCGGGGAGGACGCGATTACCCGCCATGCTGGGCGGACGAACACACGGGCCGGGTACAGTTCGTGTTCAACGTGGAATTGCACCCCGACCATCTCACCCTCAGCCCCGCCTGGCCCGCCGCGCGTGAACTCGACGCCCTCACCCTGCCCGGCATCGATACGCTCCTCGCTGGCCCGCACGCCTACGCCACCTTCCGCGAGCGCGTGCAAGGCATCTTCCAGCGCAGCAACACCCTCCAATGCCGCCATTACGTCCAGTTGAAAAGCCGCATCCCGGACGCCGCCAGTTCAGACCGCGCCCGCCTGTTGGTCGAATCGTTCTTCTACAAGGTCGAACTGACGCGCTGAGCGCGGCCCGTTGATCCGCCCTCATGCCATTCCCAGATCATGTCGTGACGCGCAGGCAGTGAGAATGAGTGCGAAATGGGTACGGCAAGGCGATGTCGGCCAATCACGAATGATCTGAGAATCGAATTATTTGTCATTGCCGAGCCTGGCCAACAGCAAGGTATTGGCAAATGGCGTACCGGCATCCATCGGCTGCGGATGGACACGAAAATCCAGCGACTCCAGTTTCCGTTGCCAGGCCACCGCCGGGCGGCAATGAAGCTGGCCCAGGCGATGACCGCGCACCCAGGTGACGAGGTGATCGACCCAGGAGCACAGCATGAACGGCCAGCCCGCGGCGGCATCCCCCACCCGCAGCACCAGCACGCCATCGGGCGCCAGCGTGCGGCGCGCGCGCTCGAGCACCGCATCCTGGGCGGCATGATCGATGTAATGCAGCGAATCGAGGATGACCACCACATTGGCCGGGCCGAAATCGACGTGGCGAATATCGCCCTGTTCGACCACCGCGCCCGGCGGCAGCGCCGGACGAGCGCGCTCGACATCGCGTGGCATCAGTTCGATGCCACGGTAGCTCTCCAGCCGCGGCGGCGGCGGCCACGACGCCGGCCAGTCGCCCGCCTCGAACAAGCGGGCAGCCGAAGTCAGCAGATTGGCAAGCAGGCACTGGCCGCAGCCGAGATCCGTCATCCTCACCGTGGGCGGGAACTCGCCTCGGGCGAGCAAGCTGAAAAATACCGGATCACGGCCGAGTTTGCCTCGGGCGAAATGCCAGGCGAAATGCCCGGCGGAGCGGTAGGGCGCGGTCGCGGCTCCGATCAAACGGCGGCGGAAAGCGCGAAGAGCAGCGGCGGACGAATCGGCAACAGTATTCATGGCGGCGCATTTTAACCGCGCTTTACCCGTTTTTATTATCGTGCATGACACGAAGTGGCCTTGGCGTCCATCGCCCTCGTTCTCGCCCTTGGGCTGGAAACCAGGCATGCGGGGCGACCGGGTGAAGGTGTTGCGGCTCATGAATCCATTTGGGAATCCAGAAACTCAGTCCCACCTTGGCAAACCCCCGATTCTTGTAGATAGCCTCATGTCCGGTTTGCCGGGGATGGGGTTTGCCGGGTGCATGCGCGGGCGTCTTTTTGAGTTTTCGTGAATCCTGCGTTTCCCGGCGATGAGACGGGGCGAAGGCAAGCGATCTGCAAGGAGGCTCGAAGGGGCTCGGAATGGCGACGTGTCTTGCCTGATACCTCATCCTATAATGCACGATTCCCTCAACCGTGAGACGCTTCGCCGTGAGTTCCCCGTTGTTCGAATCTTCCATCACAAGCCTGCCCCTGCTTGGCCGCGGCAAGGTGCGTGATCTTTACGCGGTCGACGATGAGCGCCTGCTCATCGTCGCCAGCGACCGCCTGTCGGCCTTCGATGTCATCCTGCCCGACCCGATTCCCGACAAGGGCCGGGTGTTGACCGCGATGGCGAATTTCTGGTTCGGCAAGCTCGGCCACATTGTTCCCAACCAGCTCACCGGCATCGCGCCCGAAACCGTGGTTACCGCCCGCGAACGCGACCAGGTCGCGGGCCGCGCGCTGGTGGTCAAACGCTTGCGGCCGTTGCCGATCGAGGCCGTGGTGCGTGGTTACCTCATCGGTTCGGGCTGGAAGGATTACCAGGCCAGCGGCGCGATCTGCGGCATCGGGCTGCCCGCCGGACTCAAGCAGGCCGCTTGCCTGCCCCAACCGATCTTTACCCCAGCGACCAAGGCCGAAGTCGGTGCACATGACGAAAACATCGCGTTCGAGGAGGCCCAGAAGCACTGCGCCGCGACGCTGGGCGCCAATGTCGACGGCGCCGCCCTCGCCGTCCAGGCACGGCAAGCCGCGCTCGCGCTCTACGCCGAGGCCGCGGCCTATGCCGCCGGACGCGGCATCATCATCGCCGACACCAAGTTCGAATTCGGCATCGACGCCAATGGCGTCCTGCACCTGATCGACGAAGTCCTGACTCCCGATTCCTCGCGTTTCTGGCCTGCGGCCGACTATCGCGTAGACATCAGCCCGCCATCCTTCGACAAACAATACGTGCGCGATTATCTCGAAACCCTGGACTGGAACAAGAAAGCCCCCGCTCCGGCCTTGCCCGGCGAAGTCATCGCGCGCACCGCCGCCAAATATCGTGAAGCGTATGTGCGGCTTACCGGCGAGGAACTACCCCAGTGAGCGACGACATCCACCTCAATCCCCTGCTCGAATTCGACGCGCTGCCCCGCTTCGGCGACATCCGGCCGGAACATGTCGCCCCCGCGATCCGTCACCTTCTTGCTGAATATGGCGCGCTGATCGACCGTCTCACTACCGATCCCGCCGCACCGAGCTGGGAGGGTTTTGTCGTTCCCCTGTTCGAGAGCGGCGAAAGATTGGGACGCGCCTGGGGCGTGGTCAGCCACCTTCACGGGGTCATGGACATTCCGCCCTGGCGTGAAGCCTACAATGCCATGTTGCCCGAGGTTTCCGCCTTTTATGCCGAACTCGGTCAGAACCTTGCCTTGTTCCGCAAATACAAGGCGCTTGCCGACAGTCCGGAATACGCCTGCCTCAGCCCGGTGCGCCAGCGCATCCTCGATCACGAATTGCGTGATTTTCGCCTCTCCGGCGCGGAGTTGGCCGAGGAGGTGAAACCGCGTTTCAAGGCCATCCAGGAAGAACTTTCGCAGTTGGCGGCGAAATTCTCCGAAAACCTGCTCGACGCCACCAATGCCCATGTCGAGTGGATTGAGGACGAAGCCGGGCTGGCCGGTATTCCGGCGGACGCGCGTGCCGCCGCGCGCGCGGCGGCGGAAAAAGAAGGACGCGCTGGCTGGAAATTCACCCTGCAAATTCCGTCATACCTGCCGGTAATGCAATACGCCGACGACCGCGAGCTGCGTTCGCGGCTGTATCGGGCCTATGCCACCCGCGCGTCCGAACAGGGCAAGGCCGAATGGGATAACGGCCCCTTGATCGCTCGCATCCTTGCCCTGCGCCATGAGGAAGCGCGCCTGCTCGGATATCGCAACTACGCCGAAATCTCGCTTGTGCCCAAAATGGCCGATTCGCCCGCCGAAGTATTGGGGTTTTTGCGTGAACTGGCGACCAAGGCCAAACCTTTCGCCGAACGCGATCTGGCCGAACTCACCGCTTTTGCTCGTGATGAATTGGGACTCGACAAGCTCGCCCCCTGGGACGTGGCCTATGCCTCGGAAAAACTGCGCGAGGCGCGTTACGCCTATTCCGATCAGGAAGTGAAGCAATACTTCCCCGAGTCCAAGGTACTCGAAGGTCTTTTCAGCGTCATCAAGACCCTCTACGGCGTGGATATCACGCCCGATGAAGCGCCGTCGTGGGATGCCGATACCCGGTTTTTCCGCATCCAGAAAAACGGCGCGCTGGTCGGCCAGTTTTATCTCGATCTCCATGCCCGCGAGAGCAAGCGTGGCGGCGCATGGATGGATTCGGCGCGCAGCCGCTCGGCAAACGCCCGGGGTCTCACCACCCCCGTTGCCTATTTGATCTGCAATTTCTCCGGCCCGGTCGACGGCAAGCCCGCCACACTGAACCATGGCGACGTGCTCACGCTGTTCCACGAGACCGGTCATGGCCTGCATCACTTGCTCACCCAGGTCGATGAACTCGCGGTCTCCGGCATCGATGGCGTGGAATGGGACGCGGTCGAACTGCCCAGCCAATTCATGGAAAATTTCTGCTGGGAATGGGATGTGCTCGCCAAGATGAGCGCCCATGTCGATAGCGGTGTACCCCTGCCGCGCGCACTCTATGATAAGATGATAGCCGCTCGCAATTTCCAGGGCGGTATGCAGATGGTGCGCCAGATCGAATTCTCGCTGTTCGATCTGTTGGTGCATGAAAACCTGGCGCCCGATGAAAACGGACTTGTCCATGTTGATCGTGTGCTGGCGCTGCTCGATGAAGTCCGGCGTGAGGTGGCGGTGCTCTTTCCCCCCGCCTGGCACCGTTTCCCGCACAGTTTTTCACACGTTTTTGCTGGCGGCTACGCGGCGGGGTATTACAGTTACAAGTGGGCTGAAGTTCTTTCCGCCGATGCTTTCGCCGCGTTCGAGGAAGCGGGTGCGGGGCACGGCAGCCTGCTCGATCCGGTGACGGGCGAATGTTTCTGGCGCGAGATTCTCGCTGTCGGCGGCAGTCGGCCCACGCTGGAATCCTTCGTGGCTTTTCGTGGCCGCGAGCCCTCGGTTGACGCGCTGTTGCGTCATAATGGAATGGTGACATCATGATACGAAAAATAGGTTCCCTGGCGGTAGCCCTGACGGCCCTCTCCTTTCTCTCCACCACGGCGGCGGATGCTCAGACCGCCTATCGTTGGACGGACGAAAACGGCAAGGTGCATTACTCGGATCAACCGCCGACAAGAGGGGACGCGGAAGCCCGCGATTTCACGGACAATGCTGCCGACCCCAGTTTGCCTTACTCGCTGCGTCAGACCATGGCGGATTTTCCGGTCAAGCTCTATATCAAGACCAATTGCGAGTCGCTATGCGAGGATGCCCGCGCCTTGCTCAAGAATCGTGGAGTTCCGTTCTCCGAAGTTCTGCTCGATGATGACGCCTCCATTGCCAGTTTCCGCAAGACTTTCGGCGCGGACGCCCGCGTGCCCATCCTGACGGTTGGCTCGAACGTGCTCAAGGGCTTCGAGGCGGGCACATGGAACCTCAAGCTCAATACCGTCGGATATCCACCGCCGCCCGCGGCATTGAAAGGAAAATAATTCCTTCAGCATCCCCTCATGCACTGTACAAAAAGCCGCCCTGAAAGGGCGGCTTTTTGCTGTGGTTCCGCGGTGTTGCCAGCGTATTCCGGTTCCAGATCATTCGTGACGCGAGGACGCAAGCAGTACAAATGCACGACAAGACGAAGACGACAAAGTCACGGATGATCTGGAATGGAATTCAATCAAGGGATTGCAGCAATTCCATTGCTTCTTCCACCGTCAGCGTCTTTCCGTTCAAACCAAAAGTGCCGTCCTTGAAGCTTGCCGAGATGCTGAGCGTGCCATTGTTTTTTTCTAGCAGGCCGATGTCGACCAACACGGCGATCTGTTGCTCGATCTGCTCTTCGAAATTGATGACCTCGTCACCATCATCATCCTCCTCCTCCTCGACAACCTCCTGTTGCAGTTTCTCGGCGGCCAAACGAGTGATCAACGCGTGTGGCAGGGAGAAATGCAATTCGCCGACAAGATCGGTCGTCGGGTTGAACTCATCCACCTTGCCCGCGCCGACGTAAGCGATGCGCAGATCGCCCTTGGCCTCGCCCTCGGCGAATTTGGCGCGGATATCGCGCAACACGAACGCAGGCTTGCGTTCGAGCAGCGCCGGCACCTGTTCGAGCAGCAAGGGAAGGACTGTCTGTTCATCCAAATTGGGTTGCAGCTCCTCGATGGCGTGCATCAGCTTGTCGAAAGCGGCGGCATCCATGTTTTCCAGCCCGTAGGTGAGCCCGGTCTGTTCGACCGTTTCCCCCAATACCTGCAACCTGGCGGCGCTCAAGCCCACCGATGCGTCGAAAACCTCGCCTTTCAGCACGGCATTCGAAGTCACCTTGAGGGTGTCCAGACCAAAAGGCGGCGCATCGTTGAGATTGATCGCAACCTTGTTGATTTCCATGGCCGAACTTCCCACCCAGATGGAGCGATATTGCTGCGTCCGGCTCTGCTCGCCCTCAAGGACGATGTTATCGATCTGGATGTTGTTGTTTTTTTCACTTATCGACAGGCCGGGCACGTCGATCCTGGCTTGGATGCGGTTGCCATGGTCGGAAAGAGCGATATCTCCTTCGACACCTTTCCAGGACACCTTGCCCAGACCGGGCTCGTCGCCTTCATATTTGGGCACAGCGAAGTGATGCGACACCTTGCCGCTCCAGCCCAGCGTGCTGTCGATCACCAGCAGGGGCGTGTCGCCAAACTTGCTTTTCACGAAACTGGCGACTTCATTGGGCAACTCGGGTTCGGAGCGGATGCGGGCAAACGCCGATACGGCAGGCAATGGGCCATGGGTGATCTTGTGGTTTACGGTGAAGGAGACCTCGGACGATTTGCCTGCGGGCGATAGCGACCACTGCGTGCGCGCGGTCGCGCCGAAAATTCCTCGATCATATTCAACCACCTGCACCGTGATGCCGCTTGCGGGTTTGAACGTTTCGGTCAATTTCTCCCGGAAGCCTTCCTCGACCTGGCTGCCGGTCACATAACTGCCGCCAACCGCCGCAACGGCAGCCACGATGACCACGCTTGCAATAACTTTCACACTCATGAAAAACTCCCTTGTTCGCAAAATCGAACGCAAAGGCGGGGATATGACAAAGATGCCATCCCCGGCCCGGATATCCAGTTGTCCGCTGCTCAGATCAGATATCGCGAACAACCTGCGTCAGATAATTGACGCTGGTGTCGCTACCAAGACCATGGCGTGGAGGGGCGGATTGTAACTCATGCCGCTTATCGCGGGACGCAACGGGGACAAACCCCCCGGCGCGACCACGAACGATTGATGCGGAAAACACGATGTTCCATCACCGGGCGACTCTGAATTTTCGAAATCCTGTTGTCCCCCGGCCATGCACGTACAAGAAAAACCCTCAAGAGTCCCCGCTTTTTGCGATGGATTGCAGCAATTGCATTGCCTCTTCCATCGTCAGCGTCTTGCCGTTCAAACCCAAAGTACCGTCCTTGAAGCTTGCCGCGATGCTGAGCGTGCCATTGTTGTCTTCTATCAGGCCGACGTCGACCAGCGCGGTGATATATCGCTCCACGACATCGATGTCTTCGTCTTCACTTTCGTCATCGTCATAGTCGTCCTCGTCCTCGAAAACCTTCGGCCGCTGCCTCTCGGCGATCAGATGGGTAATAAGCGCATGTGGCAGGGAGAAATGCAATTCGCTGGCAAGGTCGGTCATTGGGTTGAGTTTCTCCAACTCGCCCGCGCCGACGTAAGCGACGCGCAGATCGCCCTTGGCCTCGCCTTCGGCGAATTTGGCTTGAACACGCAACACGACTGCGGGCTTGCGTTTGAGCAGCGCGGGTATCTGTTCAAGCAGCACCTGTTTGATCTGTGCCTGTTTGAGCTGCAGGGTCTGCTCATCCAGGTTGGCATTCAGGTCGGGTTGCAACTCCTCGATGACGCGTATCAATTTGTCGACAGCGGCGGCATCCATGTTTTCCAGCCCATGGGTGAGCCCGATCTGTTCGACCGTTTTACCCAGCACCTGCAACTTGGCGGCATTCAGGCCCACCGATACGTCGACAAGCTCGCCTTTCGGCACGGCATCCGAAGCCAGTTTGAGATTGTCCAGGCTCAAAAACGGCGCTCCGCCGGTATTGAACACGACCTTGTCGACACCCATGGACGAATTTCCCACCCAAAGGGAGCGATATTGCCGCGTCCGGCTCTGCTCGCTCTCGAGGACGAAGTTATCGATCTGGAGATCGACTTTTCCATTTATCGACAGGCCGGGCATGCCGATCCTGACCTGGAAGCGGTTGCCATGATCGCTGAGATCGATATTCCCTTCGACGCCTCCCCAGGACACCTTGCCCAGATTGGGTTCGTCGCCTTCATATTTGGGCAGGCTGAAGTGATGCGACACCTTGCCGCTCCAGCCCAGCGTACTATCGACCACCAGCAGCGGCGTGTCGCCAAACTTGCTTTTCACGACACTGGCGACTTCATTGGGCAACTCCGGTTCGGAGCGAATACGGGCAAACGCCGACACGGCGGGTAATGGCCCATGAGTGATCTCGTGGTTCACGGTGAAAGAGACTTCGGGCGATTTGTTCCTGGCCGATAGCGACCATTGCGTGCGCGCGGTCGCGCCAAAAATCCCTCTATCATATTCAACCACCTGCACCGTGATGCCCACGGGTTTGAAGGTTTCGGTCAGTTTCTCCCGGAAGCCTTTTTCGATCTGGCTGCCGGTGACATAACTGCCGCCAACCGCCGCAACGGCGACCACGACAACCACACCCGCAATAACTTTCACACTCATGAAAAACTCCCTTGTCCGCGAAAATCGAACGCAAAGGTGGGGATATGACAAAGATGCTGTCCCTGGTCCGGATATCGAGTTGTCCGCCGTTCAGATCAGATATCGCGAACAGCCTGCATCAGATAATTGACGCTGGTGTTGCTACCGAGACCATAGGTGCGGAGAAATGGATTGTAACTCATGCCGTTTATTGCCGCGGTATGAAGGCCCGCGGCGCGGCAGTGGCGGGCAAGTTCGGATGGTTTGATGAAACGGGCGTAATCGTGCGTGCCGCGCGGCAACAAATTGAGCACGTACTCGGCGCCGATGATCGCGAACAGATAGGATTTCGGGTTGCGGTTGAGGGTGGCGAAGAACACGTGACCACCGGGTTTGACCAGTTTGGCGCAGGCGGCGACGGTGCTCGCGGGGTCGGGAACATGTTCGAGCAGTTCCATGCAGGTGACGATGTCGAATTCACCGGGATGGGTTGCGGCGAAGCTTTCCGCGCTCACCTGCTGGTAATCGACTTTCAAACCACTTTCAAACAAATGGAGGCGGGCGACGCCGAGTGCTTTTTCGCCAAGGTCGATGCCGGTCACGTTTGCTCCGCGTCCGGCCATGCCTTCGGCGAGCACACCACCGCCACAACCGACATCGAGCACGTTCTTGCCCGCGAGTCCAGCCTTGCCGTCGATCCAGTCGAGGCGCAAGGGGTTGATTTCATGCAGGGGGCGGAACTCGGAGAGGGGATCCCACCAGCGATGTGCGAGGTCATTGAATTTTTGTAATTCGGCGGGGTCGGCGTTGATTGTGTTCATGAGAAATGTGTGGGCAGGAAACAAATCGTGGGACTGGATTATAGAGTGTTCCCAAAAGCAAAAGCCCCGTGTGAACGGGGCTTTTGCGCGGGAAAACGAGGTGGAAACGAAGCGTTTTACCGGGTGCCGATCAACTCTATTTCGACGCGGCGATCCGGCTGCAAGCACTCGATCAGGGCCTTGCGGTTCTTGATGCCGTCGCAACGCGTGCCTGTTACCGGCTGACTCTTGCCTTTGCCCTCGATATAGATGAGCGTGGTATCGATGCCCTGCGATACCAGATAGTCTCTGACCGCGGTGGCGCGGCGATCGGAGAGAATCTGGTTGTATTGCACGGAACCCAGGCGATCGGTATGGCCGACGGCGAGGATGATTTCCAGCTTGATCTGCCTGGCCTGGGCAACGAGGTTATCCAGACTGGCGCGGCCCTCGGGCTTGAGCACGGCCTTGTTGAATTCGAACAACGTGTCGGCGGCAAGCTTGACCTTGCCCTCTTCCTCCGAGATTACCCTGGGGGAGGAAGACGCCGAGCTTGGAGCGACCGCCGGGGCGGGCGGCTGGCATTTTTCCTTCGGCACGATGTCGCTGTCACACGCGCAGCCAACCGGGAATTGTCCCGCCAAGACGGTCGAAGCAGCGGCGGGCGTCCAACTGCTGGTGCGCCAGCACAGACCGGTGCCACTGCGGGCGACGACGTTGCGGCTATCGATCACGTAGGGAATATCGCCTTTGCCGTCGACGACGATATCCGCACTTTGCGCGAAAGCAGCGGAGGCGGAGAGGCCGACCGATACAATGGCGGCCAACACAAACATCTGATTTTGTTTAGTCATGGTTTCCTCGGTTGTGGATGGTGTGGGAGACAGAGCCGCATGTTGTGGCGTAAACATGCGGCACATCTACACCGCACGCTACGCATCGACGCCGAACACGCGCTGAACGGACCGGCATGTCTTCGGGGGTAACGGGTTTGGGTTTGATGAGGGTTTGATGACTCTTGGTGACAAACCGGCTCAGCTAACCAGCTTAGTTTGCCATAGCGATGCGCGCGCGAGCAATTCATTGTCGTCAATTTGCAACATAACATGTTTGTCATTGACCCGGATTTCGCCTCCGACCCAGACATGCGTGACCTGCTCCCGCCCGCAAGCATGGACAAGGTGGGAGACCGGATCGAAACAGGGAGTGACCAGCGGATCGTTCAGGTCCACGGCGCAGAGGTCGGCATGCTTGCCGATTTCCAGCGAGCCGATGACATGCTCCAGCCCCAGCGCCCTTGCGCCGCCCAGCGTGGCCATGCGCAGCATGGCGCGCGCGGGCGCGGCTGAAGCGTCGTTGCCTGTCACCTTGGCAAGCAGCGCGGCGTGGCGCATCTCCTGGAAAAGATCGAGACGGTTGTTGCTTGCCGCGCCATCGGTGCCCAGACCGATGTTGATGGCGCGATCGAGCATGGCGGCCAGCGGCATGATGCCACTGGCAAGTTTCATGTTGGAGGTCGGGCAGTGGGCGACATTGCAGCCATGGTGAGCAAGGAGGGCAAGATCGGTCTCGTTGACATGAACGGTATGGACCGCGGTCAAGGTGGGCCCGAGCAGACCCAGGCGTTCGAGCCGGGCCAGCGGACGCATGCCGGACGAAGCCAGCGCGTCGTCGATTTCGCCGATGGTCTCGTGCACATGAATATGGATAGGCAGATTCATCTCGGCGGCCAGGATGGCAACCCGTTCGAGTCCCGCATCGGCGACGGAATAAGGCGCGTGCGGGGCGAGGGCGAAACCGATCCGGGGATGACCTTGCCATTGGTCGCGGACGACAAGCCCCCGGCGCAGGTAATCGTCGAGATCGTTCGCCCATGCGCTCGGAAAACCGATCACGAGCAGACCGACGATGGCGCGCATGCCCGCCGTGGAGAACGCTTCGGCGCTGGCGGCGGGGAAAAAATACATGTCATTGCAGGTGGTGATGCCGCCGCGCAGCATTTCACGCGCGGCAAGCAAGGCGCCATCGCGAACGAAGCCCGGCGACATGTGTTTGCGTTCGGTGGGCCAGATGACATCCTCGAGCCAGCGCGCCAGCGGCAGGTCGTCGGCCAGGCCACGCATCAGGCTCATGGCGGCGTGGGCATGCAGATTGACCATGCCGGGGATCAGGGCACGCCCAGGAAGTTCGAAGACTTCAGGGGCGTGATAACGTCGGCGCGCTTCGTCCTGAGGCAAAATGTCGAGGATGATGCCCGCGCGAACGACAAGGCTGTAATGATCGAGCACGCGGTTTGCGGGGTCGACCGGAATCAACCAGCGCGGATGAATGATGAGATCGGCGGCAAGGCTCAAGGTAGACTCCGGAATCGGGTATGTGCGCGGCAGTGTGGCAGTGTAATGGCTTGGCGCTCATGGGCAATACGGTCATGGCGTCGCGCCAGGATCGGAGACCAGGATCGAACAAGGTCCGAGCATGCCATTGATATATACGGAGTGGGAAAGTGAGCGGAAACAGCAAGGAAAAAATGCCCGCGATGGTCGGTGAATATCAGATCATGCGCGAAATCGGGCGGGGGGCGACAGCGACCGTCTATCTCGCCAAACACCCGAAACACGCCGAACCGGTTGCGCTCAAGCTTATCCGTTTCGGCGCCGATGCGAATGACGGCGCCAAGCTGAACCGTCGTCTGCTCAAACTGCTGCGTGCAGAAGAAGCGGTGGCGAGTCGGCTGAATCATCCCAACATCATCAATATCCATGAAGGGATATTCGAGGCCGAACAGGCGTATGTGGTAATGGAATACTTCCCCAGCACCACGCTGGAAAAATATTGTTCTTTCGAGCATCGCCTGCCGGTGCATCGCGTGATCGGCATCATCTTCAAATGTTGCATGGCGCTCGACCATGCCTATCACCAAGGCATCGTACACCGCGACATCAAGCCAGCCAACATCCTGATCAACGATAACGATGATGTAAGAATAACCGATTTCGGTTTGGCGCTCAACATCAGCAAGAAAGTCGAATCCGATTCGACTTTCATCATGGGCGTAGGCTCGCCCGCCTACATGAGTCCGGAGCAGATCAAGGGCTACCCGCTCAACCAGAAGACCGATCTTTATTCACTCGGAGTGGTGATGTTCCACCTGCTCGCTGGACGGTTGCCTTTCCGCGCGGTCAACCCGGCGCAACTGGTCTACAAGATTCTCAATGCCGATCCCCCCTCGGTGGTGCAACTCAACCCGGATGTGTCCGAGCATATGGACAAGGTGATCCGCAAGGCGATGGAAAAGGATTTGTATTCGCGCTACAAGAATGGAGCCGAATTCGCCAAGGAACTTGCGGCGGTACGTTACAAGATCGTTGGCGATGAAGATATCCATGCCGACGATTCGCGTTTTTCGCTATTGCGCAAACAAGCGTTCTTTACCGAGTTCGATGATATCGAGTTGTGGGAAGTGCTGCGCATCAGTGCCTGGCTCAAGGCCGAAGCCCTGGCAACGCTGATTCGGGAAGGCAGCACCGAACAGCGCTTCGGCGTGCTCCTCGATGGACGGGTCGAACTGTCGGTCGATGGGCGGCGGGTGTTGGAACTGGGGCCGGGCGCGGTCTTTGGCGAATCGGCCTGGCTCGATAGTTTCAAGCATCAGCAAGCAATGACCGTGGTCGCGCTGGAAGCGGTGACCTATCTCGAAATCAATCCGTCCGCACTGGCGCTGGCCTCCGAGGAGGTGCAGGAGAATTTCCGCCGCGAAGTGGCGACCGTGGCCGTGCGTCGCATGGGAGAATTCGTCGGCGCCCTCGCCAAGCATTCTCCCCCGGCCAAGACGGGCAGTGAGAAAGTCACCTCGGGAACGATCGTGGGTCAATTCGGCAAACTTCAACTGGTCGATGACTGAAACCAGTTCGAGAGAATGAAATGTTCCTCTATTGGGAAGCTTGCGAGATCGATGTTCCGACACGGATTTCGACATCGTACTGCCGGAAAATGGCGGAAGTTCGGACTTTCGTGGCATGTTTCCTCTCCATTCCCGTGTTTGGCCGCCCCCATATCGAATCCGAGGCGTGAAAACTTGGAGGAAGTAAGTATCCACAGCAATCGCTCGTACTCGACCGGCTTGCTCGTATTTCGGCTTTTTTCCATTCCGCCAGTCTTGTACAGGCGAGGCTGCTCGACAGGTATAGTCGATACGGTGGCAACAAGAAGCAGGAGATATATGTCATAAAAACATACAGCGGAAAAGCATGGTTTGACCCGATCGGGCGCTTCGCGTCCGCCTATTTTTCCTGGCATCTGCAATGCTCATCTACTTTCATCGACTGCCTCTGTCCGGCAAATTGGCTACGCTGTCCTCGGCCACGGTACTGGCCCTGTTCGCCCTGGGGCTATGCCTCCAGCTGAAATGGGCGCCAAATTATCCCGATTTCATCGTGGGCCATCTAGCCTGGAAAGCAGAGACCAAATTCCAGGATTTGCTCGCCGCTCCGGTGTTTTGCGTCGTGCTGTTCTTCAGCCTGCGCTTTCTCACCGCCCATTTCACCCGCATGAGCGAACGATTCGGCACGGCATTTGCCATGCGATTTGCAAGTTGTTCATTGTGGTGGACGCTCCCCGCGTTGCTGTGTCCTTTTCTCGATCTGGGTCTGGTTGACAGTGCTCGCGTTCTTTGCCTGTCCGCCATCGCCACGGCTTTCCTCACGCTCTCCAGCCATGTCGATGTGATTCGAGCTGGCAAGGCTGGCAACCCGAACGCGCCGGAAAGATCGAGTCTGGTTTTTTTCACCGTCTTGCTGCTGGCCCTCATCCCTTTGGAAATCCTGCTCGCGCTGGGTCGCGCCGCGCCCATGTTGGAAAGGTGGACAGGGTGGGGATGGACGCAATGGCTGGAGATCACCAAGCCCAAGGGCTGGTTGCGCATCGCGGGCGCAATCGGTTTGTGCGCCCTGACGTTCGCCCTGTTTCATACCCTGCGCGCCTGTGCGCGCGATAGTTTGCTTTGGCCACGGCTGGCCTTGCTCGGACAATGGGGCATGTCTTTGTTATATCTGTGCCTTTATCCAGCAAAACTGCTGCAACCCAATGGTGAGATTAGTGCATACCAGACGACTGTGGGGCTGAAAATCCTGGTGCTCGCCCTGGTGGCGTGGGGCATTGCGGATGCGGCATGGCGTTACCGGATATTCCGCCGCTCATCCACGCAACGAGACGAGGGCGCGGAGGTTGACGAGGGCGAAAAATCCACTTTTCCGGCGAAAGAGCGGGATTGGTCACGACTGTATTCGCCGGTGGCGATTTTCGGGCTGTTGCTGGCACTGAAAATGGGTAATACCCTCGCGCCGCTCATCGTTCCGGACGATTACCACTTTGGCGAATTCTTGCTTGGCGTGTGGTCTTATCTCCACGGCGCACTACCCTATGTGGATTATTTTCCCGCCCATGGCTTGATCGACGATGACATGCCGATGTTCTTGTCCGTACTTTTCTACGATGGCTTCGCCGGCAGCGGGTTCGAAGCGCACCGCCTCGCCCGCGCGCTGCTCGCCCTCGCCGCCTTTCTGGCCATATATCGTTTTTCCGGCAGCCTGGGGCTGGCGGGGGCGTCGGTGTTGCTGTTCAACGAACGCCTCTCTTTTTTGTTCCTCGCGCCGCTGCTGTGGTGGTGGACAAACCCCGAATCGAGAGCCAGGCCGGCACGCTGGCTGGCGGTGTGGTTACTGTGCGCGCCCATCCTCATCCTCGGCCTGCCCGCGCAGGGCTTGCTGCTCATCGCCGCCAGTTCGCCGCTCGCCGCGCATTGCGCATGGCGGCTGTGGCTGGATTTGCGCCAGCACGATGCCTGGCGCACCGCCGCCGTGCCCGGCGCAATCGTGCTGGCGTTGGGTCTGTTGGGTCTGTTGACACCGCTGGGGACGATGCTGCGCGGCGCCATCCTATATGTCATGGAAAACGCTCCGATCAACCAAGTGGCCTATGGCGTGCCCTGGTCATCGAGCTGGAACTTGCAGGGTGGGCGCGCGGGTTTGCTGTTCGAACTCAGCCGCATGGCCTGGGTACTGACCCCGCTCGCCTGCCTCGCACTGTTGGCTCACGGTAAGGAGCGTGTCGGCGCGCCGTGTGCTCACTATGACATATGGCCAGCGCGCATCGTGTTGGTATTCGTCGTGCTGATGATTCCCTATACGATGGGGCGGATCGACCCTGGGGCGATTTCGCGTCCCGGCGCGATGACGGCGCTCTCCTGTCTGACGCTGTTGCCGCTGGTGCTATGGCCGGCAATCAGACCGGATCATCGGGTGTTGCTGGTCAGCCTGACCGCTTGCATCGCGGCGAGCCTGGGCGGGATGGATTTTTCGCCACGAACGCTGACGCGCGCGCTGACAGAGACAAAAATCACCACCTTGTCCCTGCGTGACGGAACAAGCGCGGGACTGACGAACATCGGCAAGGCGCAGGTGGAAGATGAGCACTGGGACAGGCTGGTTCGTCTCAACGCGTTATTGAACGCCCATCTCGAACCCGGCGCGCCTTACCTGGATTTGACTTCGCGCAACGCACACTATTTTTACCTGGATCGCCATCCGGTCGTCGGGGTGAGTGCCCCCTACAACATGGTGTCCATTGCTCGGCAAAAACAGGAAGTCGAGCGCCTGAAAGCCAATTTACCCGATATCGCGCTGCTGGAAGCGGACAACATCATCCACGACGGCGGGGGCCTGGCGCTGCGCAATCCCTATTTGTATCGCTTCGTGGTGGATCACTACATACCGCGGGATGAAGGAGGGTTCATCGTGGGCTACAGCACATCTTATGCCGCACGCAATGCCATCACAATTGAAAGACATGATATGGTCAAGTTGTTTCGGCGTGTATTTGGCGTATTGGACATTGGGGGGATAGCTGTTGCCTGGGGCAGATCGGGGAGGAGTTTGTTGCGAGATGGTGAGTTGTTGAAATCATTTTCTTTGCGGGGTGAAAGGGGTTTGGTTTTTGAGTTGAATGGAGGGGACTTATCGGGGGTGGAGGGGAGTTTATTGGGATTTGATTTCATATGTGGTGGAGGGGGGAGTGTGATGTTGCGGGTGGGGTGGAAGGGGAGGGATAGGGCAGGTGAGGAGGAGAAGGGTGAAGTGTTGTTGATGGGGGCAGAGGGTTGGATGTTGGTCGATCTGGGGATGGACCCTGGGTGGTTGTTATTGGATCGGGTAGAGGCATTGAGCTTGGCGTTGGTGGGGGGGGCTACGTGCAATGGGGTTGGGGTGGGTGGTATTTCGTTTTTTCGGCGATATTGAGAGGCGGTTTCATTGAACGTTTTGGCCGTTCTTTCCGAATCCTGAATTTCAGCCATCCCCCCACATCGCCTGCAAGACTGCGAGCGCGGCGAGGCCGGCGGTTTCGGTGCGCAGGGTGCGTGGCCCAAGCGTGACCGGCTGACAGGCCCGGGCAAGCGCCAGTTCGTGTGCGCTCCAGCCGCCTTCGGGGCCGATCAACAGGTGAATGGGACGCTCGGGGCTGAGATCGATCATGCTCAGGCGCTCGCCGCCGGGGGAGAGGATCAGGCGCTGCGCCTGCGTGTATTCCTCCTGTTCGAGATAGTCCGCCAGATCGGTGACGGGGCCGACCAGGGGCAAACGATTGCGACCACACTGTTCGCAGGCGGCGATCATCACTTGCCGCCAATGCTCACGGCGTTTGTCGGCACGCTCGCCGCTCAAACGCAGCACCGAACGCTCGGCCCGCAGCGGAATCAGCCCCGCCGCACCCAGTTCCACCGCTTTTTGCGCGATCCAGTCCATTTTGTCGCCATTGGCTAGTGCCTGCGCCAGCACGATGAACAGCGGCGATTCGCGGTCGATTTCCCGCCACTGGCCATCGACGGCAAACACCGCGCGGCCACGCACATCGAGCCGTCCATCGAATTCGCCCCCCGAACCATCGAACAACGTCACCGCGTCGCCTGCGCCCAGCCGCAGAACCTTGAGCGCGTGATGTGCCGCCGCTACGGACAGTTCGACTTCTCCGCCATGAGGCAATGCGTCAGGGATATGAAATCGCGGGGTCGTCATAAGCTCGTCCGGTCGATGCGCACAATGGCAAATAGGCATTTTGCCATGCCGTCCCCAATCGAACACTACAACTTGCCGCGCGAAACGCGGACAATGGGACGCAGCCAACATGGTCTTCCCTGATTAATGAAACGGACTGGATATCCGTAATCCATTACACCTGCCATTTGAATGGAGAACAGCAATGAAACTCGCCCACAAGATCATCCTCATGACCAGTATCGCCGTGCTCGGCATGGCGGCGATCGCACTGTGCGGCTACATTGGCCTGGAAGATGCTGAACACGCGCTCAATCGGGTCTACCAGGATCGCGTCGTGCCGTTGCGGGACATCAAGAAAATCGCCGATCTGTATGCGATAGACATCGTCGATCTCTCCCACAAGGCGCGCAACCGCAATATCGATTACAGCACCGCGCGCGAGCGCATCGAAAAGGCGGAGGCCGAGATTGCCGCCCTGTGGCGCGGTTTTCTCACGACCCAGTTGGTGCCGAAAGAACAGATCTTGGTCGCCGATGTCGAGCGGCTGCGCGCGGCCAGTGCCGAACCGATCAACCGCTTGAAGGCCATCCTGCGCGACGGCGACAGCGAACGCCTGGCCGAGTTCACTCGCGTCGATCTGTATCCGACGATCGAGCCGCTATCGGATAAATTCGCCGAATTGATCCAGTTGCAGCTCGACGTGGCCAAGGAAGAATATGACAAAAGTGTCGAGGAAAAGGCACTGGCCGATAGCATCAATCTTGCGGTGATCATCATTGCCTCCCTCGTCAGCATCGTGCTGGCGCTCTTCATCGCCCGTCAGGTACGCCGCGAACTGGGCGGCGAACCGAGCGAAGTGGCGAGCCGGGTGGCGGACATCGCCGCGGGCAACCTGGGCCGCCGCATCGAAGTGGGCGCGGGACTGGAAAACAGCGTGCTGGGTTCGATGGAGAAGATGCGCGGCAATCTCCATGACATCATCACCCGCATTCGCGCCGGCGCCGAACGGCTCGAAAGCGATTCGAACACGATGGCAAGCGACGGCAACAAGGTCACGAGCGCGGTCGGCGTGCAAAACGAGGCCACCTCGGCCATCGCCGCAGCGGTGGAAGAAATGTCGGTCAATGTGAGCCACATCGCGGACTGCGCCCAGGAGGCCAATCGCAGCTCCATCGAATCGGGCAATGCGGTGACCCATGGCATCGAGGTGGTACACCATTCGGTCGAGGGCATGAACGGCATCACCACTGCGGCGAGTGTGACCGCCGAGGGAATCAAGCAGTTGGCCGAACAATCCTCCGAAATCGGCAAGATCATCAATGTCATCAAGGGCATTGCCGATCAAACCAATCTGCTCGCCCTCAATGCGGCCATCGAGGCGGCGCGCGCCGGCGAAGCCGGGCGCGGTTTCGCGGTGGTAGCCGACGAAGTGCGCAAGCTCGCCGAACGCACCGGCGCCTCGACCGCCGAAATCGTCTCCATGGTCGAGGCCATCCAGGCCGGCACCGCGCACGCGTTGGAGAGCACGGAGAGTAGTCAGGCAAAGGTGACCGAAGGGGTGCAATTGGCCAACGACACCGGCACCTCCATGGAAGAAGTCAAACGGCGCATCGACGCCACGCTGGAATCGGTCAAGACCATCACCGAAGCGCTTTCCGAACAAAACACCGCCGGCCAATTGATCGGCCGCGACATCGAGCGCATCGTCCAGATGACCGATGAGAGCGTCAACGCGGTCAACAATCTCAGCGCCACCGCCAGCCGCGTCAAGACCCTGGCCACGGAACTGAACGAACTGGTGGGACGTTTCCGGTTGTGAGGGTCAAGAGGACAGAAAAATATCGGCGCACGCGCCGCATGCCCACTCAAAGGCACTAAAGGGGGCCGCTTCGTTTCCCGAAAAGAGCGGCCCC
>JAITCV010000118.1 GCA_031282905.1 Azoarcus sp. | reverse complement strand
TGTCTTATTCTTGATAGGTCTTTTGATAACGATAACGCCTGTAGGGGCGCATTGCATGCGCCCGCGGGCGCGCGCAGCGCGCCCCTACAAAGCCGCACCGTTGCTGTGTTTCCAGGCATTTTCACGGTTGAATTCATAAGGTTCAATTAGCGTGCAACACTACCTCATTGTGGCGCACTGCACTTGCCTGGCTTTGCCATCTCGAGCTCCACGACATCTTCTTTAATATATTCGTCATGGCTTCGCCTCAAACATCCCGCTTCTTCAACGGGATCTGCCGTATCCATCCGCCGACCGTCGCCCGGAAGCGCGGGTTGTGCAGGCAAATGCTTCCCGCAAACCCGGTGAGACAGCCCACGACGGTATCGAGAAAGCGGGCTTCGATCAGCGGGGCGACGGCGTTGGGGTCGAGGGTGGCGGCGTCGGCGAGCAGGATGGTCATCGGCGTGATGAAGATCGCCGCGAAACCGTAATGGCGCACCACGGTGGTTTCGACGATGAATGACAAAGCCATCATCGTGAAGGAGATGCTCCAGCCGTTGAACGGCAGCGTAAGCAGGCCCCAGGCCACCAGCAGACCGATGCCGGTGCCAAGCAGGCGGTGGAATTGCTTGACCCAGATGGCGCGCAGGCTCGCGCCCTGGATGATGACGAGACAGCTAACCGGCACCCAATACGCTTTTTCAAGTTGAAAGAGGTAGGCGAAGAACAGGGCGATGCCGACGCAACAGCCAATGATGATTGGATCGAACACCACGAAGTCGAACGTAGGCGGGGGCAACGGCTCGATGGGTTTGGCGGGGCGGCGGCGCAGCATGTCGAGGCTATAGACAAACGCGATCATGCATGCCAGCAGGCAGCCCAGGGTCATCAGGCCGACTTTCAGGGGAATTTCCAGGACTTCACTGGGAGAGTACGCGCCGATGGCCGCCGCCATGACGAAGAAGGCGCTGCCCGGCGAGGCGACCCGGTAGAACCGGCAGAGCATGGTCACGACAATGGCAATGAAGGTGAGGGAAAAAATGACCGTGACCGGCAAGAAATGGCTGATCACGCCCAGGGCGTAACATGATGTCATGGCAAAGGCACAGGCGATGAGCGAGATCATGCGGTGGTGCAGCGGCGTCTCCGGGGTGTAGAGGAAGACCAGGCCGCCCAGGGAAGAAATCAGGCCGTAATCCATGTGGCCGAAATACGCCCCGACCATGAGCGGCAGGCCTACCGACAGGGCGGCGGCGGCCGGCATCTGCCAGGGGCGCTCGCTGGGGGTGATGGTGATCAGGTGTTGCCATTCACGGCGGAGGAGGGCAAAGAGAGAATGGGGAGAGATCATGTTGGGGGACGTTTTTCTTCGATTTGCCGATGTCGCGGTCTTCGGAGCAGGGAAGTGTATCCGTTCCCGCGCCTGTGTATCAGGGAACAGGGG
The DNA here is from genome assembly GCA_031282905.1 of Azoarcus sp. GTDB lineage: Bacteria > Pseudomonadota > Gammaproteobacteria > Burkholderiales > Rhodocyclaceae > WRNU01. The sequence goes on along the minus strand of JAITCV010000118.1, from coordinate 3,767 downwards.
CGTGCCTGGGCGGGGCTTACGTGGTTAAATCCGTCCCATGCAAGATTTCCACCCTCGTTATTTCGCCCTCGTGCCCGCGGCGGGTTCCGGCAGCCGGATGGGCGCGGAGCGGCCCAAGCAGTATTTGCCCTTGCTTGGGCAGCCGTTGATTCGCCACGCGCTGGCCACCTTGTGCGCATTGCCCGAAATCGAGCGGGTGTTCGTCGTGCTGTCGGTCAGCGATGCCGAATGGGCGCGTTTCGATTGGCGCGGCCTTGGCCCCCGGCTCACGCCGCTGTTTTGCGGCGGGCCGACGCGGGCCGATTCGGTGCTCGCCGGTTTGCGCGCAATCTCCAATGAGGCCGCCGCCACCGATTGGGTGCTGGTGCACGATGCGGCGCGGCCTTGTCTGGCGAACTGGCATGTCGAACGCCTGATCCGCGAACTGGCCCATGACGATGTGGGCGGCATCCTGGCCCTGCCGGTGGCCGATACGCTGAAACGTGCCGATGAACATCGCCGCGTGGTGGCGACGGTGGCGCGTGATAGCTTGTGGCAGGCGCAGACGCCGCAGATGTTCCGCTACGTGGTATTGCGTCGGGCCTTGGAGAGCGTGCGCGATGTGACCGATGAGGCCAGCGCGATCGAGGCTGCCGGTTTGAGGCCGCGGCTGGTTGCGGGCGACGCCACCAATATCAAGGTTACCTGGCCGCTGGATTTGCATCTGGCCGAGTGGATTCTGCAAAACCGAGAGGTTTCGATACAAAACCGGGAGGTTTCGATGCAAAACCGGGAGGTTTCGACGAGATGAGTTATCCCTATCCTTTCCGTATCGGCCAGGGGTTCGATGTGCATGCGTTCGCGCCCGGACGGCCATTGATCCTCGGCGGGGTGAAGATTCCCCATGAGTTTGGCTTGCTCGGGCATTCCGATGCCGATGTGCTGGTGCATGCGATCATCGACGCCATTCTGGGTGCGGCGGGGCAAGGCGACATCGGGCGCATGTTCCCGGATAGCGACAAGGCATATGCCGGCGCCGACAGCCGGGTGCTGCTGCGTCAGGCATTCGCGCGGGTGAAGACCCTGGGATGGGCGGTGGTGAATATCGACGCAACGATCATATGCCAGACGCCAAGAATCACGCCGCACGCGGCGCAGATGGTGGCGCACATCGCCGCCGATCTTGAAATCGATCATGGCGGGGTGAATGTCAAGGGCAAGACCACCGAGAAGCTGGGGTTTACGGGCCGCGGCGAGGGCATCGCCGTCCAGGCCGTGGCGCTGCTGGCGCGCGCGAAAAGTGATGGCTGAGGGGGTGAAGATAGAAAAAGTAAGCGATAGCGAGGCTGCCGCGATTGCGGCCACCTGGAACGCAGAGGCAGGAGACAAAAAACGCGGGCGTTGGCGGAAACGTTTTCATGAGAAGCTCCCTATGAAATCCGACTACACTGCTGATGCATAAGGCATCTTCCTGGCGATGGCGCGGGCGCGCGGACGGGAGCCCGTCAAAGGGATGCTAGAATGGCGCCCCGCCGCGTTTTGCGGGTAACAGGGCTTGAACACGATGCAGGACGTGATTGCCGCGATCGACCTTGGCTCCAACAGCTTTCGTCTCCAGGTCGGGCGCATCGTCAATGACCAGATTTACGCGCTGGATGGTATCAAGGAGCCGGTGCGGCTGGCGGCGGGATTGTCGGCGGATAAATTTCTCGATGATGCGGCGATGGCGCGCGGTATCTCCGCCCTGCGCCGTTTTCATGAGCGCGTCGCCGGGTTTGCGCCCGAGGCCGTGCGCGCGGTTGCGACCAATACCTTGCGGGTGGCGAAGAATGCGGCGGATTTCCTGGCGCAGGGAGAGGCGGCGCTGGGTTTTCCGATCGAGGTGATCGCCGGGCGCGAGGAGGCGCGACTGATCTATGTTGGCGTTGCCCATACCTTGCCTGATCCCCAGCGCCAGCGGCTGATCGTCGATATCGGCGGCGGTTCGACCGAATTCATCATCGGCAAGAATTTCGAACCCATTTTGCTCGATTCGCTCTACATGGGCTGCGTGGGGTTCAGCCTCAAATATTTTCCCGGCGGGCGTATCGACAAGCGCGGGATGAAAGAAGCCATGCTGGCCGCGCGACGGGAATTGCAATCCATCGTGCATGATTATCGCGAGGCGGGGTGGGAAATCGCGGTCGGTTCCAGCGGCACAGCCAAGGCGTTGCTGGAAATCCTCGACCAGAACGGGCTGGCGGCGGGCTGTATCACCCATGACGGTCTGGCGCGCTTGCGCGCGATGCTGTTGCGCGCGGGGCGGCTCGATGCCGTCGATCTGCCGGGGCTGAAGGGGGACCGGGTGCCGGTCATCCTCGGCGGGCTGGCGATCATGAGCGCGGTGTTCCAGGAATTCGGCCTCGAACGCATGGAATTTTCCGAAGGCGCGCTGCGTTTGGGCGTGCTTTACGATCTGCTCGGGCGCTACCATCATCATGATCTGCGCGATGCCAGCGTCGATGCGTTCATGACCCGCTACCGGGTGAACGCGAACCAGGCCGGACAGGTGGCCGATACCGCTTGTCATCTTCTCGAACAGCTTGACCCGGTAATGGCCGATGCGGCCAATCTCGACCGCCGTTTCCTGCGCTGGGCGGCGATGTTGCATGAGATCGGCATTTCCGTTGCCCATGCGAGCTATCACAAGCACAGTGCCTACATCCTTGCCAACGCCGATATGCCGGGTTTTTCGAAGATGGATCAGACGCGGCTTGCGCGCATCGTGCTTGCCCATCGCGGCAAGCTCGAACGCCTTGCCGGCATCGAGCCGACCAGCCCGGATTGGCAGTTGATCGTCTGCCTGCGCCTGGCCGTGGTCATTCATCGCGCCCGCGACCATCGGGGGGTGCCAGCCATCGGCCTGACCCGCGCGCGCCACGGCTTCGTGGTCGAGACGCCTCCGGGCTGGCTGCAACATCTGCCCTTGACCGCCGCCGCGTTCGAGGAGGAAAGACAGCAATGGCAGTCGGTCGACCGCGTGCTCACCGTGCGCACGCGCGCGGCGCAACAAACCCAATGAATGGAGCCAATCCCATGGCAAACAATACGAAACCGAACAATCGCTCCCTGAGTTTCAATATCCTGCGCTATACCCCGTCGTCTACTCCGCGGATGCAGACTTACCGCATCGAAGAGGCCGAGAGCATGACCCTGTTCATCGCCCTGAATGAAATCCGGGAGCATCAGGACCCTTCCCTGCAATTCGATTTCGTCTGTCGCGCCGGGATTTGCGGGAGTTGCGCGATGATGGTCAATGGCCGCCCGCAACTTGCCTGTCGTACTTTGACCCGCGGATTGCCTGCCGAAACCACGCTTGCGCCCTTGCCCTTTTTCGAGTTGATCGGCGATCTTTCGGTCAATACCGGCAAATGGATGCGGGGCATGAGCGAACGGCTGGAGACTTGGCTGCATGCGCGCGAGGCCGAGCATGACCTGCGCAGGATCGAGACGCGCATGGAGCCCGAAGTCGCCGAGGCGGTGTATGAACTGGATCGTTGCGTGGAATGCGGCTGTTGCGTGGCCGCCTGTGGCACCGCGCAAATGCGTCACGATTTTGTCGGCGCGGTGGGTTTCGGCAAGATTGCCCGTTTCCGCCTCGATCCGCGCGATATGCGCAGCGACAGCGATTTCTATGAGTTGATCGGCGACGATAGCGGGGTGTTCGGTTGCATGTCGCTGCTTGCCTGTCATGACGTGTGTCCCAAGTCCTTGCCGCTGCAAAACCAGATCGCGTTTCTACGCAGGAA
>JAITCV010000117.1 GCA_031282905.1 Azoarcus sp. | reverse complement strand
TCCGTCCAGGGTTGCGCGTCCGCGTCGGCCAGCGCCGCCGCATGGATTGCCGCGTCTTCTTCGGCGGAGGGCATCACGAGTTTTCGCCCGTGGCGGGTTTTAACGATAGTTTCGGACATAGAAGGCCACCTCTGTTCTTTCGGCATAACGCAAGCTGATGACGCGAATCCAGTCTTCCCCGCGCTCGGTGAACGTGACGTGGCAAAGACGGTTCTCAAACGGAACAAGCGCGGAAATTCGCGCTTCGCCATACGCAAAACGATTGTCCGGGTAATGGATTGCCTCGTCCCAACTCACCCGTTCGGCATCGGCAAGCGACAGGCCATTGTGCTTGGCAATGTTGATCCTGTCCTTGTCGGGGTCGAATTCGATGCGCATGAGTACAATTGTACCCATACGCCTCAACCAATGCAATGCTGGGCGCACACAAGAAAAAGGCGAAGCCATGCGGCTTCGCCTGGAGCAGGTTTGCTGGCTGGATTACAGGTTCAGCAGGGTCTGCGTGTGGTGGGCGATGATCCACTCTTCGTTGGTGGGGATGACCAGCACATCCACATTGCTGTCCGGGGCGCTGATCCGGATGTCGCGCCGTGCGTTGGCTTCCGGGTCCAACTTGACGCCCATCCAGGCAATCAGGATGCCGACGCGACGGCGGATTTCCGTCGCGTTTTCGCCGATGCCCCCCGTGAAGACCAGAGCGTCCAGCCCGCCGGCGGCGGCGGCCATGGAGCCCAGTTCGCGGGCGATACGGTAGCAGAACATGTCGACCGCTTCATGCGCTTCCGGCTTGTCGCTCGCCAGCAGGGTGCGCATGTCCTGGCTGATGCCGGAAACGCCGAGGAGACCGGATTCCTTGTACAGCAGGTCGGTGACTTCCTTGACGCCCATGCCCTTGGCTTCGAGGAGATAGAGAATCACGCCGGGATCGAGGTTGCCGGTGCGGGTGCCCATCATCAGGCCGTCTATCGCCGTAAAGCTCATGGTGGTGGCGACGCCTTTCCTGCCGACCATCGCGGCCATGCTGGAGCCGTTGCCCAGGTGGGCCACCACGACCCGGCCCTCGGCGCGGGGAGAATGCTCGGGCAGGGCGCGCGCGATGTACTCGTAGGAAAGGCCGTGAAAGCCATAGCGACGCACCCCTTCCGCCGTGATGTGGCGGGGAATGGCAAACAATTGCGCCACTTCGGGCTGGCTGCGGTGGAAGGCGGTGTCGAAGCAGCCGACCTGCGGCACTTGCGGCATCAGCGACTGGATGGCGCGGATGCCGGCCAGATTGTGCGGCTGGTGCAAGGGCGCCAGCGGGATGAGGCCGGTCAGTTTTTCCAGGGTGTCGGCTTCCAGCTTCACCGGCTTGGAGTAGAGCTGACCGCCATGCACGATCCGGTGTCCGACGGCAATGATCTTCCAGTCGGCGGCACGCTTGGTGAACCAGGAAAGCAGATGGTCGAAGGCTTCCTTGTGATTGGGTTTTTCGACCGGCAATATTTCGTCCGCGATTCTTTCTCCCGTCTTGTCCTTGGCCACCAGTTTGGCGGAGGCGGTGCCGATGCCGTCGATCTGCCCGGCAATGACGGCGGTGGAATCGATCTGCTGCGCCAGCGGGAAGAGGGCGAACTTGATGGACGAGGAACCGGCGTTGATGGTAAGGATGGCGTTGCTCATGGCTCAGGCTCCTTTTTTGCGATTGGCGTGGGCGAGAAGGGCGGCGACGACACAGGAGGCGACGCGGGTTTCCGCCGTGTCGGCGCGGGAGGTGAGGATGACCGGCACCTTGGCGCCCAGCACGACCCCCGCGGTAAGCGCAAAGGAAAGATATTCCAACTGCTTGAAAAGCATGTTGCCGGCTTCCAGATCCGGAACCAGGAAAATATCCGCCTGCCCGGCCACCGGGGATTTGATGCCCTTGATGCGCGCGGCTTCGGTCGAAACGGCATTGTCGAAAGCCAGCGGGCCATCCAGCACCCCGCCCTTGATCTGGCCACGGTCCGCCATCTTGCAGAGGGCGGCGGCTTCCAGCGTGGACGGCATCTTGGGATTCACGGTTTCCACGGCGGCGAGAATCGCCACCTTGGGTTCGGGAACTCCCAACGCATGCGCGAGATAGATGGCGTTCTGGGCGATGTCCGCCTTTTCTTCCAGCGTCGGCGCGATATTCACCGCAGCGTCGGTAATCAGCATGGGCTTGGGATAGGTCGGCACGTCCATGACGAAAACATGGCTGATGCGGCGCGGCGTGCGCAGATTGTTGGCGCGGGAAACTACCGCGCCCATCAGTTCATCCGTGTGCAGGCTGCCCTTCATCAGAGCCTCCGCCTCGCCGGCGTGGATCAGGGCGATGGCTTCCGCGCAGGCGGCGTGTTCGTCAGGACAATCGACGATGCGAAGTGTGCCGAGATCAATGCCGAATTCCGCCGCCACGGCACGGATTTTCTTTTCCGGACCGACCAGGATGGGGTTGATTACCCCCGCCTGCGCGGCCATGCTCGGGCCTCGCAGGGATTCCTTGTCGCAGGGATAGACGACGGCGACCGGAATGACCGGTTGGCCCTTGACACGCGCAACCAGGCGTTCCAGGCGTTCCTCTTTGCTGGTGATGACAGGTATCGTCATTTTGTCTCCTTTACTTTTTTATGGGAAATGAAAGTGGTCAGCCAACGATGTTGTAGCCACCATCAATGTAGATGGTACCACCCGTCAGGGTCTTGGCGACATCACTGGTCAAAAAGGCGGCCAGGGCCCCCACGTCTTCAATGGAAACCAGGGTGTGCAGGGGCGAGCGCTCAACGGCCTTTTCCATCAGAGCGTCGAAGGCCTTGATGCCGGAAGCGGCGCGGGTTTTCAACGGTCCCGGGGAAATGGCATGTACCCGGATGCCGCGCGGACCCAATTCGGAGGCAAGATAACGGGAAACGGACTGCAGGGCCGCCTTGACCGGCCCCATGATGCCGTAGTTGTTGATGACTTCATCGGCGCCCATGTAGCTCATGGTGAGCATGCAGCCGCCATCTTTCATCAACGGCTCGGCCATTTTCGCCAGCCGCACGAAAGAATGGCAGGAAACATCCATGGTGCGGAGAAAGCCTTCCCGGCTGGAATCCACGACACGACCGTGCAGGTCTTCCTTGGGGGCAAAGGCGATGGAATGCAGGACGAAATCCAGCCGCCCCCATTTTTCTTCAATGATCTTGAAAACCGCCGCCATCTGCTCCGGCTGCTCCACATCCATCGGTTCGATGATGGAAGCTCCCAGCATCTCGGCGAGCGGCCGCACATGCGGCTCAGCCTTGGCGTTCAGATAGGTAATGGCAAGATCCGCGCCACAAAGCTCATAAGCCTTGGCACAGCCATAGGCGATACTCTGGTTGTTGGCAACGCCGACGACCAGCCCTTTTTTTCCATGTAAATTGAACATGCAACGACTCCCTCAAAGGCAAAGCTGCAAGTATAGCGCAAAGAGGCGATAAAACCGTGTCCTGCGCAGGGAATTGTGCAAATTCTTACTTCTTGCGGGTCGGCCCTTCATAAAAAAAGCGGGTCTTGCGACCCGCTTTTTCCATTTCCGGAAACC
>JAITCV010000102.1 GCA_031282905.1 Azoarcus sp. | reverse complement strand
ATTGCCGCCGGGTCATCGGTTTTTTTGGTGCCGGTGATCATCGGTGTGAGCAGATCGTCTTTCTTCACCAGACGGTAGAACACGATCGAAGCCACATGCAGCGATACCAGCCCCATGATCAGCCAGATGTTCTGGCGATGCAGGCCGGTAAACAGGTCGCTGACGCGCTGGCTCACCAAATCCTTGAGCGGGCCGGTAAAAGAAATGCTGTCATCGGCGATCAAGCCGCTGGCAAGTTGGAAACTCATCAGCGCGAGCAGGCCAAGCACCGAGAATGCCCCCAGCGGGTTGTGTCCGAGGCCATGCCACTGGCCGCGCAGATAGGCCCGTATCCGCCTCGGACCAGGGATGAACTGGGCGAAACGGGCGTAGGTCGAACCGATTATTCCCCACACCAAGCGGAAGACGATCAGCCCAACGATGGCCAGGCCCAGACGACCATGCCACTCGATCCAGTTGCCACCCTCGAAACCTGAGGCAAAGGTTGCGAGGGTGAGGGCCACCAGGGTCCAGTGGAAAATACGGGTGGGTAAATCCCAGACTTTCACGCGCTGACTCATGATTTTTGTCCTGTGGATACGATGCCCAATTATACGGGTAACGCTCTGCTTTGTATTTTCGATCTGGAACGAGAATGCTGGCGGACTTATGCCAATAGCTGGTATTTTATGGTTGTCGAGCTTCGCCGCGCGGCGGGGGCACCGGACATATCCCTGAAAAGCAGTATCTGGGTTTCAGGAATTGTCGCGATGCGCCTGGTGTTCACTCAATGCAGATGCCGTGGAATTTGCTCGATTTCGGTTTCGGGCATTTCCGCGTGTACGATTTCGCCCTCGGGTGAAGGGTAGAGCGGCGCGCCGCAGTCTTCGCAATATTCAAGCGGAAAACGGTGGTCGAGCATGCGGATTTCGCCGATGCCACATTCGCGCAGGATGGCTTCGATTTCGACTTGCGCATCTTCGTCTTCGCTGCCCAGAAGCGGCCAAACCACGCCATGCACGACTTCGTCGTTATCGGTGAGGGTGAAGCCGATGCGGTATTCCTCGATCTGTTCATCCCAGAACGGCGCGACGACCGCGCGCAATTTGAGCATGGGCACATCGAGCGTGGTGGCGAGGAACGCGGTCGAGGCGCGCACCGAATAGGGGCGACTTGCCTTGTCGGTCGCGCGCCATGCGGAGAAATAGGCTTCCGGCAGGACGAAATCCAATACGCATCCGGGCAGGAGCGGCGAGAGGCAACTGCCGCCCTGAGTGCGCCATTGCGTCAGTGCTTCGACGCGGTCGCCATCGGCTTCCTGCCAGCGAAAGGCCGCCGCGCCATGTGGCACGGCAATCGCGGCGAGCAGATACCGGGTGTCGGAGAGGAAATGCGCGCTTTCCGGCAACTCGCTGGCGTCGATATGTAAATCCTGTCCGTCGAGCGCGGCGCGGCCGATGACTTCCGCAAATTTGGCCGTGGCACAATATCCCTGCGGCAATTGGTCGGGACTGAACAGGAAATCGGCCAGCGCCAGCCGGACATTGCGGGCGAGCACATGCGCGGCCAGATGTACCCGCAGGTTGGCAAGCGTGGCGGCGGGAAGCGCGCGGGCGGGGATCAGGAAACGCGACCATGCCAGCACCGGCGCGGCGATGAGCACGATGTCGTGGTTCCCGGAAAGCTCGGGAGATTCCGTGCGCGATTCGATGGCGTTGACCAGTTCTTCATAGAACCTGCCGTCATGGGCAAAGGCTTGGTCGAGCGCGGTATCGAGTGTTTCTTCGTCGTCATGCTTGAGCGTGGCGTCGATTGCCGCGGCAAGATGGTTTTCCCAATAACGGTCTTCAACCCGGCAGCAGGACTCGGCCAGTCCGGTAGCCAGCCGCAGGAGGTCTTCAGTGTGCCGACCGATGCCGCCACGGCGCTTGGAGCGCGGTCTTTTCATCGAGTAATCCGGTGTAATGGGTGAGCAGGAGAATCGGACATTCTAGCGCAGATAGCCTTGCAGGTGAGAGATGGCAAGCGCCATGACAGAGTAATCGCGCACGCGAACGTCTTAAACTGAACTTCCTCCCCCCGCCAGACGAATTTCCCGAATTTCCCTTGAGTGGCAAGGCTTTGCCGTGGAATCGAGTGTCTGGTAAACACCTCACGCTTGGGCACCGCCGTGCGCTCGATCTCATCGAAAACGTCCGAATGTAGGGCATGTTCACACGCTCGATGGAAATGTTTTTTCGCGTCCGCGGGCGATCAAGGTATCCACCACGGGAACGAACAGCGCCAAAACAAAAATCAACATGACGAAAACGCGATAGCCACGAATCATGCCGCGAACTTTCGCTGCGGCATAATCGCCGAACAAATCGCCACCTTGTTTGATCAGATCGAGAAAGTTTTCCTTCTTCATGGCATTCAGCCCCTGTTTCACCTCGCCTCGGCTCAAGCCAACGATGCCCGCCACTTTACCCAACACGATGTCAACACAAACATCGACGATAAAAGTACGGCCATCTCCAGGGAGCTTCTGCCAGAAATCCGCGATACGGCTTGTCCCTTCCTTGAGCGTTTTGTCCAAACTGGTTTCAATGATAACCCTCGTATATTGCAACGCATCTTCAGGCGTCATCTGCGCGAGCGCATCATGATAGTCTGCGGGCAGATCGTTCAGGGAAGAAATAAGGAAGCTATTGACAGGCGGCGCCAGTTTATCCTTGATAATGGAAAATGATTGCTGTTCCATATTGGACAAAGCGCCATATACCGCGCCAAGCGCCATGAATACGACCGGGATATAAAGATAATAGAGATAAGTGAATTTATCCCAAATCGGATTCGCCCGCTTGAACCAGCGCCGCTTCCGGCAAAAGAACAAGACCAGCAGGCTGAAGACAAGAAACAACAACGTATGTTTCACCGTCGCCCACACCAAACCGATGATGTCGATATTCGTCCAAATGAACTTTACCGCGGCTGTATCACTGATATTGACGACGGAAGCGGCCATGCTTCCCAGATCAGACCACGCGTGGCTCAGTGGTACGGCAAACAAAACCAGACAGGCCAACGTGTTTTTGAGGATGTGCCTCATGTTGAATTGCTTCATTTTCGTTATGTCCAGCCAAGGGTGTCCGCAAGACTCGTGCATCGTCATGCTCTTCCCATGAGAATGCAAATCTTCCGTGGTGTTTGAAATGATCAAAGTCCAGACAGCCAGATATCAAGCGCTGAAAAGCTGGTCGAGCCTGTCCATTGCGTTGGGATAGTCCTCGCGCTCGTCGATGCGTTGCTGGAGGTAGGCTTCGAGGCGGGGATGGATGGCTACCGCGTTGTCGAGCAGGGGGTCGCCGCCGGGTTGGTAGGCGCCGACCGCGATCAGGTCGCGCGCGCGCTGGTAGCGCGAGAAGAGTTGCTTGAATTGGCGCACCTTGTCGAATTGCTCGTCGCCGATCAGGTTGTGCTGGGCGCGCGAGATCGATTGCTCGATGTCGATCGCCGGATAGTGGCCCTGGTCGGCGAGGCTGCGGGTGAGCACGATGTGGCCGTCGAGGATGGCTCTTGCCGAATCGGCGATCGGGTCTTGCTGATCGTCGCCTTCGGCCAGCACGGTGTAGAAAGCGGTGATCGAGCCGCCGCCTTCCGTGCCGTTGCCCGCCCGCTCGACCAGCGCGGGCAGGAGGGCGAATACCGAAGGCGGGTAGCCGCGGGTGACCGGCGGTTCGCCGATGGCCAGCGCGATTTCACGCTGGGCCATGGCGTAGCGGGTAAGCGAATCCATTACCAGCAGCACTTGCTTGCCTTGGTCGCGGAAGTATTCGGCAATGGTTGTGGCATAGGCCGCGCCTTGCAGGCGCATCAACGGGCTGGTGTCCGCCGGCGCGGCGACGACCACCGAGCGGTCCAGGCCGGCGCTGCCCAGGCTCTCTTCGATGAATTCCTTGACTTCGCGCCCGCGCTCGCCGATCAGGCCGACGACGATGACATCGGCTTCGGTGTAGCGCGCCATCATGCCGATCAGCACCGATTTTCCCACCCCGGAACCGGCGAACAGGCCCATGCGCTGCCCCCGGCCTATGGTGAGCAGGCCGTTGATCGCGCGGATGCCGACGTCGAGCGGTTCGCGGATGGGGGCGCGGCTGAGCGGGTTGATCGGGCGTCCTTGCAGCGAACGGCTTTCTTCGGTTTCCAGCGTGCCCAGGGCGTCCAGTGGACGTCCGCCGCCATCGACCACCCGGCCAAGCAGGGCGTCGCCTACCGGCAGGTGTTTGGCGCGATCCGAGGCGCGTCGTTGCGGGTTGATGCGTTGTCCTGGGGTCAGCAGGGGGTGGTTGCTTTCCATCGGCAGCACCAGGGCGCCGGGGGCCAGGCCGACGACGGCGTCGATTGGCATCATGAACAGTTTTTCGCCGTTGAAACCGACGACTTCGGCTTCGACACAGCCGCCGCCCGGGGCGGTGATCTGGCAACCCGAGCCCAGCGGTAGCTTGAGTCCGGAGGTTTCCATCACCAGGCCGTTGATCCGGGTGAGCCGTCCCGCGCTTTGGAAGGGATCGACGCTGGCAGCAAGGCGGCGGCCATCTTCGAGAAACGCGCGCCAGATTTCAGTGTGCGCTTTCATCTTCCGTGTTTCCTGTTGTTTCCTCGGCGACCGGGGGAGGCGGGGGTTCGACGTGGGTTTGCGCATCGGCGGGCGCGGGGCCGTCATCCGCCGCTGCGTTTGTGTGTTCGGGAATTTCCACCGGGGGCGACGTGGCGGGCGTTTCGGCTTTTTCCACGGCTTCGGTTGCAGTCTCGATTGGGAGAGCTTCATCGTGGGTTTGCGCGTCAGCGGGCGCGGGGCCGCCATCCGCCGCTGCGTGGTTGGGGGAGATTTCCGCTTGGGGGGGAATGGCGGGCGTTTCGGCTTCTTCCACGGAATCAGCCGCAGCTCCGGCGTCGGCTTTCGCCAAGCTTGCCAGTGGCGGCAGCGGCTCCCAGGGCGAGTGTTTGCGCCCCAGGCTTTCGAGTACGCGCCGCCAGCGGGTTTCCATGGTGGCGTCGATCTGGGCGCCAGCGGCTTCGATCCGGCAGCCGCCGCGCGAAACGGAATCGTCTTCGATCAGCCGGTGTTCTTCCTCGTGGGTCTTGTCATCGAGGTGTTTGCGCATCAGTTCCATGTCGTCGGGGTTGAGATGGATTTCCGCCTGCTTGTGGGGCAGGTGCTGGAGCGCTTCGTGGATGACGCCCTTGATGACTTCGGGCTGGGTGTCGAGGGTGTGCTGGAGCACCTTGCGCGCGAGTTCGATTGCCAACGCCATCAGTTCTTCGCCGATTTCGGTGTCGAGCCGGGTGAGGGCGAATTCGAGGTTGACGAAAATCTCGCGCAGGCGGGTGATTTCATTGACCACGGCGATCTTGCCCGAGGCAAAACCCTTTTGCTGTCCCATCGCGAAGCCGGTTTGTTGTCCTTCGGTGAAGCCCGCTTCGCGTCCCGCGGCCATCCCGGCTTCGCGGCCTTCGGCCAGACCCGCCGCATGACCGGCTTCGCGGCCTTCGGCAAAGCCCGCTTCAAAGCCGTTTTTCCTGGCTTCGTCGTGGATGTGCTCGATTTCTTCGGCGGTCGGCAGTTTGACGCCGGGGGGCAGGATGGGGGCTTCGGCGATCGGCGTGTCGGCTTCGGGAGGCGGGGAGGGCGCTTGTTCCGCAGACGGCGGCGCATCGAACGCGGGCGGTTCCCAACGTTGATAAGCGCCGACGGCTTGGTGGCGGGTGAAATTCATGACGGACTCCCGACGGCGCGCTGGGATGCCGCCGTTTTTTCTTTCGCCGGTGGCGTCGCAGGGGCGAGGCATGCCTCGCCCCTGCGGGAGGCGCCGTGGGCGAATATACCCGCGACGGATGGGGGCGAGACGTCAGACGAAACCATCGTCGCCTCCCTTGCCGCCCATGACCACTTGGCCTTCTTCGGCCAGGCGGCGGACGACCTTGAGAATTTCCTTTTGTTCGGCTTCGACTTCGGAGAGCCGCACCGGACCTTTGGCTTCGAGGTCTTCGCGCATCATTTCGGCTGCGCGGCTCGACATGTTCTTGAAAACCTTTTCGCGGAGTTCGGGCGAGGCACCCTTGAGGGCGATGATGAGCGAATCGGACTGGATTTCGCGCAGGATGGTCTGGATGCCGCGGTCGTCGATGTCGAGCAGGTTTTCGAACACGAACATTTCGTCGAGGATTTTCTGCGCGAGTTCGGGGTCGTAATCGCGCACGTTGTCGAGTACCGCGGTTTCGGCGGCGGCGCCGACGAAGTTGAGGATTTCGGCGGCGTGGCGCACCCCGCCCATCGCCGCTTTCTTGGTGGCGGCCGCGCCCGAGAGCATCTTGGTGAGCGATTCGTTGAGTTCCTTCAGCGCTTGAGGCTGGACGCCATCGAGGGTGGCGATGCGCAGCACCACGTCATTCCTCAGCCGATCGGAGAAATGCTTGAGGATTTCGCCCGCCTGGTCGTAGGGGAGGTGGACGAGGATGGTGGCGATGATCTGCGGGTGCTCGTTCTTGATCAGGTCGGAGGCGGTCGAGGGGTCGAGCCATTTCAGGTTTTCGATCCCGGCGGTGTCCGAGCCTTGCAATACGCGCGAGATGAGGTGGGCGGCGCGTTCGTCGCCGAGCGCCTTGGTCAGCATCAGGCGGATCTGTTCTTCGTCGGCCTGGATGGCTATGCCCTTGTCGAAATGTTCGTTGAGTTCGACGAGCAGGGGTTCGACCTTGGCGCGTTGCTGCGCGGGCATGGTGGCCATTTTCATGCCCAGTTTCTGCACTTCGCGCGGGCCGAGGTGCTTGAGCACTTCGGCGGCTTCGTCCGCGCCCAGGGTGACGAGCAGGAGGGCGGCTTTTTCCAGGCCCTCTTCGGGGTTGGCTGCGGCCATTATTTGCGTCCTCCTTCTTCATTGAGCCCCATCCATTCCTTGAGCAGTTCGGAGACATGCTTGGGATTGGAGCGGGCAAGTTCGCGCGCGCGTTCCACTCGTTTCTCGTAACTGTCTTCCTCGGTTGCTTCTGCGGTGAGTTCGACGATAGCGTCATCGTAGCCATCGCCCGGTTCCATTTCCCTTTCCGTTTCACCGGCTTTTCCGTCCGTCCTGGGCGGGGGCGGAGGCATCAGCACGCGCAGCAGCGGGCGGATGATGGCGAAATAGGCCAGGAGAATGGCGATGAAGGTCATTATGTAGGGTAGGCTTTCCTTGCCAAGCGCGAGGACTTCCGGATCTTTCCACAATGGATATTGCGGCTTGAGGGTGGATTCGGCGAACGGGCTGCTGGTGACGCTGATCGTATCGCCGCGCGCGGGGTTGTAGCCGACGGCATCGCGCACCAGGCCGGTGATGCGGGTGATTTCATCATCGCTGATCGGCAGGGTTTGCGGTTCGCCGCCGGGGATTTGCAGGTTGCGGTGATTGATCACCACGGCGATCGTCAGCCGCTTGGTCTGGCCGATCGATTGCTTGACGTGCTGGATGGTGTGGTCGAGTTCGTAGTTGAGCACCGCCGAACGGCTGTTGGTCAACGGCTGGCCGCCCGGCCCGGTGGCGGGCACCGGCGGCACGGTGATGGGCGCGATGGCGGGCACCGGCGGCTGGTTGGTGAGCGCGCCCGGCACGCCTTGCGGCCCCTGGTCGCGGGTCTGTTGCTCGATGGTTTGCTGACTGCGGATGGCTTGGTCGGGCGAGGGGTTGGGCTTGTAGGTTTCGGCGGTTTGTTCGACCTGGTTGAAGTCGATGTCGACCGCGACCTGGGCGCGAAAATTATCCCTGCCGAAGATGGGGGTCAGGATGTTGTCGATGCGGCGGTTGAGAGCGGTTTCGACTTCCTCGATATAGCGCAGTTGCGCCGGATCCAGTTCGCTGCGGTTCTTGTCGTCGGGGGAGCGGGTGAGCAGTTCGCCATGCTGGTCGATGATGCTGACGCCGGATTCGTTCATCTTGGGCACGCTCGACGACACCAGATGCACGATCCCGGCGACCTGGTTGGCGTCGAGGAAGCGCCCGGGACGCAGTTGCACCATGACCGAGGCGGTGGGTTTTTCGTTGTCGCGCAGAAAGGCGGTCTGTTTGGGTATCGCCAGATGGACGCGCGCGCCCGCCACCGAGGACAGCGACTGGATCGTGCGCGCGAGTTCTCCTTCGAGCGCGCGCTGGTAATTCACCTGCTCGTTGAACTGCGACATGCCGAGCTTCTGGTTGTCCATGAGCTCGAAGCCGACGATGCCGCCCTTCGGCAATCCCTGCGCGGCGAGCCGCAGCCGGGTTTCATGCACCATGGCCTTGGGCACCAGGATGGCGCGGCCATCCTTCGACATGCTGTAGGGCACGTTCTGGGCCTGGAGCGCGGAGATGATTTCGCCGCCATCGTGACTGTCGAAATCGGCAAAAAGCACGGCGGTGCCGGGGTCACGGTTCCATAACACAATGCCGGCGATGAAGGCGATGGCGAGCGCGAGCATTGCGGCGGCGGCAATTTTTTGCGGCTGGGTGAGCGCGCGCGCGTTACTGATGAGTTGTTGCAGCCGGGCGCGCAAGGCGTTGCTGTTTTCCGGTGCGGCATCCAGCGCGTTCGGGTTTCCTGCGATGTTTTCTGCGGTGGCCATGCTGTACCCCTGGCTTGCCCATTCTATGGATAGCGGCATTGTCCGCCGTGGCGCCTGTTTCGGGTCGGTCGAAAAGCGGCATTTTTTGCCGCCTGTTTGCCGGTTGATCTGGACGCCCGCGCGCGTAGAGTGCCCGTCGTGTAATCAGGATCGCCGCCATGATGCCCTCCGCCTTCGCTTCGCCGCCCGCTGGGGATGCGCCGCTTTCCGCCGCGCAGCTTGCCGAGGCGTTTACCCTGTTCAACCGCGCTTCCGAGGAACTCTCCGAAGCGTACAACGCCTTGCAGGCCCAGGTGGCGCAACTCTCCGAGCGTTTTGCCGTGTTGATGGAAGCCTTGCCCGCCGGAGTGGTGGTGCTCGACCGCGACGGCAAGGTGGAGCAGATGAATCGCGCCGCCGGGCTGTTTTTGAGCGGCAATGTCGTCGGCCAGGATTGGCTCACGGTGGCGGCGGCGCTGATGCCCACGGAAAACCCCGGCGAGCGCAGCCTGGCGCGGCCCGAAGGTGCAAGGCGGCTGGCGGTCTCCGAAACCGCGCTCGAATCCGGCGAAGGCCGCATCCTGCTGTTGCAGGACGTGACCGAAACCCACCGCATGCGGCTGGCTGCCGAGCGCAACGAGCGTTTGGCGGCCATGGGCGAAATGGTCGCGGGGCTTGCCCACCAATTGCGTACGCCGCTGGCCGCGGCCCTGCTCTACACCGGCAATTTGCGCCAGCCTGAACTCGGGCCGGTCGAGCGCATGAAAGTGGCCGAACGCGCGATCGAACGCCTGCGTTACCTCGAACGGCTGATCCGCGACATGCTGCTTTTTGCCCGCGGCGACAGTTTGGGGCGGCAAGACTTCGTGGTCGGCGAACTGGTCGCGGAGCTCACCCATACCCTGGAGCCGCTGGCCCGCGCCCGGCAGATTGCCTTTTCCAGCCATTGCGAATGCGGCGATCTGCTCGTTCATGGCGACCGCAAGGCATTGGGCGGCGCGCTGACCAATTTGCTCGAAAACGCAATCCAGGCCACCGCCGCCGGAGGACGAGTGAATTGCGAAGTGCGCCAGGGGCAGGGCGAATGGGGCAAGGAAGTACACTTCATCGTCCAGGACGATGGCCGCGGCATCGAGCCCGATTTGCAAGCGCGCCTGTTCGAGCCCTTCTTCACCACCCGCACCGAAGGCACCGGACTGGGGCTGGCGATCGCGCGCGGCGTGGCGCGCGGCCATGGCGGCGACATCATGCTCGAATCCACCCCCGGCGCGGGTTCGACCTTTACCCTGACCTTACCCTTGCTACCCGCGGGAGCGCAGACATGATCGAACATCTGAATATCCTGATCGTCGAAGACGACGCCGCGCTGAGGGATGCGGTGTGCCTCACTCTGGAGATGGCCGGACACGGCGTGACCGGGGTCGACGGCGGCCCGGCGGCGCTGGCCACGCTCGACCAGCACCATTTCAACCTAGTGGTGACCGACCTGAAGATGCAGCCGATGGACGGGCTGGCACTCCTCGGCGAAATCCGCCGCCGCCAGCCGCAATTGCCCGTGATCCTGATGACCGCCTACGGCGACGTCGACAAAGCGGTGGCGGCGATGCGCGGCGGCGCGTGTGATTTCCTGATGAAACCGTTCGAGCCGGACATCCTGCTGGAGAGCGTGCGCCGCTATGCGGCGGTGCCGCCCGGAATAGACGACACCATCGCCGAAGATATCCAGACCTGCAATCTGCTCGCGCTCGCCGCGCGGGTGGCGGAAACCGATGCCACTGTGCTGCTGACCGGCGAATCCGGCACCGGCAAGGAAGTCTTCGCGCGTTACATCCATCACCACTCGCCGCGCCGCGCCGCGCCGTTCGTGGCGATCAACTGCGCCGCCATTCCCGAAAACCTGCTCGAAGCGACGCTGTTCGGCTACGAAAAAGGCGCGTTTACCGGCGCGCAAAGCGCGCAACCGGGCAAGTTCGAACAAGCCCAGCATGGCACCATCCTGCTCGACGAAATCTCCGAAATGCCGCTCGGTCTCCAGGCCAAGCTGTTGCGGGTATTGCAGGAACGGGAAGTGGAGCGCGTCGGCGGCAAGAAACCCGTGCCGCTCGACATCCGTGTGCTGGCGACCAGCAACCGCGACATGGAACGGGAAATCGCCGCCGGACGTTTCCGCGAGGATTTGTATTACCGCCTCAATGTCTTCCCGCTGGCCATTCCCGCCCTGCGCGAGCGTCTGGGCGACATCGTGCCGCTGGCCCGTCATTTCCTGGCGCGCCACGCCCAGCGCGCCGGACGGCAGGCATGGTTCTCGCCCGAAGCCGAGGCGCTGCTGCCGCGCTACACCTGGCCGGGCAACGTGCGCGAACTGGAAAACACCATGCATCGCGCGCTGATTCTCACCCCGGGCGACACCGTGAGCGCCGACACCCTGAAAATATGCCTGCCGCACTGGACGGACGAAGGCGCGGCAACGCCACGGCCAGCGATGCCGCCCCCGGCAAGTTTTGCCGCCTCCGCACTGGCTGCGGTTCCGCCGGTCTCACCCGCGCCGTTCGCCATGGCTCCGCCGTCCCTCGCGTCCACATCCACGCCCGAGGCGCGTTCCGGCAACATGCGCGACCTGGAACGTGAGCACATCCTCGGCACCCTGCGCGAGATGGGCGGTTCGCGCAAGAAAACCGTGGAAAGACTGGGCATCTCCGAACGCACGCTACGCTACAAACTCCAGCAATACCGGGACGAAGGCTACGAGGTCTGATGCAAGCAGAAAACCCTCAAGTGACGATGGCCTGGTCGCCGCGTATTCAATTTACCCCCTGGACTGCTGCGGCGTGCCGATTGGCATGATGCTTGCTGACTCTCAAGGTTTGCCCGCTGGTTTGCCCGAGGTGGTGGCATGCCAATTGCTCTGCTATGCTCAACGCCGTGTCAACCCGCTTCGGGAGCAGGAATATGGATACCCGTGGAATCGATCAAATGCTCACCGAGTTGCGCTCGGTGTCCCAGGCCGCCCAGAACAAGCCCGCGCAGGGCAAGGAAGCGGTAGCGGGCGAGGTCAGTTTCGCCGACGTGCTCAACAACGCGCTGAAAGACGTCAGCGCGGCCCAGAAAGAAGCACGCGCCATGGCGGAAGATTTTTCCGCGGGCGACCCCAATGTCAACCTCCAGGACGTAATGGTAAACCTGCAAAAGGCCAGCCTTTCGTTCCAGCAAATGGTGCAGGTGCGCAACCGCCTGACGAGCGCCTATCAGGACATCATGAACATGTCGGTTTGATCGACAGGAAGTTATCGCTACAACCCACACTCTATTTATCCACCGGCGAAATATCCTGGGCGCAACACGTCACCGAAAGCGGCAAACCGATACGCGCCGGGCAGAAAATACGCCTTGTTGCGCTTTGTCGGGCAGCCAGCGGCGATGCCAACCCGGTCGGTTGCCCGTGCTCCTGCCGGGCAACCAAGAGCGATGCCAACTCGGTCGATGGCCTGATGCTCCTGCCGGACAGCCAGCGGCGATGCCAACCCGGTCGATGGCCTGATGCTCCTGCCGGGCAGCCAGCGGCGATGCCAACCCAGTCGGTGGCCCGTGCTCTTGCCGGACAGCCAGCAGCGATACCAACCCGGTCGATGGCCTGATGCTCCTGCCGGACAGCCA
>JAITCV010000071.1 GCA_031282905.1 Azoarcus sp. | reverse complement strand
GCGTTGATCATGGCGTCGCGCTGGATCGGGTCGTCGGGCTTGGTGAAATAAGCGCCGACACTGCCCGCGGCCACCGAGCCGGAAGCACCGGCGTAGCCCTTGTCGACCAGGATCACATTCGCGCCCTCGCGCGCCGCGGCGATGGCCGCCCAGGTGCCGGCCAAGCTGCCGCCGATCACCAGGACATCGGTTCTCAGGCGCAGGTCGTAATCGCCGATGGCGAGGCGATCGCCAACATTTACAGGATTTGTCATGGAGGTCCCTCTGAGGTAAACCTGCGAGCGGGGCAGGTACCCGTGCAAACCTTTCGGTTTTGCCGGGTTCATGTTGCATGGAACGTGCCAACGATCCCGCGCGGACAAAACCCTTGTATTCCGCCATATTGCGCAGGCATTGCCCATGCCGGGATGGTGGAAATCACGCAATGGCTGTTGCCGGAGGCGCAATCGGGGGGGCGACGGCCTTTCAATTTGCCCCTGCCTCCTTTGTATCTTTTCGAAGCGTCATTGCGCGGCGCGCAGCGACGTGCAATCCATGGACGGTTGCCGTTACCCAGGACGTCTGGATTGCCACGGGCCTGCGGCCCTCGCTGTTGACGAAGTATTGACTTGTGCTCGCCGAGCGTCCCTCATCTGGCTGAGCCAAGCTAAAGAATCAGACCCGCAAGACCTTGAAATGATGGGTTCCGTCCCGTTGTAGTTGTTCGACCAGGCCGAATTCCCAATCGAGGTAAGCCTGCATCGCGGCGGGGCTGTTGTCCGTGCCTTCGTAGGGACGACGGTAGCGGTCGATGGGGTCGGAGGCGAGGCGGGTGTCTTGTTCCAGCGGCAGGCCCGCCGCTTGCCAGGCGTGGGTGCCGCCGTCGAGCACCACGATTTCGCCATCGACTTCGCGGGCGAAATCGGCGTGGGCGTAACGGGCGAGCAGGCTGGAGAGGCAGGTGAGCACGTAGCGCGATGCCTGGGGGAGTTTTTTCGCCGCCTGGCCGAGTTCGGCGCGCAGCGCATACCACGCGCCGGGGATGTGACCACGGCAGTAGTTGGCGTGGGAGGTGAAATCGACGATGACGGGAGGATTGTCGGAGCGCAGCCATTCGGCCAGTGTCGCCGGTTTGATCAGCGGCGGCGCGAGGAGCGGGGGCAGGGGGGCTTGCCATGGGCCGGTTTCATGCCATTCGGCTGGCGGCGGCGGTGTCAGGACGTAAACTTCCCAGTCCATCTGCGCGAGCCATGAGGCGGTCATCGCCGCGCGCGCGCCATCGGTGTCGGCCAGCACGATGCGCGCGCCGCGCACGGTGGCGGTCATCTCGGTTTCTTGCACCAACTGGCCGCCGGGCACGGAACGGAAACCGGGCAAGTGGCCGGTGGCATATTCGTCGGGGTCGCGCACGTCGATGAAATAGGTGGTGCGGCCTTCCTGGTTTTTCCATGCTTCGATGTCGGCAAGACTCAGCCATTTGACCCCGGCTTTTTCCGCGAGCGCGCGCGCGCGTGCTTCGGCTTGCTGGCGGCCGGTTTCCGGGACGGGTTTGAAACGCCGCGTCTGCCCGTGTTCGAGTTTGTCGCCCAGCCCGGCCAGGGTCCAGCCGATGGTGCCGTTGCGCAGGGCGGCGACCGGATTGGGCAGGCCAGCGTTGATCAGCGATTGCGCGCCGATGATGCTGCGCGTGCGCCCGGCGCAATTGACGATGACGCGGGTCCTGGGATCGGGGGCGAGTTCGGGGACGCGCAAGACCAGTTCCGCACCGGGTACGTTGATCGAGCCGGGTATGTTCATGGTGTGGTATTCATCGAAGCGGCGGACGTCGACGATGAGTACATCGTCATCGCCGCCGAGCAGGGCGTAGACGTCTTCGGCGGCGAGCGCGGGGGGATGCCGGATGGCATCGACCAGTTCGCCGAAGGCTTTGCTTGGTACGTTGACGTCGCGGAATAGTTCGCCGCCCGCCGCCCGCCAGCCGTCGATGCCGTCTTTGAGTACGGAGACCTGGCGGTAGCCAAGTCCGATCAGCTTGCGCGCGGCCCGTTCGGCCAGGCCTTCGCCATGGTCGAGGGTGACGATAGGGACGTCGCGGCGCGGCAATCTGGCGTAAACCTCCAGTTCCAGGCGGGAGAGGCTGAGGTGCGCGGCGAACAGCGGATGCGCTTGGGCATGGGGGTCTTCCTCGCGCACGTCGAGCAGGGCGATTTCGCGGCGTTCGATCAGGGCGGCGCGGATTTCGGGGTAGGTGGCGCGGGGGATTTCGGGCAGGTTCATGAATGGCAGGGGAGAAGAAAGTCAAAAAGAAGAATCCCCGCCGCCGTATATGTTTTTGGGTTGGCGCGGGGATGCTTCCAGAACAAGCGATTGGATGTCGGCCGTGGCTTTTCCAGAAGGCAGATCCGGCAACAAATTGAATGAGCGGCGGCAAAACCACCGCTCATTTGACCGTCCTCTCTCGCTACGCTCCTTGCGATGACGAGCGCGAGGCAGGATGCATCAACCCGCTTCAGGGTTTGGGGAAGGGGATCAGGCCCACAGATTCGGCACGACGTCACTGACGTAGCCCGAAACGAAGGATTTTGCCGCGCCGGTGGTGGTGTCGAAAACGTGGCGCTTGACCCGGCCAATGTTGTCGCCATAGACGTGGATGCTGATCGAGGCACGGTCGGACAGATTGTTGGCGACTTCATGGATATCGCCGATGGTGGGCGAGACCGCCGTGACCTGGCCGGGTTTCAGCACGCCGGTGCCGGTTTGCGCATAGCTGCCGTCGGCCTGTTTGGCATAGGTGGTTTCGCGTTCCTCGCCGCGCAGGCCGCCGACGATGCCCCAGGTCAGGTGGTCGTGCACGGGCGTTTTCTGGCCGGGTCCCCAGACGAAACTGACGATGGAGAGGCGATCGAGTGGATCGGCATAGAGCAGGTATTGCTGGTAATGCTCGGGATGCGGCTGGGCAAAGGCGGCGGGCAGCCAGTCGTCCTTTTCGACCAGGGTGGCGACCAGTTTCTTGCCTTCGACGAGAATGACCGCTTCGGATGGTTTCGTGTCGAGCAGGCGGGTGATGTCTTGAATGAAGGTCAGCAATCTTTGAGTGCTCATGATGTTTCAATCCTTGGCAGGGTGATGCGCGCCGATTTCGCGCGAAAGCGTTCGTCCAGGATGGCCGTCCCGGTTCAATGGCAATCCATGGAATATGATGATCCGTCTGATGATCCATTGTGTTCGGCATGGCTGTCGTCATGTCCGGCATGGCCGTCGTGTTCGGCATGACCGTCGTCGTGGATCGCGGCGGTCGCGCCGGATTGGGCGTCGCGCCACACGGACCATGGCGCGTCCTCGAACGCCTGTTCGACGATATAGCGGCCGAGCAATACCAGTTCTTCCGGGGAGGAAAGCGTGCCGAGGTGACGGTAGATGTATTGACCTTTGCCATCGAAAAAGCCGAAGGCCGGGGTGGCGAACACGCCGAGTTTGCCGGCCCATTGGTCACGCGGCAGGGTTTCGCCGCTCGGCGTGGTGATGTTGCCTTGCTGGTCGACGGTCAGGCTCACGGTGTGGAAATGCTGCTCGAATGCGTTGGCGGCGCTTTTCGACAGCACTTCGGCCTTGAGTTCCCGGCAGTTCGGACAGTCTTCCAGTTCGAACAACACCGCGAGCAGTTTGCCTTGCTGGCGGGCGGCGTCGATTTCCCGGGCGAAATCGTCGGTTTGGCGCTCGAAGGGCGCGGCATGGAGCGGGTATATGACGCATGCGGCAAGCAGGCAGAACAGGGCGTGGCGGATCATCATTCGGGCTTCTTTCCTCGGTGGGCTTGCTTCAGCGGGTCATTTTCTTCGGGACGGATCGACAAATGCGCGCATTCCCCATGTTCGTCAAAAGCGAGGCGCGAAGCGTGGCAAGCCTTCGCTTTCGACGGGTGAAATACAGAGGGCGCGCATTTGTTGTCGGTTTTTTCTAGCGCAGCCAGAACAGGACATGGTGGCGGACTTTTTCGAGCAGGGTCATCGACAGCCAGGTCACCAGCCCGGTGTACAGGATGCCCGCGATCATCTTGGGATACTCGGCGTAATCGGCGTAGAACTGGACGAAACGGCCCAGGCCGTAATTGGCGCCGAACATCTCGGCCACGGTGAGCAGGACGAAGGAAAACATCAGCCCGACGCCCATGCCGGAAAAGACATGGGGCAGGGAGGCGGGGAAGACGACGCGCCACAGGTATTCCACCCCGGTCAGCCCCAGGATGTCGGCATTATCGCGGTAGCGTTGTTCGAGCGAGGCCGCGCCCGCCGCGGTGTTGTGGAATATCGGCCAGAACGCGCCGATGAACACCAGGAAAATCGCGGAAAGCTGGAAGGTCGGTAGGATGGCGATGGCGTAGGGGATATACACCGTCGGCGGCACCGGCGCGACCACGCGGGCAAAGGGGAAAAAGATGCGTTGCAGCCAGGGCGAGGTGCCGACGACCAGCCCCCAGGCGATGCCGAAAAGGCTGGCCAGCGCGAAACCAGGCACCAGGATGGCGAAGGAAGACAGCGTGCCTCGCCACAATTCGGGCAGCGATTCCTTCAGCGCCTGGAAAGTCAGGATGGGGGAGGGGATGAGCGGGTTGTCGCCCAGGGGCAGGTATCTGGACGCGGCGAACCAGGCCGCGAGCAGCACGATCCACAGGCTCGAACCAGCCAGGATGTGCAGCCCATGGGTGAGCAATTTCGAGCGTGTCTTGCTGCCGTCATGGTCGTTCTCTTTGGCCTGTTCGCCGCGCTGGCGGGCAGGGGCGGCGCTGGATGGTTTGGTGGACGTTTCTTCGCCGGGCGCGGCGTTCAACGCGGCGAAATCGGCATTTTCCAGACTCAGGGTTTCGGCGGACATGATGTTTTCCTCTTTCATGCAGCGGCGCTGAGGTGTTGCAGGGTATCGGCGGCGAGCAATTCGGCGATGGCTTCGCGCTGGGCGTGGAACGCCTCGCTGGCAAACAGGTTCTGGCGGTCGCGGGGATGGTTCAGGAGATGGGCGTTGTCCAGGTCGGCGATCACCCGGCCAGGGTTGGAACCGAGAATGACCACGCGCTCGGAGAGATAGAGCGCCTCATCCACGTCATGGGTGACGAACACGAAGGTCTTGCGGGGGGCGGACGCTTCCCAGATGCCCAGCAACAAATCCTGCAAACGGGCACGGTTGACCGGATCGAGCGCGCCGAAAGGCTCATCCATCAACAGCAGCGGCGAGCCCAGCGCGAGGGCGCGGGCGATCGCGGCGCGCTGGCGCATGCCGCCGGAGAGTTCAAACGGATATTTGCCGATGGCCGCGGCCAGCCCGACCTTGCGCAGCGCCTCGGCGGCTTCCTCGCGGCGAGCGGCCCGGGAGGTGGCGGGACGCGCCTTGCCGATGGCAATGGCGATGTTGTCGATCACCGACATCCACGGGAACAGGGCGTAGTCCTGGAAAACGACGCCACGTTCCAGGCTCGTTCCCTTGATCGGCGCACCGTTCCACGACATCTTGCCTTTCGTGGGCGTTTGCAAACCGGCGATGAGGCGAAGCAAGGTGGATTTTCCGCTGCCGGACGACCCCAGCAGGGTGACGAACTGCCCGGCGGGTATGGCAAGGTCGATGTTGTCCAGGGTCAGGGTCGTGTCATAGGAAAAATCGATGTTTTCCAGGATCAGGCCACTCAATTGCATCTCCTCTTTCTGGTTTCCCGCATATGCGTCCGCATTGTGATTGCGCGGTGTCCGCATGAATTTGTAATGATTGCGTCCGCGCCATCTGGAAAGCATCGAAACGCCGTGGCGAAGCCTACGCAAGATCGTGGCGTTTCCAACCCCCAAAAAATTTCTTTTCTTATACTTTGATGGACTATATGGGGGATTCGGTCGCCTTTTTCGCGGGGCCAGCCCGTAGCAGGCGGTCAGTTGCGCATAAACGCCGGGGAAATCCGCGCGCAATTGCAGCGGAGTTTCAAAGAAGGTTTCGGAAGTCACGGCGAAGAATTCGGCGGATCTTCGCTGGCGTAGGGATCGAGCGCGGTCTCATCGCCCGCGTCGATTGTCCTCTGGAATCAACGCACGCTCGCCACCGCAGGCTCGGGATTGTCTTCGTTGGCAGTGAATTGCGGCATGGTCCATGCCCAGTTGCTCTCCCATGCCTTGCGCACGAGATTGGGGTATTCGGGACGGCCAAGGCTGCCGTTGTAACGTCCGAGCGCCCGATACAGGTCGCCTTTTTCGATATCGAGGTAATGGCGCAGGATGGTACAACCGTAACGCAGGTTGGTGTGCATGTGAAAAAGGTTGTCGTCCTCGCGGCCAATGAGTTTGACCCAGAACGGCATTACCTGCATGTAACCGCGCGCGCCTGCCTTGGAGACCGCGTATTTGCGGAAATTGCTCTCGACCTGGACCAGACCGAGCACGAGCTGGGGGTCAAGCCCGGCGCGGGTGGCTTCGTAATGGATCGAAGTCAGCAATTCGACGCGGTAGTCACGGTTGGGAATGCGCTTTTCGAGGCGGCGGGACATGTCGAGCAGCCAGACCAACTGGGTCTCGATGTTCCCGGACAAGCGCATGGGCGGCATGGCGTCGCTTACCGCGTGGTACAAGGCGGCGCGGACGCTGGCGGCGAGTGGTTCGTATTGCTGGTTGCCCGCCATGGCGGCGGCACTTGCCAGCGCGAGGGCGGCAGCGGCGAGCAGATCGAACAGGCAACGGGCAAGAGCATTCAAACGGATAGGAGCGTTCATCATGCGTTTCCGGTACGGACAAGACGAAGGATGTATTCGAGCACCGCGGACGGAGCAAATTTCAATTGTTCGTCATCCGCGCGTCCCTGATACTCGATGCCCCCGTTCTTGAGGCTGCGTTCCCCCACGGTGAGGCGGTGCGGGATGCCGATCAGTTCCCAGTCGGCGAACATCGCGCCGGGACGTTCATCGCGGTCGTCAAGGATAACATCAACGCCTGCCGCGAGCAGGGATTTGTAAAGCCGACTGGCTTCGGCGCGCACGATTTCCGACTTGCCCCACCCCACGGCGCAGATCACCACTTCGAAGGGCGCGATCGCCGTGGGCCAGATGATGCCGCGCTCGTCGTTGTTCTGCTCGATCGCCGCGCCGAGGATGCGGGTGACGCCGATGCCGTAACAGCCCATCTCGAAAAAGCGGGGCTTGCCGTCGATGTCGAGAAAGCTGGCGTTCATCGCCCGCGAATATTTGTCGCCGAGGTAGAACACATGGCCGACTTCGATGCCGCGGTCGATGGCAAGCCGCCCCTTGCCGTCGGGCGAGGGGTCGCCGGCGACGACGTTGCGGATGTCGGCGACGAGATCGGGTTCGGGCAGGTCGCGGCCCCAATTGACGCCGGTGTGGTGATAGCCTTCGGCGTTTGCGCCGCAGATGAAATCGGCCATGTTGGCCACCGTGCGGTCGGCGACGATCCGCACCGGCTTCCTGGGCGCGACGGGGCCGAGATAGCCCGGCCCGCAGCCGAAATGCTCGATGATTTCGGCATGGGTGGCGAAGCGGAAACCCGCTTCCAGGCCGTCGATCTTGCCGACCTTGGTTTCGTTGAGTTCGTGGTCGCCCCGCAGCAACAACAGCCAGATTTGCCCGTCTCCGGCGTCGCTGGCGAGCACCAGCGATTTGACGGTCGCGGCCAGCGGTGCGCCCAGGAAGCGGGCGACATCCTCGCAGGTTTCGCGGCCGGGCGTGGCTGTCCTGGCGAGCGTGGCGCTCGCCTCTGTTCGCGCCGGGAGCAGGGGCACGGCTTCGGCCAGTTCGATATTGGCGGCGTAGCCCGATTCCGGACAATAGACAAGGGCGTCCTCGCCGGTGTCGGCGATCACCTGGAATTCGTGCGAACGGTCGCCGCCGATGGCGCCGGTGTCGGCGGCGACGGCGCGGTATTCGAGGCCGATGCGGTCGAAGATGCGGCGATAGGCGGCGAACATCGTGTCGTAGCTCTTGCCCGCCGTTTCCGCGTCGCGGTCGAAGGAGTAGCAATCCTTCATGATGAACTCACGCCCGCGCATCACGCCGAAGCGGGGACGGCGCTCGTCGCGGAACTTGGTTTGTATCTGGTAGAAGCTGCGCGGCAACTGGCGATAGCTTTTGATTTCCTGGCGGGCAATGTCGGTGACGACTTCTTCCGAGGTCGGCTGGAGCGCAAAATCGCGCTCATGACGGTCGCGCAGCCTCAGCATCTCCGGACCCATCTTGTCCCAGCGGCCGGTTTCTTGCCACAACTCGGCGGGCTGCACCAGCGGCATGGAGATTTCCAGCGCCCCGGCGCGGTCGAGTTCGTCGCGGATGATGGTTTCGATCTTGCGGATCGAGCGCAGCGCCAGCGGCATGTAATCGTAGATGCCGGCGGCGACCTTGCGGATCATGCCGGCGCGCAGCATGAGCTTTTGGCTGACGACTTCGGCGTCGGCGGGGGCTTCTTTCAGTGTGTTGAGGTGGAACTGGCTGGCGCGCATGGGGACTCAGGAACGAATCATCAAACCGGGAATTCTAGCCGATCTGCCCGGTTCGGCTTTCCATGCCGTGCCAAGTATGGAAGAATCGCGCCCAATTTCCTGAAATTCTTGAAGGTTTTGATCATGCTCGACCGTGAAGGCTATCGCCCGAACGTCGGCATCGTTCTGGTCAATGCACGTAATGAAGTGTTCTGGGGCAAACGCATCCACGAGCATTCGTGGCAGTTCCCGCAAGGCGGCATCAAGCACGGTGAAACGCCGGAGCAAGCGATGTTCCGGGAGTTGCACGAAGAAATCGGCCTGCGCCCGGAGCATGTCAAGGTACTCGGCCGCACCCGCGGCTGGCTGCATTACGATGTGCCCAAACACTGGATCAAGCGGGAATGGCGCAATACCTATCGCGGGCAGAAGCAAATCTGGTTTCTGCTCCGGCTGGTCGGGCGCGATTCGGATGTATCCCTGCGATCCAGCAAACACCCGGAATTCGATGCCTGGCGCTGGAGCGATTATTGGGTGCCGCTCGATGCGGTCATCGAGTTCAAGCGCAGTGTCTACCAGCTCGCCCTGACCGAACTCGCGAAGATGCTGTTTCACACCCAGCACCACGAACCACCGGAGACTTACCGCCAGGCGCTTGCGCCCGCCGGGGACATGGAGGAAAGGGACTGATGGCGCGTTTGGTGTTGTGGCTGGTTTTCCTGTTGACGCCGGGCATCGCGGCGGCGCAGGCAAGTCCTGATGATGATGACGGCGAACTGGACGATCCGGCATGGCGGGAAGCCGACCATGTCTTGCCCGCCGTGCCCGACGAGCAGAATCTGCGCGCGTTCGAACTCAGTCCGCCTTCGGCCAACCGCTTTTTGCTGGATGCCGCCAGCCTGTCGGTCGGCGCGGACGGCGTGATCCGTTACACGCTAGTCGTGCAGGCACGGGGAGGCGCGCGCAATGTCACCTTTGAAGGTGTTCGCTGCGAAACCAGCGAACGCCGCATCTACGCCAGCATGGACAAGGACGGCCATTGGCGTCCATTCGAGCACAGCGCATGGGCGCCGATCCGCGCTGCGGGCGCGAACAATCCGCGCGCCACGCTGGCAAGCCGTTTTTTCTGCGACAGCAAAGTGCATGAATCTTCGGTCGAGCGAATTCTCGGCCGCATGCGCGGAGACATCGATTTCATTGGAGGGATGAGCGCACCATGATCGACCAAGCCATCATCCAGTTTGACCGCGCCCTGCGCACGGTGTTCGCCCCGGCGCGCTCGGTGCGTCCCGTGCCGGGACATGACCTGGCGGACGCGGAGCTTGACGAGCGCGCACGTTGCCATGCGGCGGCGCTGATGCGGGTGAATCACAGCGGCGAAGTTTGCGCCCAGGCGCTCTATCAGGGGCAGGCGCTGACTTCCCGCGATCCCACGATTCGCGAGGCGCTGGCGCAGGCATCCCGCGAAGAAACCGAACATCTGGCGTGGACCGAGCAGCGTATCGAGGAACTGGGCGGCAGGAAGAGCCTGCTCAACCCGTTGTGGTATGGCGGATCGCTGACGTTCGGGGTGCTCGCGGGTTGTCTGGGCGATCGTTGGAATCTGGGTTTTCTCGCCGAAACCGAGCGTCAGGTCGAAGCTCACCTCCACGGCCATCTCGCCTCCCTGCCCGACGGGGATCACAAATCACGCGCCATCGTCACCCAGATGAAGCAGGACGAAATCGGCCACGCCGAAACCGCCGTCCGCCTGGGCGCGAACGAATTGCCGCTGCCGGTCAAACTGGCGATGAAACTCGCCTCGAAAGTCATGACCCTGACCGCATACCGGATCTGAGCTTCGTCCCTTGCCGTGGGAATGTTTATTGCATTTGGTGCACGTCCCTCAAGGGGCGAGGCATGCCAGACCGCATCATTGGCGGATCTGCCCTGATCTACACCACCACCGGCTCGATTTCCAGTTCGACGCCGAAGCGCGCGCGCACGTCCGCGCGGATGGCTTCGGCCAGGCGCAGGATATCGACGCCGCTTGCGCCGCCATGATTCACCAGCACCAGGGCCTGATGCTCATGGCAACCGGCCGCGCCCAGCCTTTTCCCTTTCCAACCGCAAGCCTCGATCAACCAACCCGAAGCCAGTTTGACCTGTCCATCCGCCTGCGGGTAATGAGGCAGCGCCGGATGGCGGGCGAGCAGTGCGGCGCAGCTTGCGGTATCGACGAGCGGGTTTTTGAAAAAACTGCCCGCGTTGCCCAGGACCGCCGGGTCGGGCAGTTTGCGGCGGCGGATGGTGCTGACCGCTTCGGCGACCTGTAATGCGTTCGGCATGACAACGCCCTGCGCGGCAAGTTCCCGGGCAAGCTCGCCATAGCCAAGGCGCGGCTGCCATGGCTTGGGTAAACGGAAACGCAAGGCCGTTACCAGCCAGCGCCCTGGCGTCGATCTGAAAATGCTGGCGCGATAACCGAAACGGCAGGCGGCGGCATCGAACTCTCGCGTTTCGCCGCTTTCCAGATCGAGGGCATCGAGCGACTCGAAACGCTCGGCCATTTCCATGCCGTAAGCGCCAATGTTCTGGATGGGCGCAGCGCCCACGCTGCCGGGGATCAAGGCCAGGTTTTCCAGCCCCGGCCAGCCCTGCGCCAGCGTCCATTGCACGAAGTCATGCCAGTTTTCCCCCGCGCCCACCTCGACGATCACCGCCTCGGCGGTTTCGGCCAGCTTTTTCCGCCCACGGATTTCGACCTTGAGCACGGTGGCGATTTCTCCGCTCCGGAACAGCAGGTTGCTGCCCCCGCCCAGCACCAGCGGCGGCACGTCGTCTTGCCGTTGGGCGACATAGGCGCGCGCATCCGCCACCGATTCCACGCGCCACAGGCGGTGTGCCCGCGCGGGCAGGCCGAAGGTGTTGAACGGGGTCAGATCGAGATCGGATGAGTACATTGACATAACCCGGAAATGGTTTCATTCCATTCCCAACTCACTCATGACGCGAAGACAAGGTCACGGATGATTTGAAAATGAAGTCATATTGGAAACCATCGATCATAGAGAAAATGAAACAGCAGGGCATACAGCGCGTAAGCAAGCGCAAGCCCGATGTCCGCAAGCAACGCGGGCCACCAGCCCAGCCCGGTCCACAACATGACCACGGGCAAGGTCAATACGAGCAGTCCGCCCTCGAAAAAACACGCATGGAAGATGCGCGGCCACAAGGGACGCCGATCGGCGCGACGGCCACTCAGGCGGGCTTCGAGCCGGTCGAAGCCGGTATTGAATACCATGTTCCACAGCAGCGCGATCAATGAGAGCACGGCCAGCAGCCCCGCCGACGGGATGAGCGGAAGGCCGTTCGCCCACGCGAACAGGGGCGAGACCAGGATCAGTCCCCCAGCCTCGAACAACATTGCCTGGCGCAGGCGATCGCGCGGCGAGCGCATACGCATAGCATGACGCTCACGCTTCATCCAGCGCGTAGATGGGCAAGCGTCTGGGCGACTTCATCTTCCGTTACGCCATCGGCAAGCCAGTCCGCGAACCCC
The DNA here is from genome assembly GCA_031282905.1 of Azoarcus sp. Lineage (GTDB taxonomy): Bacteria > Pseudomonadota > Gammaproteobacteria > Burkholderiales > Rhodocyclaceae > WRNU01. Next base: position 1,082 of record JAITCV010000071.1, on the reverse strand, counting down.
GCGCCGTCCTTGATCTCCGCCACGGTCTGGCCCGCTTCGCGCGGCGAGGCGAAGCCCTGGCTTTGCAGGAGCAGCCGACTGTCGCCGCCGATGAGTTTGAAATAAAACAAGCCATCGGTTTCGCGGTATTGCTTGAATTGCGCTTTGATTTGCGCTTTCGGGCGCGTATCCGTTTTTACCGCCAAGGATCGATCGAGCCGCCGCAGCCCGACGGCTTCGCGCAAGCGCGCGGCGAAAGGGATCGCATATTTTTCGCGCAGCCGCGCCGCACCATCGTGCAGGACATGCTCGATTCGCGCCGGATCGGCGATCAAGGCTTCATAACGCGCCCGCATCGGCGCGATCACCTCATCGAGTTTCTCGAACAAGGCTTCCTTGGCTTCGCCCCAAGCGATGCCCGCAGTAAAACGGGCGCGCATCGCCATGGTCTCGGCGGGGGTCGAGAATGCCTGGTAAATCTGGAACAGCGCCGAATCTTCGGTTTCCTTCGGCTCGCCCGGCGCTTTCGAATCGGTGACGATGCTGTAGATCAGTTTTTCCAGTTCGGCGCGCGCGGCAAAAAGCGGGATGGTGTTGTCGTAGCTCTTGCTCATCTTGCGGCCATCGAGCCCCGGCAAGGTCGCCACCGCTTCGTCGATCACCGCTTCCGGCAAGACAAAGTGTTCGCCATAGCGATGATTGAAGCTGGAGGCGATATCCCTGGCCATTTCCAGATGCTGGATCTGATCGCGCCCGACCGGCACCTTGTCGGCCTTGAACATCAGGATGTCGGCGGCCATCAACACCGGGTACATGAACAGCCCCATGTTCACCCCGGCGTCCACATCCTCGCCTCCGGCAAGGTTCTTGTCGACGGCGGCCTTGTAAGCATGGGCGCGGTTGAGCACGCCCTTGCCGGTCACGCAGGCCAGCAGCCAAGTGAGTTCGGGAATCTCGGGAATATCCGACTGGCGGTAGAACCATACCCGGTCTGGATCAAGCCCGGCGGCAAGCCAGCTCGCGGCAATCTCCAGCGTCGAACGCTGCACGCGCGCCGGGTCGCTGGTCTTGATGAGCGCGTGGTAATCGGCAAGGAAATAGAA
>JAITCV010000070.1 GCA_031282905.1 Azoarcus sp. | reverse complement strand
CTGACGCCGTCGGAGCGCGCCAAGGCTGCCGGGGCGTCGGTCGAAGCTGATATCAGCAAACTTGCGCCAGGCGAAAAAATGGTGGTGAAGTGGCGCGGCAAGCCCGTGTGGATTCTGCGTCGCACGCCCGAAATGCTGGCGGCGCTGGAAAAACACAATAACCGCCTGAGCGATCCGAATTCGGAGCGTCCCCAGCAACCGGCTTACGCCAAAAATACGAATCGCTCGATCGATTCATCCGAATACCTCGTCGTCGTTGGCATCTGCACGCATCTGGGCTGTTCGCCGTCGAACAAACTCAAGGCTGGCACCGAGGAAGGCATGTCGACCGATTGGCCAGGCGGTTTTTTCTGTCCCTGCCACGGCTCGCAGTTCGACCTTGCTGGCCGGGTATTCAAGGAAATGCCAGCGCCAAGCAACCTCGAAGTGCCCAAACACAAATACCTGACGGCCACCACCATCCTGATTGGTGAAGATACTACCGGGGAGGCTTGAACATGGCTGCGAACAGCAATTACGAAAAATATCGCTCGGACGGCTCGCTGCTGGGCGGCTTGCTGGAATGGGTGGACGCCCGTTTCCCGGCCACCTCGCTGTGGAAAGCCCACCTCTCCGAGTATTACGCGCCGAAGAATTTCAACTTCTGGTATTTCTTCGGCTCGATCGCGCTACTGGTGCTGGTCATCCAGGTCGTCACCGGCATTTTCCTGGTGATGAACTACAAACCCGACGCCTCGCTCAACGAAGCGGGTTTGCCGGTCGCTTTCGCCAGCGTCGAATACATCATGCGCGAAGTCAATGGCGGCTGGATCATCCGCTACCTGCACTCGACCGGCGCGTCGGCATTCTTCATCGTCATCTACCTGCACATGTTCCGCGGCATGCTCTACGGCTCCTATCGCAAGCCGCGCGAACTGGTGTGGGTTTTCGGCACCCTGGTCTTTCTGTGCCTGATGGCGGAAGCCTTCATGGGCTACCTGCTGCCGTGGGGACAAATGTCGTATTGGGGCGCGCAGGTGATCGTAAACCTGTTCTCGGCGATTCCCGTCATCGGGCCCGATGCCTCGCTGGTGATTCGCGGCGATTTCGTGGTGTCGGACGCCACGCTGAACCGCTTTTTCTCTTTCCACGTCATTGCCGTGCCGCTGGCGCTGATCGGACTGGTCGTCGCTCACATCCTGGCGCTGCACGAAGTCGGATCGAACAACCCCGACGGCGTCGAGATCAAGAAGCTCAAGAATGAAAAGGGCGTTCCGCTCGATGGCATTCCTTTCCACCCGTACTACACCATCGGCCACGACCTTCCCGCCATCATCATTTTCCTGTTCTGCTTCTGTGCGGTGGTCTTCTTCTTCCCCGAAGGCGGCGGCTACTTCCTGGAATACAACAACTTCCTGCCCGCCGACCCGATGAAGACCCCGGAACACATCGCGCCCGTATGGTATTTCACCCCGTTCTATTCAATGCTGCGCGCAATGGTATGGAACTTCTTCGGCATCGACGCGCAGTTCTGGGGCGTTGTGGCAATGGGCGCGGGCGTGGTCATCCTGGCCTTCCTGCCCTGGCTCGACCGCAGCCCGGTGAAATCCATCCGTTATCGCGGACCGATTTTCAAGACCCTGCTTACCATCTTCGTGATTGGCTTCCTGATCCTCGGTTATCTGGGCACCAAGGCGCCAGGCCACAAGATCTTTGACAAAGACTGGCTCAATGGCGACTTGATCGCCCAAATCTTCACCGTCTATTACTTCCTCTTTTTCCTGACCATGCCGTTCTGGTCGAAGATTGACAAGTGCAAGCCGGTACCGGAAAGGGTGACGTTCAAATGAAATCGCATGTGATCAAACTCATCAGGCGTTTTGCCGCTACCGCCTTGCTCGTGCCCGCCATGGCCTTGGCCTCGGGAGCGGGCAAACTGGACAAGGCCCCGGTCAGCACCGACCAGGCCGCGCTCCAAAATGGCGCCAAGCTGTTCATCAATTACTGTCTCAACTGTCATGGCGCCTCCGCCCTGCGCTACAACCAATTGCAGAAGATCGGCCTCACGGAAGAAGCCATCCGCGAAAACCTGCTGTTTACGGGCGAAAAAACCGGCGACATGATGCAGATCAGCATGACGCGCGACGATGCCGAAGCCTGGTTTGGCACCGTGCCGCCCGACCTGTCGGTGATCGCGCGCGCGAAAGCCTCGGAAGCAGGCAGCGGCGCGGACTATCTCTACACTTACCTGCGCGGTTTCTACCAAGACCCGAATCGTCCGACCGGCTGGAACAACAAGGTCTTCGACAATGTCGGCATGCCGCACGCACTGTGGGACCTGCAGGGCACGCAAACCGCGCGCAAGGTAAAGGCAACCGACGCGCACGGCAAGGAGACGGTCGGCATCGAACTGATCGCGCCCGCCAAACCCGGCCGCTATTCCACCGAAGAGTACGACAAGGCCGTGGCCGACCTCGTCTCCTTCATGGTATGGATGGGTGAGCCCGTAGCCGAAAAGCGCAAACAGATCGGCATCTACGTGCTCATCTACCTTGCCGGGTTCTACCTGCTTGCCCACGCGCTGGGCAAGAACTACTGGAAGGACATCCACTGAACGGGCGCGTCCCGGGCCGTTCGGCGGCCTGATTTCCCATGTTTGCCAACGCACCGCGCGCACCCACGCGCGGTGCGCTCTTGTTATCCGTACTCATATATTTATCCCCCCCGGAGCCGCAACGCCATGATGAATCTGTATTCCGGCACGACCGATCCCTTCAGTCACCGCTGCCGGATCGTGCTTTTCGAAAAAGGCATGGATTTCGAGGTCATCGACGTCGATCTCTTCAACAAGCCCGAGGAAATTGCCAGCATCAACCCCTACAACCGGGTGCCGGTGCTGGTCGACCGCGATCTCGTGCTCTATGAATCGAACATCATCAATGAGTATATCGACGAACGTTTCCCGCATCCGCAACTGATGCCGCCCGACCCGATCATGCGCGCGCGCGCGCGCCAACTGCTGCACACCTTCGAGCATGAACTGTTCGCGCATATCCCGGCGCTCGAAGCCAGCCAGAGAGGCATCGAAAAAACGCGCACCCATGTGCGCGACCACCTCATCCAGCTCGCGCCCATGTTCGTCAAGCAAAAATTCATGCTCGGCGACGAGTTTTCCATGCTCGACGTGGCGATCGCGCCCTTGCTGTGGCGGCTGGAGCACTACAGCATCGAATTGCCCAAGGCGGCCTCGCCACTGATGAAGTACGCCGAAAGGATATTCAGTCGTCAGGGCTTCATCGATGCCCTGACCCCGTCGGAAAAGGTGATGCGGCGCTGAAAGGCGCGGCGATCGCTGCAAAGGGAAGTCGACATGATGTCCACCAAGCCCTACCTGATCCGTGCCATCTATGAATGGTGCGTCGATCAGGGCTACACCCCCTATCTGGCCGCGCAGGTCGATGAGCACACGCGCGTGCCCGCCGGTCACGTGCGCGACGGGCAGATCGTGCTCAACGTCAGCCCGGAGGCAACCAACCAACTGATAATCGACAACGAGCAAGTCGGTTTCCAGACGCGATTCAATGGCGTGGTACATCAGATCACCGTACCAGTTGCCAACATCGCGGCCATCTATGCCCGCGAAAACGGCCAAGGCATGGCCTTTGAAGTTCAACCTGCGGAAAGGACGGCAGACAAGCCCCCGCCGGAAGACGACCCGCCACCGCGTGGCGGTTTCCTGAAAGTGATCAAATGAAACCCCCTGCCCATTCGGCAGGGCTCGCCCCGTGAAGTCTGGAAACCTGGAGGCACGATATGGATTGGGGGGAACGCTATGAACAGGGCATCGCCCGCATGGACGAAACCCACCGTGAATTCGTCGAGCACTACAACACGCTCGCCGCGGCGGAACCCGGGAATTTCCTCGCCTGTTTCGACGCCTTCATTGCGCACACCGAAGCCCATTTCGACCAGGAAAACCGCTGGATGGACGTGCTGGATTTCCCGCCATGCCACCGTGGCGAACACGACCGCGTACTGGATGTGATGCGCGAAGTCCGCCGTCGCGTGGAACAGGGCGACGCCTTCCTCGGTCGCCGCCTGCTCGAAGAACTGCACCCCTGGTTCGACCACCATGTCGACACCATGGATGCGGCGCTCGCCTTCTACCTCAAGGAAACGGGCTTCGACCCTGACACCTGCATGGGCAAGACCGCCCACGCTCCAGGCGATGCCGCGCATTTGGCGGGTGGAGATCGATGAGCACGATTTCTTTTGGCACGATGGCGAACGATGGCTGTTCATTGCAGCGTTCCCATCGAGCCGGTAGCTTTGGTTTTGCGGGATGGGCGTTTTCCAATATTTCCGCCAATTACTTTTTGACGCTTACCAACGTGTTTTATTTTCCGGGACGGTTGCCAGCGGCAAGAACAGGGTGCGCGACGAATCGGGCAAGGCGATGAAACCGTGATGCAGGTAGAAAGCCGCCGATGCCTCGTCCTTTGCATCCACCATCAACGCATAGGCGGCAATTTCCGAGCGGACAGCGCGGTCGAGAGCATCGGCCAGCAGCGCACCACCTAGACCTTGTCCTTTGAATGCCTGGTCGACGGCCAGGCGGCCCATGCGGACGGCGGGCACGCTCGGATAGCGCGGCAGCTTCTTGCCAGTGCTGGCTGGAAGGTCGGCCAACAACAGGCTTGCCGATGCCAAGGTGTAGTAAGCCGCGATGCGCTTCTCGTCCGTCAAGGCCACAAAGCAAGCGGCCACGCGGCGGCGAATGTCCTGAGCGGCTTGCTCGCGCAAGTAGCGGTTCAGCACTTCCGAATCACTGTTGAACGCAGCGCGGTCATACGCAGCATCGAGCGGCGCGAGCTGGAACGGTGCGCGATTCATTGAGCGTGCAAGAGGCTACGGCGACGAACGAAGGCTTGTTCCAAGGCTTGGGATGGTTGCGGCGGCGACAGCAGCGCCTGTGCAAAACACTCCTGATCCGCCAGCGAGAGCCGGATAACTTCGGCTTGCTCGATGGCGCGTCGTGCGGCGTCATGGGCGGCGGACACAACGAAATCGGTCATGGTGCGGCCTTGAAGCTCGGCGGCACGTTTTATCATCGAATGCAGATCCGTGCTGATCCGGGCTTCGAAACGGGCGGTAGCCTTGGGCATGGTATTGTCCTCCTGTTGCAAACCATACGGCAAATTGCCGTACAAATCAAGATACAGCCTGCGCTTCCGATCCGGCATATCACCTTGAACAGGAGACTCTCCTCCAGGATAATGATAAAACCATAATCCCGCGCGTGCGTCGCCGTCCGCCCCCTTCCGCCTCCCATGACGGACGGCAGCGTCGGCCGATTCTGGTAGAATCGCGGGATTCTGGACTTCAGGAGATCCATCATGCCGACATCCCTTGTTCCGGTTGGCAAAATCAAGAGTTTCGGGCCCTTTGGGCCGAAGTACGAGGTGGGTCGGCCGTTGCGCCAACTGGATGACGGCGACTGGATAATCGAAGTGACACTGGTGGAAACGGGCGAGAAAGCCGAATACCGCTTGACACGCCTGACCGACGACCCGGAGGCCCGCTGATGTATGCCATGACATTTGACCTGGTGGTCACCGACACGGAGCAACACCATTCCAAGGGCGTGACGCAGGCATACACCGAGATTGGCGCGGTGCTTGCGGAACATGGTTTCCGGCGCGTGCAAGGCAGTCTCTATGTAACCGACAGCGAGAACATGGCAAACCTGTTCCTGGCCATTCAGGCGCTGTGCGCCCACGCCTGGTTCCCCCAGTCCGTGCGCGACCTTCGCGCCTTCCGCATCGAACAGTGGTCGGATTTCACTGCCGTGGTGAAAAGCATGACATCTTGAACCTGTTTGATGTTCGCCATCGAATCCGCGGACAGCTTGAGGCAACAGGGCGCGGAAAATCGATCTTGAAAAGTGCGGACAGCGGTCCGCACTTTTTTTCAAGGACACGGTGAGTCAGGAGACCTTCACGGGGGGGGGATTCATGACAACCAGAACATATGCCATCCAGCCCAGGCACCCGGCCGCGACCAGGCGTTGGCCCGTACCCGGTGCGAGCAGTTGCCCGTCGACCATCAACAAGGCGATGACGATGACAGCGAAAGCGAGCGCCGTGCCCAGCCGCAGGCGCAAATCGGAGAGCACACGGAAAACGCCCCACATTCCGGCCAGCAGAAAGCTGAAGGCAAGCAGCACAAAAAGGATATGCATCATTGCATGATCGCGCAAACTCACCAGCCCCGCGCCAAGAAAAGAACCCGCGGCAACACTGAACGTCACCAATAGAAAACGGTGGCATGCGCGGGAAAAGCCATGCAATGAAAACGCAAAGCCCAGGCAAGATAAGGCCAGGAACAAGAAAGCGGTCAGCATCCACCCCCCCGACGTTCCCAAGGCCAGTTCGCTCATGAATTGCAGACGCCAATCATAAGCGTCATCAGCCGCCTGCACTTTTTGCAGCCAGATGACGATCAGCGTGAAAGCCAGCAGGCAACACAAGCTGAAAACGGTCAAAACGGCGCGGATTCCTGCCTTCATTGCTTGCTCGTATTCAGGTTCATCATAAAACCCATTGAAGATGCAAACCCCTTCCCAATGGAGTTGGACCGGCCAGAGGCGACGCATGCGTCGCCCCTACTACGATCTGTAGACGATTTCGTGGACCGCCGAAATGACCGCTCGATTCTACGCTTCGCTGTCCGATCAAGCCAACAGCGAGAACAGGGTGCAATCCAAAGTGGAGGAAAAGTCTTGCCGCAATTTGCCGCAATGACAAGGCGGGAGTCGGTTTTGTAGGTTGGATAAGCGTAGCGTAATCCGACATTCGTCCCCACGATGCGCAGCACAAGCAAATCAAACAACAGCGGCGCTTTGCGCCGGTGATGAACCAATGTCGGATTACGCC
>JAITCV010000037.1 GCA_031282905.1 Azoarcus sp. | reverse complement strand
ACCACGCGCTGGCCGTATTGACGTTCGGCGGCGCGGATCAGATCGATGAAAGCGTCGGCAACGGACAACTCGGCGCGCAGGGGCAATGCCAGGTCTTCGGCATTGATGCGCAAAAGGTTGCGAATGCGTTGCTCCAGGGCATCCCGTCCGCTCATCACGCCTTCGGCAAAACTCAAGCGAATCACCGGATATTTGATGCTCCAATTCCATTTGTCGTGGCAATACAGGCCCCGGAACAAGACTTCGTTGCCCGCAAGCAATTCCGCCAGGGTGTCGAGGAACAGGCTTTTGCCGAAACGGCGCGGACGGGAGAGAAAATAGGCGGTGCCTTCCTCGATCATTTTCAGGGCGAAGGCGGTTTTGTCGACATAGTAATAATCCGCTTCGCGGATCTTGGCGAAGGTCTGAATGCCGATGGGCAGTTTCTTGCGGGGCATGGGAAGACTCGCGGACGGAATGGCAATGCGGGATGCAATGCCGGAAATGGTGGTAATTATACCGCGAGGAACGATTTCAAGTCCCGAGAACGCCTTGTCTTGCCTTGTTTCCAAGCATTTCCGCGGCATGGCGTCGCGTCGTGGCGGTGATATCGACGCCGCCCAGCATGCGCGCGATCTCCTCCACCCGCTCGGCGTTGTCGAGCCTGTCGACCGCGCTGACCGTCCGCCCTTCGTGGCTGGTCTTGGAAATCCGCCACTGCCAATCGGCACAAGCCGCGACCTGGGGCAAGTGCGTCACGCACAACACCTGTCTATCCTGGCCCAGCCGATGCAGCAACTGGCCGACGATTTCCGCCACCCGGCCGCCGATGCCAACATCGACTTCGTCGAAGATCAGTGTGGGCGTAGCCGAATCGCGGCTGGTCATCACCTGGATCGCCAGGCCGATACGAGACAATTCGCCGCCGGAAACCACCTTGGCGAGACTCCTCGGTTCCTGCCCGGCATTGGCCGCGACCCGGAATTCGACCGTCTCCACGCCGTGCGCCGAAGGCTCGCCAGCGATCAAGGCCACCTCGAAGCGCCCGCCCGCCATTGCCAGCGACTGCATCGCCTCGCTAATCGTCGCCGACAAGGCCGCCGCCGCGGGCGCGCGCGCGGCGCTGAGCCGCCCCGCCACCTCATTGAAAGCCGCGCATGCGGCCGCTTCCGCCGCCGCCAGACGCGCCGGGTCGGCATTGGTTTCCAGGCTATCGAGCCGCGCCCGCCAGCCAGCCTGCAATTCAGGCAGCGTTTCCGGCGTCACCCGGTATTTGCGCGCGACATCCGTCACCGCGCCAATCCGGCGCTCAAGTTCGCCCAGGCGCTGCGGATCGAGGTCGAGCCGCTCACGATAGCGGCGCAGCGCATGCAACGCCTCATCGGCCTCGATCGCCGCCGCCGCCACCAGATCGCGTGTTTCGGCCAGATCCGGGTCGATGGCCACCATGGATGCCAGCCGTCCCTGCAAGCGCCCCAGCACCGCTCGTACCGCCTGCTCGCCCTCCCCCAGACCGTCGAGCACTTCATCGGCACCGCTCAACAGATCGGCGGCATGGGCCAGGCGAGCATGCTCGGCGTTGATTTCCGTCCATTCGGCGGGCTCGAAAGCCAGTTCATCCAGTTCTTTCAATTGCCAGGTCAGCAATTCGCGCTCGCGCATCGAAGACGCCGCGTCCTGTTCGGCATGTTGCCGCAACGTCCTGACGCGCTGCCATTCACGCCAGCAAGCGGCAAGCTCGCCAGCCAGGGCATTGGCACCGGCATGGGTATCGAGCAGCGCGCGCTGGGTTTCGGCGCGCAGCAGCGCATGATGGGCGTGCTGGCCGTGGATATCCGCCAGCCATTCCCCCACGGCGCGCAACTGGGCCAAGGTCACCGGCGTACCGTTTATCCACGCCCTGCCGCGCCCGTTGGCATCGACCACCCGGCGCAAGATGAGCGTGTCCTCATCGGTGGGCAATTCCTGTTCGGCCAGCCAGCTCTCCACGACGCCGCCCGGTGGCGGGTCGAACGCGGCGGTCACCTCGGCCTTGCTCTCCCCCGTCCTCACCACGCCCGCGTCGGCGCGTCCGCCCAGCGCCAGGCCGAGGGCGTCGAGCAAGATGGACTTGCCCGCCCCGGTCTCCCCGGTGAGCGCCCCAAAACCCGCGCCGAAATCGAGATCGAGCCGGTCGACGATGACAAAATCACGAATGGAAAGACGCTGCAACATGGTCGAAAAACCGGAAATCGGGAAAAGAGGCGGCAAGCATATCGCACCGCCGACCGTACTGGCGACTGATGGTAACCGAGGGCAACCGAGGGCGACTAATGGTAACCGAAGCTCAATTGCGCCTCGGCGCCGCGCTCCAATGCAGTTTCTCGCGCAACATGGCGAAATAGCTGTAGCCCGCCGGATGCAACAGCCGCACATCGAGCGGCGAGCGCGCCAGATGCAGGCGATCCCCGGCGCGGACATCGAAATGGGTCACGCCATCGAAATGGATGCGGGCATCGTGTGGCGGCAACAGACCGATCTCGATCACACAGCGATCCGGCAAGGTCACCGGGCGCGCGGTAAGCGAATGCGGACACAGGGGCACGAGCGCGATCCCCCCCACTTCCGGATGCAGGATGGGCCCGTTGGCCGCCAGCGCGTAGGCGGTCGAGCCGGTCGGGGTCGACACGATCATGCCATCCGAACGCTGGGTATAGACAAATTCGCCATCGATCAGCAATTCGAACTCGATCATCCGCCCAAGCTGACCGCGATTGACCACCACATCATTGAGCGCCAAGGTATGGAACACCCGTTGCCCATTGCGCAGCACCTCGGCTTCGAGCATGAAGCGCGATTCTTCCCGATAGCGGCCATCGAGGATTTCGCCCAGTTTCTCGCAGGCTTGCGCGCGCGGCAGATCGGTAAGAAAGCCCAGGCGGCCCAGGTTCACCCCGACCAGCGGCACCGCGCGCTCACCCAGGCGGCGGGCGGCATTGAGCAAGGTACCGTCGCCGCCGACCACCACCGCCAGATCCGCCCTGCCGACGATCTCTTCATAAGTGAGCACGGCAAAACCCTCGGCCTTGCCGATCGTGCCCGCCGTTCCCTGCTCGATCCAGACTTCCCGCTCGCGCGCGCGCAAGAACCGCGCCAACTCCAGCACCGTTTCGGCGCCCTCCGCGCTTTGGTATTTGCCGATCAAAGCGATTTTGTCGAACTGTCTCATCATTCGTTGAACCATCTCATCATGGCGGGTGATTGAACCACATTCCGCCAGGCAAACGCATGTTCCCAGGGCAATCGCACTCAAGGAAAAGGCATACAAGCAGACATACAAACCGTTCAGGAAACCTGGGGGGCGGCAGCCCGCATGCCGCTCAGTGTAAAGAGGTTTCCGGGCTGGCGGAGGAAAGTCTGCTGGTGAGGCCCCAGCTCAGGCTTTCGCTGTACGCCTTGGGAGTCGGGAGCGAACGCAGCATCACTTCCCAAAAGTCCTTGCTCATGTCGCCACTGCCGTGGCCGCTTTCCCAATAATCGATCCAGCGCTGGCGCGCCGCGGCGTAGTTGGGAGGATAGGTCGCCTGCTCGATGGGGGAGCCCGCCTGATATTCGGCGATGCACGCCTTGAAGAAATTGATGTAGGTGCCGGTCGATTGCATCTCCATTTGGCCTTGCGTGCAAACCTGCTGACTCCATAAATACCTTTGGCGACCATATTCTTCCAAGGCCGCGAGGCGTTCATCGGTAGTAAATGCGTCACCTTCGTCATACATGATCAAGGCCAACTGGTCGCGGGACAAGCCCGCGAAAGGGTTGGCACCACGCCGATGCGCGTAATCGGATGCCTGTTGGGCGCGCGCCACCAGTTCCGGGTCGTCCGTCTGCGGCTTGTCCGAGCTGTACTTGAACGCGCCGCGATTGTTGTATTCGGCAAGCGCGATCTCCAGGGATCTTGCCTTGGCCGCCAATTGCGCTGTCGACATGCTGGCGTCGCGCACCGCCGCGCGTGCCGCGGCTTCGCTCAACTGGCGGGCAAGATGGGAAACCGAAGAAGTTTCGCCCGCGCCGACTTCCGTAACCGCGCCACTGCCTTCGATCGTCTTGGCCGCCGTGACGCCCGCGAGCGACGATGCACTCCCCCAGGAATTTGCGGCATACGGATTGATGGAAAGCATGACGCGCCTCCGGGCACAGGAATCTTCCCGGAGTAACGACATCGGTTCGGAAAACTTTAGAATCATTGAGCATCCCGCCTCGAGCGCGGCGGGGGCGGGATACCGCAGGCTCACAATCAGGGATCAGGGATCGGGAATCAGGGATCAGATTTGAATTACGCGGCGCTTCGCGCCGCCATATTTCTTTTGATAGCTGTGGTCCCCTGCCCTGTTGGGTTGGGCGACGCATGCGTCGCCCCTACGCCGCACAGCCTGACCTCGGGCCTTGCCCTGTAGGGGCGACGCATGCGTCGCCCAGGGATCAGGAATCGGGGATCAGGGATCAGAAAAGTATGGCGGCGCGCAGCGCCGCGTGATTCAAATCTGATCCCTGACATCTGATCCCTGATCCCTGACCGCCAGCTCGATCAGCCGGGTGAGCGCGGCGACCACGCTTTGCCGCCGCACCGCTTCGCGGTCGCCGACGAAATGGCATGTTTCGACCCGGGGGGTTTCGCCGTGTTGCCCCCAGCCCAGACAGACCGTGCCTACCGGCTTTTCCGCGCTGCCGCCGCCGGGGCCCGCGATGCCGGAGACGGCGACCGCGATGTGGGCGCGGCTGTGGATGAGCGCGCCGAGGACCATTTCATGTACGGTTGGTGCGCTGACCGCGCCGTGCGTGGCCAGCGTGGCCGGGCTGACGCCGAGCAGGTCGATCTTGGCTGCATTGGAATAGGTGATGAAGCCGCGGTCGAACCAGGCCGAACTGCCCGCGGTGGCGGTGATGGCTTCGGCAATCCAGCCTCCGGTGCAGGATTCGGCCGTGGCGAGCAGCCAGCCGCGCACGCCCAGCGCCGCGCCCAGGCGGGTGGAGAGGGTGGCGAGGTCAGAATCCATTGAAAATCTCCAGCGGCAGGGTGCAGTAGGGCGCAAGGCGCACGAATACGGCGAGCGTGAAAATGGCGTACAAGGCGGCGAGTAGATCGTCGAACATCACCCCGAAACCGTTCTTGAAGCGCTGATCGGCTTGACGGATCGGCGGTGGCTTGGTGATGTCGAACAGGCGAAAGAGCACGACCGCGGTTGCTTGCCAGGCGATGCTCGCCGGGGTGAACAGCAGCACCAGCCACATTGCGACCATCTCGTCCCAGACGATGGCGCCGTGGTCGGGCACGCCGAGCTTGCGCCCGGTGAGGTGGGTGATGGGGATGCCGACGAGAAAACAGACCAGCAGGAAAATGGACAAGGCGGCATCGTCGAAGGCTAGACGCAGCAGCGGATAGAGCAGCCACGCGGCCAGGGTTCCGGCGGTGCCGGGGGCGACTGGCGATAGCCCGGAGCCGAAGCCGAGTGAAATCAGGTGGATGGGATGACGCAGCAGGCGGGGAGAAGGACGCATGAGCGGGAGTGGTTCAGTCCTGGGCGAAATGGTCGTAGCCGCCAGCCTGGGCGATGAGGCCGTCGGCGGTGCGTAACGATATCAGTATTGGCCCGTTTCCTGTGTCCAGACTGCCGATGCGGTTGAGCGCGAGGCCGGATTGGCGGGCAAGGGCGGTCAAGCGGGCGCGTCGAGTGGGCGCGGCGGCGAAGAGCAGTTCATAGTCGTCGCCGCCCGCGAGCAGGCAGTCACGGGCGTATGCTGGCTCGATGCCGGTGGCGGTGAGCGCGGCCAGGGGCAGGGATTCGGCTTCGAGCGTGGCGGCGAGGCCGGAACGCTTGCACAGGTGGGCGAGATCGCCGATCAGGCCGTCGGAGATGTCGAGCATCGCGTGGGCGATGCCGCGCAGGGCGAGTCCCAGTTCGACGCGCGGCAGCGGATGGTGGAGGGCGGCCAGCGCGCGCGCGCGCGCTTCGCCTGCGAGCCGGACCTGTCCGCGCAAGGCGGCAAGCCCCAGTGCGGCGAGGCCGGGTTGTCCCGAGACCCATAAGTCGTCCCCGGCTTGTCCGCCGCTGCGGGTAATTGCCGCATCGGGCGGTACTTCGCCGAAAACCGTGGCGGTCATCGCCAGCGGCCCCCGGGTGGTGTCGCCACCGACGAGGTCGACGCCATATATTTCGGCGCAGGCGAAAAATCCGCGCGCGAAAGCGGTCAGCCATTCGTCATCGACTCGCGGCAGGGTCAGGGCGAGCGTCGTCCAGCGGGGTTGCGCGCCCATCGCGGCGAGATCGGAGAGGTTGACGGCGAGCGTTTTCCAACCAAGATCGCCAGGGTCGGTTTCGGGGAAGAAATGGACGCCCGCGACCAGGGTATCGGTCGACACCGCGAGTTGCATCCCCGGCGTGACCTCGAACAGCGCCGCATCGTCACCGACCGCCAAATGGGTGTGGGCGGGGGGGCGGGTGAAATGGCGACGGATGAGATCGAATTCTGATGGCATGAGAAGGCGTCCCGGACTCGGGGGGACGGTAGCTTACACTCGTGCCAGGAGGCGATTCCAGAAAATCCGGCCAAGGCGCGCTGCGCGCGCCCGCGGGCGCATGCAATGCGCCCCTACAGCGTTATTGGAACCTCATCGATCCAATCATGAAAATGCCTGGAAACACGGCAACGGCGCGGATTTGTCGGGGCGACGCCTGCGTCGCCCCATCAACGGCAACGACGGTAGGGGCACGGCGCGCCGTGCCCCTACTACGGGGCTGCGGCCGAGGGCGAGACGCCCTCGCTCCCAGGCGTAGAGCACGACGCTAGCGTGGCAGCACGCTTGCGCCCATGAGGAATTCATCCACCGCCCTGGCGCATTGCCGCCCTTCGCGGATCGCCCATACGACCAGCGATTGCCCCCGGCGCATGTCGCCAGCGGCGAATACGCCGCTGATGTTTGTGGCATAGCAGCCCGCGCCTTCGGTCGCGGCGCGGGCGTTTCCACGGGCATCCTTCGCAACTCCAAAGGCATCGAGCAGCGCGGCCAGCGGGTGGATGAAGCCCATGGCGAGAAAGGCGCGTTCGGCGGGGAAGATTTGCTCGGAACCGGCAATTTCGCTCATCTTGCCTTCGTTCCATTCCAGGCGCACGGTCTTCACTCCGGTGAGCTTGCCGTTTTCGCCGATGAATTCCTTGGTGGCGATGGCGTATTCGCGCCGGGTTTCGCCTTCGAGGTGGGAAGAGGAGGTGCGCAGCTTGTTCGGCCAATAGGGCCAGGTCAGCGCCTTGTTTTCCTGTTCGGGCGGGCGCGGCATGAGTTCGAATTGCGTGACGGTTTTCGCGCCGTGGCGGTAGCTGGTGCCCACGCAGTCCGAGCCAGTGTCACCGCCGCCGATGACGACGACGTTGCAGCCCGCGGCCGAAACCGGATTGGCTCCGTCGCCCGCAACGGCGTGGTTTTGCGCAACAAGGAATTCGAGGGCGAAATGCACTCCCGCAAGCTC
This sequence comes from Azoarcus sp., assembly GCA_031282905.1. Classification (GTDB taxonomy): domain Bacteria; phylum Pseudomonadota; class Gammaproteobacteria; order Burkholderiales; family Rhodocyclaceae; genus WRNU01. The sequence goes on along the minus strand of JAITCV010000037.1, from coordinate 11,232 downwards.
ACGCCCCGCTACCGTCAGGTCGCGCGGAATTTCCGCGCCGCCAGCGAGCACGATGGCATCAAAGCCGTCCTTGAGCGTAGCGGCGGAGACCCCTTCCCGGGCATCGCTGGCGATGCCCGGGGGGAGTTTTTCTACCCCGACCAGCACGCCGGTGCGGAAGGTGACGCCTTCGGCTTCCATTTGCTCGACACGGCGGTCGATCAAACGTTTGTCGAGCTTGAAGTCGGGGATGCCGTAACGCAACAGCCCGCCGACACGGTTGTTTTTCTCGAACACGGTGACGTCGTGACCCGCGCGGGCAAGTTGCTGCGCCGCCGCCAATCCCGCCGGGCCGCCGCCCACCACTGCGACTTTCTTGCCAGTCCGCACCGGCGCGGGCAAGGGCCTTACCCAGCCTTCGTCCCATGCCCGATCGATGATGGCCTGTTCGATCGACTTGATTCCGACCGCATCGGCGTTGATGCCCAGGGTGCATGCCGCTTCGCAGGGCGAGGGACAGATCCGGCCGGTGAATTCGGGGAAATTGTTGGTCGAATGCAGTACGGTGATCGCGCGCTGCCAGTGGCCGCGATAAACGAGGTCGTTCCAGTCGGGGATGATGTTGTTGACCGGACAGGCGTTGTTGCAGAACGGAATGCCGCAATCCATGCAGCGCGCGCCCTGCACTTGCGCCTTGTCGTCGGGCAGGCGCAAGACGAACTCTTTGTAGTGCTTCACCCGTTCGGCAACGGGGGCGTATTCCTGCGCTTGGCGCGGATATTCGAGAAATCCCGTGGGCTTGCCCATGTTATGCCACCTCCCGTTGCTGCTGACGCTGCGCGGCGATCTCGCCCAACGCGCGACGATACTCATTAGGCATTATCTTGATGAAACGGTCACGCCATGTTTCCCAGCTTTCGAGAAGCTGTCTTGCGCGCGCGCTGCCGGTCAGGCGCGCGTGGCGCTCGACCAGTCCTTTGAGAATGACTTCGTCGGCCATGCTCAGGTGGTCGATGTCGGCGCGCGCGCGCGCGGCAAAAGCGGCGGCGGCTTCGCTTACGCCTGCGACCGCGGGCAGGGATTCGAGCACCACCTGGGCAAGGTTGCAGCGTTCACGGAAATCGCCTTGTTCGTCGAGTACGTAGGCGATGCCGCCCGACATGCCCGCCGCAAAGTTGCGCCCGGTCTGGCCGAGCACGACCACGGTGCCGCCGGTCATGTATTCGCAGCCATGGTCGCCGACGCCTTCGACCACCGCTGTCGCGCCGGAATTGCGCACCGCGAAGCGCTCGCCCGCCACGCCAGCGAAATAGGCTTCGCCTTCGGTGGCGCCGTAGAGCACGGTGTTGCCGATGATGATGTTGTTGTTGCTGGCCCCGCGGAAATCCGCGCTGGGCCGCACGATGACGCGCCCGCCCGAGAGCCCCTTGCCAACGTAGTCGTTGCCTTCGCCGACGAGTTCGAGGGTGAGGCCGCGCGCGAGGAAAGCGGCAAACGATTGCCCGGCGGTTCCGGAGAGATGAATCCGGATGCTGTCTTCGGCCAGGCCCTCACGCCCGTATCTTTCTGCAATCTTGCCGGAAAGCATGGCGCCGACGGCACGGTGGGTGTTCTTTACCGGCAATTCGATCTTCACTGGGTCGCCGCGCTCGATCGCGGGGGCGGCGAGTTCGATCAGGCGGTTGTCGAGTGCCTTGGCAAGACCGTGATCCTGGGTTTCACGGTGCAGTCTCGCAACTTCGGCGGGCGTGTCGGGGCGATGGAAAATGCGCTTGTAATCAAGACCGCGTGCTTTCCAGTGTTCGATGCCGGGCTTCATGTCGAGGAGGTCGGCGCGGCCAATGAGATCGTCGAACTTGCGGATGCCCAGTTGCGCCATGAGTTCGCGCGCTTCTTCGGCGACGAAGAAGAAGTAATTGACCACGTGTTCGGGCTGGCCGGAGAAGCGGCGGCGCAGTACCGGGTCTTGTGTGGCGACGCCGACCGGACAGGTGTTGAGGTGGCATTTGCGCATCATCACGCAGCCTTCGACCACCAGCGGCGCGGTGGAGAAGCCGAATTCGTCGGCACCCAGCAGCGCGCCGATGACGACGTCGCGTCCGGTCTTGATCTGGCCATCGACCTGGAGGCGCACCCGCCCGCGCAGGCGGTTGAGCACCAGGGTCTGCTGGGTTTCGGCCAGGCCCAATTCCCAGGGCGATCCGGCGTGCTTGATCGACGACAGCGGGGACGCGCCCGTGCCGCCGTCATGGCCGGAGATGACGATGTGGTCGGCTTTGGCTTTCGCCACGCCTGCGGCCACGGTGCCCACGCCGACTTCGGAGACGAGCTTGACCGAGATGTCCGCGTGGGAATTGACGTTTTTCAGGTCGTGGATGAGTTGCGCCAGATCTTCGATGGAATAGATGTCGTGGTGCGGCGGCGGCGAAATCAGCACCACACCCGGCACCGAATGGCGCAGGAAGCCGATGTATTCGGAGACTTTGTGCCCCGGCAACTGCCCGCCTTCGCCGGGCTTGGCGCCCTGGGCCATCTTGATCTGGATCTGGTCGGCGTTCGCCAGATATTCGGCGGTGACGCCGAAACGGCCCGAGGCGACTTGCTTGATCGAGGAGCGCAGAGAATCGCCGGCGGCAAGGTCGATGTCGCGCTCGACGCGGGATTCGCCGATCAGTTGCGAGAGTTTCATCGCCTTGGTCACCGGTTTGAAGCGGCGCGGATCTTCGCCGCCTTCGCCGGTGTTGGACTTGCCGCCAATGCGATTCATCGCGATGGCGAGCGTGGTGTGGGCTTCGGTCGAGATCGATCCCAACGACATGGCCCCGGTCACGAAACGCTTGACGATCGCGCGCGCCGGTTCGATTTGATCGAGAGAGATGGGCGCGCCCGCCGGTTTCAGTTTGAAAAGACCGCGCAGGGTCATGTGGCGGCGGCTTTGGTCGTTGATGATCCGGGCGTATTCCTTGTAGCTGTCGAACTTGCCGGAACGGGTTGCATGTTGCAGCTTGGCAATCGCGTCCGGCGTCCACATGTGTTCATCACCACGAATACGGAAAGCATAGTCCCCGCCTACGTCCAGCATGTCGACGAGCACCGGATCGGCGCTGAACGCTTTTTTGTGCAGACGAATCGCTTCTTCCATGACTTCGAACAGCCCGATGCCTTCGACCTGGCTGGCGGTGCCGTTGAAATATTTGTCGACGAAGCCTTGCTGGAGACCGACCGCTTCGAAGATCTGCGCGCCGGTGTAGGACATGTAGGTGGAAATGCCCATCTTGGACATCACCTTGCGCAAGCCCTTGCCCACCGCCTTGACGAAATGTTCGATGTATTCCGCGCCTTTTTCCGGCGAAGCGGCGATCTGTTGCAGGGTCTCCAGCGCGAGATAGGGGTGAACCGCTTCCGCGCCAAAACCGGCGAGCACGGCGAAGTGGTGCGTTTCACGCACGCTGCCGGATTCCACCACCAGCCCGGCGCGGGTGCGCAGCCCCTTGGTCACCAGGTGTTGGTGGATGGCCGACAAGGCGAGCAGCGCCGGAATGGCGACCGCATCCGCCGCCACCTTGCGGTCGGAGACGATCAGGATGTTGTTGCCGGCGAGCACGGCGTTTTCGGCTTCGGCGCACAGCGAGGCCAGACGCGCTTCCACCCCCGCGTTGCCCCAGGCCAACGGATAACAGATATCGAGTTCGTGGGAGCGGAACTTGTCATGGGTATAACGCTCGATGTTGCGGATTTTCGCCATGTCGCTGAAATCGAGCACCGGCTGGGTGACTTCGAGGCGGAAGGGCGGATTGATCTCGTTGATTTCGAGCAGATTGGGCTTGGGGCCGATGAACGAGACCAACGACATCACCAGTTGCTCGCGGATCGGGTCGATCGGCGGATTGGTGACTTGCGCGAAAAGCTGGCGGAAGTAGTTGTAGAGCGGTTTTTCCTTGTTCGAGAGTACCGCCAGCGGCGAATCGTTGCCCATCGAGCCGGTGCCTTCCTCGCCGCTGCGGCCCATCGGTTCGAGGATGAACTTGACTTCTTCCTGGGTGTAGCCAAAAGCCTGTTGACGATCCAGCAGGCTGGCCGCGTATCCAGGCGTCACGGCGGCCGGGGTATCGAGTCCGTCAAGCGCGATGTTGATCCGGGAAAGCCAATCGGAATAGGGACGGGCAAGGGCGAGGCTGTCCTTGATCTCCCTGTCGTCGATGATGCGGCCTTGGTCGAGGTCGATCAGGAACATCTTGCCTGGTTGCAGACGCCATTTCCTGACGATTCTGTCTTCGGGAATCGGCAGCACGCCCGCTTCGGAGGCCATCACCACGATGTCGTCGTCGGTGACGAAGTAGCGCGCCGGGCGCAGGCCGTTGCGGTCGAGCGTGGCACCGATCTGGCGGCCATCGGTGAAGGCCACGGCGGCGGGGCCGTCCCAGGGCTCCATCATCGCGGCATGGTATTCATAAAAGGCGCGGCGGCGCTCGTCCATCTGGGCGTGGGATTCCCAGGCTTCCGGAATCATCATCATCACCGCGTGCGCCATCGAATAGCCGCTCATCACCAGCAGTTCGAGCGCGTTGTCGAAGGCGGCGGAATCGGATTGGCCGGGGTAGATCAGCGGCCAGATCTTGCGCAAATCCTCGCCAAGAATGGGTGACGCCACGCCCTGCTCGCGCGCGCGCATCCAGTTGTAATTGCCGCGCACGGTGTTGATCTCGCCGTTGTGGGCGATGTAGCGGAAGGGATGGGCGAGGTTCCACTTCGGAAAGGTATTGGTGGAAAAACGCTGGTGTACGAGCGCCAGCGCCGAAATCGCGCGCGGGTCGACAAGATCGCGATAGTATCTGCCGACTTGGGGCGCAAGCAGCAGCCCCTTGTAATTCACCGTGCGCGCCGAAAACGAAACCGTGTAGTACTCCTGTCCGTGCTTGAGTTGCAGCGCGCCAATGGCATTGGCGGCGCGGCGGCGGGTAACGTAGAGCTTGCGTTCGAGCGCTTCAGTCACCATCAGGTCCCGGCCACGGCCAACGAAGAACTGGCGAATCACCGGCTCCTTCTCTTTGACCGCGGGCGACATGGGCATGTCGTGGTCGACCGGCACGTCACGCCAGCCAAGTACGGTGAGGCCCTCGGCCAGCGCCGCGCGCTCCAGTTCTTCTTCACAGGCCAGGCGCGAGGCGGCTTCCTGGGGCAGGAACACCATCGCCACGCCGTATTCGCCCAAGAGCGGCAGGCTGACGCCTTGACGCGCGAGTTCTTCACGGTAGAGCGCGTCGGGAATCTGGATCAGGATCCCTGCCCCATCGCCCTGGAGCGGGTCGGCGCCCACCGCGCCCCGGTGATCCAGGTTTTTCAGAATCTCCAGCCCCTGCAAGATAATGTCATGAGTCTTGCGACCCTTGATGTGGGCAATGAATCCCACGCCGCAGGCATCATGTTCGTTCGCCGGGTCATACAAACCCTGCTTATGGGGGAGATCCATCTTGCTCGTCCTCGACACAAAACTTGAACCAGGTCTTTCCCGGACACAAAAAAGCCGGACGCGCATGCTTCGCCCCGGCAACGGAACTGGCGAATATACCCCTCTTTGGCAATCAGGCTCAAGCTTTTTGCAGCGCAGCAGGCCGCGCAAGTCCATGAAAATCAGTCTATTCCATCTGGACGCATAGTCTGGCATGCTCCTTGACAGCATACCTGTCAGTCATCCCAGCGATATAGTCGGCAACCGTTCGCGCCTTGTCGGCGAGGGCACGGGCCTGGTACTGCGGCGGCAGCAAACCGGGATCGTCCATGAAAACAGCGAACAGACTGCATATGACGCGCTTGGCTTCATCGGTCATGCGCCGCACGGTCTCATGACGATAAAGGTTGTCGAACAGGAAATTCTTCAGTTCGCGCAGACGCGGACGCAGGTCCGCGGAGTAGGCGGCGAGCGGGGGAGCCCGGTGTACATCGGCCAGGCTCTCCACGGCGCTCGCGGCGATATTCGCCCGGGTCTGCCCGATCAGATCGAGCACCATGCTGTTGATCATGCGGCGTATGGTCTCATGCACCAGGCGTCGCCCGGCCAGCCCCGGCCATTGCGCCTCCGCCTCGCGACGGCAGCGCGCGAACACCGGCACGGCATCGAGTTGCTCAAGTGTAATCAGCCCCGAACGCAGACCGTCATCGACATCGTGGTTGTTGTAGGCAATTTCATCGGCAAGGTTGACGATCTGGGCTTCGAGCGAAGGCTGGGTGCCGTCGATGAAGCGCTGTCCCAGTTCGCCAAGCTCACGGGCATGGGCAAGCGAACAATGCTTGAGGATGCCTTCGCGGGTTTCAAACATCAGGTTGAGACCGTCAAAGGCGGCGTAGCGTTCTTCGAGCACATCGACGATGCGCAGCGATTGCAGGTTGTGCTCGAAGCCGCCGTGCGCCTTCATGCAGGCATCGAGCGCATCCTGCCCCGCGTGGCCGAACGGCGTATGCCCCAGATCGTGCGCCAGCGCGATGGTTTCGGCGAGGTCTTCGTTGAGCCCGAGCACGCGCGCCATGCTGCGGGAGAGTTGCGCAACCTCCAGGCTATGGGTCAGGCGGGTGCGGAACAGGTCACCTTCGTGATTGACGAAGACCTGGGTCTTGTATACGAGGCGGCGGAACGCGCTCGAATGGATGATGCGGTCACGATCACGCTGGAATTCGCTCCGCTCTTGCGGCGGCGGTTCGGTGTGACGGCGGCCACGAGAAACCGCCACGGTCACGGCATGGCTTGCCAGCCCCATGTCCGTCATCGGCAGCGCGCTCCGATCGCGGCGGCAATGTCCGCCCTGTCAATCTCGCTCGCCACCACGGCCTGACCCAACGCGCGCAACAACACCAGTCGCAGCTTTCCGCCTTCGACCTTCTTGTCGTGCGCCATCAGCGCCAGATAGACGTCTGCCCCCAGTGGCGGACCAAACACCGGCAATCCGGCGGCCAGGAACAGCGCCTCGATTCGCGCAAGCTCCGCGTCCCCCAGCCAGCCCAGCCGCCGGGATAATTCCACCGCCATCATCGTGCCCGCCGCGACCGCCTCGCCGTGCAACCATTGTCCGTAGCCCAGCCCGGCCTCGATCGCATGACCAAAGGTATGACCCAGGTTGAGCAGGGCGCGCACGCCCTGTTCGGTTTCGTCGGCGGCCACCACTTCGGCCTTGTTGCGGCAGGAACGCTCTATCGCCCAGGCCAGCGCCTCTGGTTCCAGTGCGCGCAAGGCATCGATGTGCTGTTCCAGCCAGGCAAAGAATCCGGCGTCGCGGATCAGCCCGTATTTGATGATTTCGGCCAGACCGGCGGAAAGCTCCCGGGTCGGCAGGGTCGCGAGGGTCGCGGTGTCGGCCAGCACCAACCGGGGTTGATGAAACGCGCCAATCATGTTCTTGCCCAACGGATGATTGATCGCGGTCTTGCCGCCCACCGAGGAATCGACTTGTGCCAGCAAGGTTGTCGGCACCTGGATGAAAGGCATGCCGCGCTGGTAGCATGCCGCCGCGAACCCGGCCATGTCACCGACCACGCCGCCGCCAAGGGCGATGAGGGTCGTCGCCCTTTCACAATGTTCGCGCAACAGCATGTCGAAGATCAGGTTGAGCGTCGGCCAATCCTTGTGCGCCTCTCCATCGGGCAGGATGACACTCGCCACCTCGACTCCCGCGCCACGCAGTCCCGCGCACAGCCGTTCGAGATAGAGCGGCCCGACCACATCATTCGTCACCACCGCGACCTTCTTCAAACGCAGGCAGGACAGGATCGGTTCGGGGTGGTCGAGCAGCCCGGGCGCGATATGGATGGAGTAACTCCGCGCCCCAAGGGCAACGTTCAGGATGGACATGGGGTTTTGTTCTCGAATCTGGGCAACATTTTTTCGATCTGCCACACCATCATCGCCGCGCTGCCCCGCCCACCATCGACAATGATATCGGCCACTTCACGATAAAGCGGATCACGCTGGCGATACAGGTCGGCAATGAGCGCCTGCGGGTTTTCCACCTGGAGCAGCGGGCGATTGCGATCATGCCTGGTGCGTTCCCACAGGACATGAGGCGGTACATTGAGATAAATGACCACCCCGCGCTGGGCAATCAAGGCACGGTTGACGGGGTCGAGCACCGCGCCGCCGCCTGTCGCGATCACCAGGTTGGAAGCGGCGGTCAGGTCGGCCAGCACCTGCGCCTCGCGGCGGCGAAAACCCGCCTCGCCCTCGATTTCGAAAATGGTTGGGATCGACACCCCGGTACGGGCGATGATCTCTTGGTCGCAATCGGCAAACCCCATGCCGCGCCGTCTCGCCAATTCACGCCCTATCGTCGTTTTTCCGGCCCCCATCATGCCGATCAGGATCAAACAGTTCACAGCACGGCCCATCAAATCAGTCAGCGTCAGCGTGTTCGCCGCTTCAAGCAAGGTTTGCATCCTCCCAGACAAGCACACCAAGAGGCCAAGTCGGTTTGACAACAAAAAGGCGGCGCCTCTGCAAAGAGACGCCGCCAACATCATAACAGCAACCAGCCACTTCTCAGCGCAAGGTCAATGCCTCTTCGACGATACGTGGGGTGATGAACACCAGCAGTTCCCTCTCGTCCGCCTTCCTGCTGGTGGTGCGGAACAGGTGACCGATCACGGGGATATCGCCCAGTAGCGGCACTTTCGTGACCCCGCGCCCTTCTTCTTCGGTGTAGATGCCACCAATCACCACCGTACCGCCGTTGTCGATCAATACATCGCTTTCGACGTGCTTGGTTTCGATCGGCGGAACACCATTTACCTTCTCATCCATGAGCGCGTTATCCTTGGTAATCCTGATCGCAAGCTGCAAACGTCCATCCGGGGTGATCTGCGGCTTGACCGTCAGGGACAACACCGCCTTCTTGAACGACACCGATGTCGAACCGGAACTGCTGGCTTCCAGATAGGGAATCTCACGCCCCTGCTCAATGGTCGCCTCGACATTGTTGGCGGTCATCACCCGCGGACTGGAAATGATCCGCGTCTTGCCATCCGATTCCTGCGCCTGCAACTCGAGGTTCAGGAAACGGGTCAGGCTGCGGTTGAAAAGGGTCATGCTGAGCGCGCCATAGGGATTTCCTATGCCACTCCCGCTGTAGACAGGGGTGGTCTGATTACCAACCTCAGCCGGAAACCAACCTGTCTTATCCAAACTATAAGAAGTGCCCCTACTATTGGGAGGGAGCTCCTTCATGAAGTAGCTGCCGTCTGCGTTATACGTGTAATCCGCAAAGTTGCTGTGACCGAAACCAAGCTGGGCGCCATCCCCCAGATTCTTCGCCGTCAGGTCGCCATAACCCAGTTTCACCCCGAGATCGCGGGCAAAAGTCTTGTTGGCTTCGACGATGCGGGCTTCGATCAACACCTGGCGCGGCGCGATGTCGATTTCGGTGATGAGGCTGCGCAGATCGGTCAGGCGAGCGCCCACGTCGGTAGCGAAGATCTTGTTGCTGCGCTCATCGGCAACCGCACTGCCACGTTTGGAAAGCACGGCCTGATCCTTGCTCTGCAGGAACTTGACGATGTCCACCGCCCTGTGGTAGTTGATCTGGAAGCTCTCCGTCTGCAGCGGTTCCACATCTTCAAGCTGGGTCTTGGCATCGGCCTGCATTTTTTCGCGCGCGGACAGCTCATCCCCCGGCGCAATCCAGATCACATTGCCGTTCTTGCGCAAATCCAGCCCCTTGGCTTGGAGGATGATGTCGAGAGCCTGATCCCAAGGCACGTCTTTCAAGCGCAAGGTAAGGCTGCCCTGTACCGAGTCGGAAGTGACGATATTGAAATCGGTGAAATCGGCAATGACCTGCAAGACCGAGCGCACATCGATGTTCTGGAAGTTGAGCGAAAGCTTATCGCCCTGATACTTCGCGCGGCTGGCGCCTTGCACCAGTTTGCGCGGATCCTCGACGGCACGCTTGACCTCCAGCACGAACTGGTTGTCGCTCTGGTAAGCGTTATGCTCCCACGGGCCATTGGGCGTAATCGTCAGGCGCACGTTTTCGCCCTGCTGCTCGGCGATCATATTGCTCACCGGCGTTGCAAAATCGGTGACATCCGAACGGCGGCGCAAGTGCGTCGGCAACACCGTCTTGAGGAAATTCACCACCAGTTTTTCACCCTGCCGACGGATATCGATCCCAGTGTCGGCACTGGAAAGCTGAACGACAACACGCCCTTCACCTCCCGTGCCACGGCGGAAATTGATGTCATTGATGTTCTGTCCAACGCTGTCCGCTCGCGCCTCGTTGAAGCTGGGAGCCGCCGCCACCGCCCCGGTAGAAATCCCCGGCGTCAACGCGATCACCAGCGTATTGCCCTCCACATGGGTCTCATAGGCCACCATCCTGGCCAGATTGAGTACTACACGGGTACGACCCTGAACTTCCACGACATTGACACTGCGCAGATCGCCACGCTCGATACTCTGCACCCCGCGTCCCAGACCATTGGCCGTCGCCTGGAAATCGAACGCAAGCCGCGGCGGATTGGCCACGCTGAAACTGGCCGGTATGGCCGCCAGCGGCGCCTGCATGGTCAACCGCACGTAAAGCGCGCCACCCTCGTCAGCCACGTCGAGCGCCTGGATGCTGTTGTTACCAGCAGCCTGCGTCGAAGCTGGGCTATTTTCCTGGGCCACGGCCGGCATGACCGACGCAAAGACCCCTATCGTCGCTGCAAGTAGCAGCCCCCCAAGTTCTTTTCTCATCACTTGCCTCCTGCTTGCTGTTCTTGCAGCTGCAATGAATTGGTACGTTCCGTCCAATCGCCATTCATGTCCTCGACCAATTCCTGAAGTTCCACCGCACTCTCGGTGATCGCGGTAATCTTCCCGAAATCGGCCCCCATGTAGTTCCCCACCCCAACCTGATACAAGGATGGCCCCGCCTGGATAAGGGCATGCACCTGCCTGCCCCGGGACAACATCCCCACCATCCGCAATGATTCCAGTGGGTAAGCTTCCAGTGGCTCGCGCCGACGCATATCTTCGTCGTCCCTCCGTGTTCCCCTCTTTGCTGCCGGCTCGATCCGAACTGGATCGAAAGGGTCCGCCACATCGGCAACGGCCACGAAATCAACCGGTGAAAAGCTTTTTATCTCGGGCAATGGCTTGACCACGCCGACCATGCTGATGGCCTGTTCACTCATCCACCCATTGATGTCATCCTGTTCGCTGGCGCAGCCAAACATCAATACGCAGCACGTCAGCACAAGCGCGCTTCTCATCATCATCTCCTCCTT
>JAITCV010000030.1 GCA_031282905.1 Azoarcus sp. | reverse complement strand
ATCCTGCTGACCCACCAGACCGTGGAAAAGAACGCCAATGCCGCGATCACGAAAATCGAGGCGCTCGCCACGGTGCGGGGGAAAGTGACGCGGCTGCGGCTGGAACGCTTGTAGCATGCTCATGCGGCATCGACACCGACACGGTGAAGATATGCACATCGTGTACGTCTCTTGTCATTGCGCGGCGTTCGCGCGCCGCCATCTTGCCTTTCTCCATAACCGCTGCCTCGCATGAACCTTCTCCGCGCCCTCGCCACGGTGAGTGGCATGACCTTGTTGTCGCGTGTCCTGGGTTTCGTTCGTGATTTCGTGATCGCCCGCATTTTTGGCGCGGGCTTGGCGACCGATGCGTTTTTTGTCGCCTTTCGCCTGCCCAACCTGCTCCGCCGCCTGTTTGCCGAAGGCGCGTTTTCCCAGGCTTTCGTCCCGATCCTGGCCGAATACAAGAACAAACAGGGCATGGAGGCTACCCGCGCGCTGGTCGACCGGGTCACCAGCCTGCTGGCGCTGGTGGTTGCCGCAGTGGCGGCGCTCGGAATGATCGCCGCGCCGTTCGTCATCCGGATTTCGGCGCCGGGCTTCGTCGATGACGCGGACAAGTTCGCCCTCACCGTCGAACTGACCCGGATCACTTTCCCCTACATTTTGTTCATGGCGCTGGTGGCGCTCGCCGGAGGCATCCTCAATACCTGGAGCCGCTTTGCGGTACCGGCGTTTACCCCCGTGCTGCTCAACCTGTCGTTCATCTTCATGGCGCTGTTGGCCGCGCCGTGTTTCGATCCCCCCATCCTGGCGCTGGGCTGGGCGGTGTTCATCGGCGGCGCACTCCAGCTCGCCCTGCAAATCCCTTTCCTGTTCAAGATCGGCCTGTTGCCGCGCCCGCGCTTCGATCCCGCCCACCCTGGCGTGCGCCGCATCCTGATCTTGATGACCCCGGCGCTGCTGGGCGTGTCCGCCCATCAACTGTCATTGCTCATCAACACCATCTTTGCTTCCAATCTGCAAAATGGCAGCGTGTCATGGCTCTACTATGCCGATCGCCTGATGGAATTCCCCTCGGGGTTGCTCGGCGCGGCGCTGGGGACGATCCTGCTGCCCAGCCTTTCCCGCATCCACGCCAGCGAGCGCGGAGAAGAGTTTTCGGCCTTGCTCGACTGGGGGCTGAGGCTCACCCTCTTGCTGACCCTGCCCGCCGCGCTGGGGTTGGCCTTGCTGGCCGTGCCGCTCATCGCCACGTTGTTTCATTACGGCGCGTTTTCCGCCACCGACGTTCTTCATACCCGCGACGCGCTGCTTGCCTACAGCGCGGGGCTGACCGGCTTGATCCTGGTCAAGGTGCTGGTTCCCGGTTTTTATGCGCGCCAGGATTTCCGCACCCCGGTGAAGATTTCCCTCATCACCCTTGCCGCCACCCAATTGATGAACCTCGCGTTCATCGTGCCTCTCGCCCACGCGGGGCTGGCACTGGCCATCGGGCTGGCCGCCTGCCTCAATGCCGCGCTGCTCTACCGTGGCTTGCGGCGGCAAAAGGTCTATATGCCGCAACCCGGCTGGAGACGTTTCATGCTCCAGTTGCTGGCGGCGCTCGCGGTCATGGGCGGCGCGCTGTGGTTCGGCGCGGGTGATGCCGAAACGTGGGTCGCGCGCAGCGGCACGGAGCGCATACTGTGGCTCGTCGTCATCACCCTTGGCGGCGCGGCGAGCTATTTCGTGGCGCTGTTCGCCTGCGGGCTGCGCTTACGCGACTTTCGCCGCCGGACGCTGGATTAACGCTGGAAGGGCAGTCTCTCCGCAAGCGCGGGCGTCTCGCCCGCGGCGGGCAAGATGCTCGCGCTCCCAGGGGCATACCTCGCCTCGTGATGATAAATGCAAGGCATGACGCGCATCTGTTTGCTCTATTTTTTGTCGGGCGCCACCCACACCTGACGATCGTCGGATTCCGGCAGCGCCTTGGCTCGGGATTGGGTTCCGACTTTTTCCGCCTTGCCCCCGGTTGCCTCCAATATCGGCGAGCCATGACTGCGCCTTACCTTCGCATCCACTTCCAGATAATCACCGCCCAGGCTGCCAGGCAAGGCGGCACGCAACATGACCCGCAGCGCGTCCTCATTGTCATGACCATCGAGCGCTTCGATGCGCGCATCTATCCTCGGCAGCCAGGGCAGGAAAAAGTCGATCGACGACGGCTGCCCCGCACGCTCTTCGGCCAGTGCCGGCATCCAGGCCGCGGGCAGACGCGCCATCGACTCCGCCCAGGCGCGCAACGGTTCCTGCCACAGCACGCTCCAATTCTCCAAGCTAGCCCAAGGGCTCCACCAGGCCAACGGCCATCCAGCCGACAATTCTGTTTCGTTTGCCGTATCGGCATCTTTCCTGCTCATCGCCCACCTCCTTCGCACATGGTCCGCGAAGATATTAGCCCATTGCAGAGCAAGCCGAAATTCATCACGGTGAGGACATTCCCCAATTCCATTTCCATGACAAGATTGCTACCTTCGCTGGTTCCACGTCCCGCCCCCTGTTCCACCCCGCCCCCGCTCCTCACTTCCTACCGCCGCCCGTGCCCTCCGACCCCCTCCCCGTCCCCCCTGGCGACGAGCACCTCGTCGCCGGTACCGTGGCTTGGCGACGCGCCACCCTGGCCATGTTCCTCGGCGGCTTTGCCACCTTCGCCATGCTCTACAGCACCCAGCCGCTGCTGCCGCTTTTTGTCGAAGCCTTCTCCATCGGCGCGGCGCGCGCGAGTCTCAGCGTCTCGGCCGGCACCGCCGCACTCGCCCTGACGCTGATTCCGGCCAGCATCCTTGCCGACCGCTATGGCCGTGACCGGGTGATGAAAATTTCACTGGCGCTCGCCGCGCTCATCGCCCTTGTTTCGGCGGCGGTCGACGATTTCGACCATCTGCTGCTGCTGCGCGCCCTGCTGGGCGTCGCGCTTGCCGGTTTGCCCGCGGCCGCCATGGCCTACCTCGGCGCCGAAGTCGCCGCCATCTCCCAGGGCAAGACCATGGGGCTATACATCGCCGGCAACGCGCTGGGCGGCATGTCCGGACGTCTGCTGGCCGCGCTGCTCACCGACCTGGGCAACTGGCGATTGGCCTTGTTCGTCCCCGGCCTGCTCGGCTTGATTGCCGCGTTCATATTCTGGCGCTGCCTGCCGCCTTCGCGTCATTTCCAGCCTCGCACCGCCATGCCGCGCCGCATTCTTGCCGATGCCCGCACCATCTTCGCCGATCCCGGCCTGCCCTGGCTCTTCGCCACTGCCGCGCTGGCAATGGGCTGTTTCATCGGCATCTACAATTACCTCGGCTTTCACCTGATGCAAGCGCCGTTCCATTTCAGCCAGAGCGCGATCGGCGCCATATTTCTGCTCTATCTGGTCGGCACATGGTCATCGACCTTCGCCGGCCAGCTCGCCGACCGCCATGGACGGCGGCAGGTGCAATGGTGGATGGTGTCCGCCATGCTCGCCGGCCTCGTGCTGACCCTGTTGGAATATCTCGTCCTGTTGATCGCCGGCGTCGCCATGTTCACTTTCGGCTTTTTTGCGACCCACTCGCTCTCCAGCAGTTGGGTTGCCCGCCGCGGCAAGGAACGCCGCGGCCTCGCCACCGCGCTCTACCTCTCCAGCTATTATCTCGGCGCCAGCCTGATCGGCAGTCTCAGCGGTTTCGCATGGACGCACAGCGGCTGGAACGGCATCGTGATCGCGCTCGCCATTGGCATCCTTACCTTGCTCGCCATTGTGCTGTGGCTGAAAAAACTGCCAGTCGACGGCGATCATTGATCAGGGGAACAGAGACCGCCCTTGCGGGGAACTTCCTCGGGATGACCGGGCCGTGGCCCGGTCATCCATGCGGCGCGAAACGCCGGATAGCTTGCTGTCACCTGTCCCCTGTTGCCGGGCGGGTGCTGATTCCCGGAAGCAGGTAGAGGGGCGCAAAAGCCGACAAGACCGGAGAAGAGCGGGACGATGCCCATCCACCCCCACCATCCCACGGTATCGGTCGCGGCAAGCGTGGTGAGCACGAGGCCGAGGACGATGCGGCGCGATCAATGCCACAGACATTGTCCT
Organism: Azoarcus sp.; assembly: GCA_031282905.1. Classification (GTDB taxonomy): domain Bacteria; phylum Pseudomonadota; class Gammaproteobacteria; order Burkholderiales; family Rhodocyclaceae; genus WRNU01. The sequence goes on along the minus strand of JAITCV010000030.1, from coordinate 748 downwards.
TCATGGCGGGATTCCCTGATATCAGGCGGCGGCCTTGAATTCGTCGAATGCCGCCAGCGCTTCAGTGGCCCACATCACCGATGGGCCACCGCCCATGTAGATGGCCACGGCCATGGTTTCCGCCACTTCGGCACGGGTAGCTCCCAATTTGACCAGTGCCTGGCTGTGGAAGGCGACGCAGCCTTCACAACGCGCGGCGACGCCAATCGCCAGCGCGATCAGCTCCTTGGTCTTGGCGTCCAGTGCGCCGTCGGCGATGGCGGCCTTGCCCAGGCTCATGAAGTTTTGCATGACATCGGGGATGGCTTGACCCAGATCTTTCAGACGGCCCATGATCTTTTGGGTTTCGTCCTGATATTGCGTGGTGCTCATGTTTTTCTCCGGAAGGTTGGGAATGTGGTGAAGGCGAGGTGGATCGAGTCTCGACGTGGATAACACGTTAAAAGAATATAGTAAAATTATTATTTACTGTCAACGCAGACGAACGTGGCCGCACGGCTGTTTATTTGGATATGCTTATGAGTTCCTCGCATCTCCCTGCTGCATCAAGCATACTTTCCACATGTAACTGAATCTCCTTGTTCCCTACGATGCTTTGCCGACTATGCTCATCTTTAGCCGCTGCGCAAGCTAAATATAAATCTCTTGACATCTCCAATTCGGACTTTGGCATGGTCGGTTTGCATTTCACCATGCCGACTTCGGCAAATTGCCCCCAGTAACTCGCAAGCGCGTCTTCCTCTCTTCT
>JAITCV010000244.1 GCA_031282905.1 Azoarcus sp. | reverse complement strand
TCCCTCCAGCCGCAGCAATTCCCTGCCGCTTTCCACGTCCCAGATATAGGCCGCCTCGCTGCGGAAACACACGAAGCATCGTGCGCCATCCGGCGCAAAGGCAAGCGAGGAAACTCCGGGCGGGTACGACGATTTCTGTCTATGCACTTCAAAGCGTTTCCTACCGCTTGAGATTTCCCACAGGCAGACGGAATTTTTATCCGAGTCAGCGCTCAATACCAGCGAACCATCGGGAGAAAAGACAAAACAGCCAGTTGCGCCTTCCAACTGCAAGCGCAACTGGCCAGTGTCCACTTGCCAGAGCATGGCGCTTTCTCCACTGCGTGCCAGCGCATAGCGACCATCCGGCGAAAAAATGGCGTTGTAGCCTTTCAGTTCCCGCAGGATCGTGCCGGTTACCGCATCCAGGATGAAACTTCCGCCCCAACCGTTCAGCAAGACAAGGCGGCCATCCGGCGAAAAGGCCACACCATTGACACTACCGCATCTCGGTTGATGGCGCATGATCCATCCGTTTTCGGATGGCGACCACGAAGGATTGTTCATTGGATGCTCGCATGGATGAAAAATTGGCGCTCACCTTCGGCACTGAATCCCAAGGCAATTCTTTTTTCCCGTATCTTTTTCATCCTGCGCCAAGGCCGCAGGGTAGGTCAAAAATAAAACCCGGTTACGCGGCGTGCTGGCGCGGCGACAATCGGGCCACGCCGTATCCCGCGCCGCGCCGCGCTATAATCCACGATTTCATCGCAAAGCGCACAACTATGCAGGACAAATACCAGCCCGCCGAGGTCGAACGCAGCGCCCAGGCGCATTGGGAAAACACGGCGGCTTTTCGCGCCATCGAGGACAGCCGCCTTCCCAAGTATTACTGCCTGTCGATGTTTCCCTACCCTTCGGGCAAGCTGCACATGGGGCACGTGCGCAACTACACCATTGGCGATGTGCTGGCGCGCTATCACCGCATGAAAGGATTCAACGTGCTCCAGCCCATGGGCTGGGATGCCTTTGGCATGCCGGCGGAAAACGCCGCCATCCAGCATGGCGTCCCCCCGGCAGAATGGACTTATGCCAACATCGACGAGATGAAGGGGCAGTTGAAACGCCTCGGTTTCGCCATCGACTGGTCGCGCGAAATCGCCACCTGCCAGCCCGATTATTACCGCTGGGAGCAGTGGCTGTTTACCCGCCTCTATGAAAAGGGGCTGATCTACAAGAAACTCGGCACGGTGAATTGGGATCCGGTCGACGAGACCGTGCTCGCCAACGAACAGGTGGTCGACGGACGCGGCTGGCGTTCGGGCGCGCAGGTGGAAAAGCGCGAGATTCCAATGTATTACATGCGCATCACTGCCTATGCCGAAGAACTGTTGAATGCGCTCGATGACCTGCCCGACTGGCCGGAACAGGTCAAGCTGATGCAGAAAAACTGGATCGGCCGCTCCGAAGGCGTGGAAGTGCATTTTCCGTATGAGCCGGAGAGCATGGGCGTGCTCAAGGTCTTCACCACCCGCGCCGACACGCTGATGGGCGCAACCTATGTCGCGGTCGCCGCCGAACACCCGCTCGCCGCCCGCGCCGCCGCGAACAATCCGGCGCTCGCCGCCTTCATCGAGGAATGCAGGAAAGGCGGGGTTGCCGAGGTTGACCTCGCCACCATGGAAAAGAAAGGCATGGCGACCGGGCTCAACGTCACGCATCCGCTCACCGGCGAGCGCCTGCCGGTGTGGGTCGCCAACTACGTGCTGATGGGCTATGGCGAAGGCGCGGTGATGGCGGTGCCCGCCCATGACGAACGCGATTTCGCGTTCGCGGGCAAATACGGTTTGCCGATCAAGACCGTGGTGCGCTCCACCACCGGCGTCTATGTCGATGTGGTTGCGCCATGGATGGATGCCTACGCCGGGCATGGCGTGCTCGTCGATTCGGGAAAATATGACGGTCTCGATTTCCAGGGCGCGGTCGACGCCATCGCCGCCGACCTCGCGGCCAAGGGCCTGGGCCAGAAACGGGTGCAGTATCGCCTGCGTGACTGGGGCATCTCGCGCCAGCGTTACTGGGGCTGCCCGATCCCGATGATTCATTGCGACACCTGCGGCGACGTGCCCGTGCCCGACGAACAATTGCCGGTGATCTTGCCGGAAAACGTCGCCATCACCGGGCGGGGTTCGCCACTGGCGAAAATGCCCAGCTTCTACCAGTGCGTCTGCCCGAAATGCGGCGGCGCGGCGCGGCGCGAAACCGATACTCTCGATACTTTCGTCGAATCGTCGTGGTACTTCTTGCGTTACGCGTCGTCCGCCAATGCATCGGCAATGGTCGACGAGCGGGCTGATTATTGGATGCCGGTCGACCAATATACCGGTGGTATCGAACACGCCATCCTCCACTTGCTCTACTCGCGTTTTTTCACCCGCGTGATGCGCGATGCCGGGCTGTTGCGAGTCTCCGAACCCTTCACCCGTCTGCTGACCCAGGGCATGGTGGTCACCAGCAGCTACTACCGCGAAGGTGAAAATGGCAAGCCACAGTGGTTCAACCCGGCGGATGTCGACGTCCTCACCGACGAGCGTGGCCGCCCGGTGAGCGCCACGCTGAAGAGCGACGGCCAGCCGGTCATCATCGGCGGCACGGAGAAAATGTCGAAATCGAAGAAAAACGGCGTCGACCCGCAATCCTTGATCGAGCAATACGGCGCCGATACCGCGCGCTTGTTCATCATGTTCGCGGCGCCGCCCGAGCAGCAGCTCGAATGGTCGGATTCCGGCGTCGAAGGCGCATCGCGTTTCCTGCGCCGTTTGTGGGCTTTTGCTTGCACGCTGGAAAACCGCAATCCCGTCCCCGACCAGTTGCCCCCGGCCCTGGCCGACATTCGCCGTGAGGTGCATACCCACCTCAGGCAGGCCAACCATGACTTCGGCAAGCACCAGTTCAACACCGTGGTCTCGGCGGCGATGAAAATCCTCAACGCGCTCGAAAAAACGCCGCGAGATAACGCTGATGGCATCAGCGTTGCCGCCGAAGCTTTCTCGATCCTGCTGCGGCTGCTCTCGCCGATCACCCCGCACATCACCCATGTCCTGTGGCGTGAAGTCGGTTTCGGCGACGACATCCTCGCCGCCCCCTGGCCCGAACCGCTGGAGATCGCGCTCGCCCAGGATGAAATCGAACTGATGTTGCAAATCAACGGCAAACTGCGCGGCAGTCTCAAGATCGCCGCCCATGCCACGCACGCCGACATCGAACAAGCCGCGCTCGATTCACCCAGCGCGCGCAAATTCATGGAAGGCAAACCCGCCAAAAAAGTGGTGATCGTGCCCGGTCGCCTCATCAACATCGTGGTGTAAATCCCATGCCCATGCCCCATCGCGCCTCCCGCCTCATCGCCATTGCGCTCATCGCGCTCACCCTTGCCGCCTGCGGTTTTCACCTGCGCGGCCCACAGCCGTTGGCTTTTGCCTCGGTCAACATCAGCGCCAGTCCCTATTCGGAGCTCGGCGCCGCGCTGCGTCGCCAGGTCGCGCTCTCCGGCACTACCACGGTCGAGGAAGACGCCGCCAAGGCCGAAGTCAGCCTGCAAATCCTCGCCAACGAGCGCACCCGCGAAATCCTCAGCCTCACCGGCGCGGGCAAGGTGCGCGAATACGAACTCGCCCAACGCATTCGTTTCCGCCTGATCAGGACAAACGGCGGCGAAGAGTTGATCATCCCCACCGAACTGCTCACGCGACGTGAATACACCTTCAATGACGAGGAAGTGCTCGGCAAGGAACAGGAAGAAGCCCTGCTCTACCGCGACATGGAAGCCGACCTCGTGCGCCAGATCATGCGTCGGCTCGCCTCCTGGCAACGGCAGTGAATCTGCGCACCGGCGATCTCGCCGCCGCGCTCGAACGTCCGCTCGCGCCACTGTGGGTTGTATATGGCGATGAATTGCTGGCACAAGAAGCAAGCGACGCCATTCGCGCCGCCGCCCGCCGCCAGGGCTTCGACGAACGCGAAACCCTGGTGGTCAATAAAAGTTTTCGCTGGAACGAACTGACCCTCGCCGCGGGCAACCTGTCCCTGTTCGGCGGCAACAAGCTCATCGACCTGCGCATTCCCACTGGCAAGCCGGGCCGCGACGGCGGCGAAGCCCTCCAACGCTATGCCACCGCGCCGCCCTCCGGTGTCTTCACCCTGATCAGCTTGCCCATGCTCGACTGGCAAGCGAAGAAAACCACCTGGTTCAAGACGCTCGCCGCCGCTGCCACCACGCTGGAATTCATCGCCCCCGACCTTGCCCATCTCCCGGCTTGGATTGCGCAGCGGCTTGCCGCGCAAAAGCAATCGGCCTCGGCGGACGCGCTCGAATTCATCGCCCACCATGTCGAAGGCAACCTGCTTGCCGCCCACCAGGAAATCCGCAAGCTCGGCCTGCTCCACGGCGAAGGCGAACTCAGCCTCGCCGACGTCGAAACCGCCGTGCTCAATGTCGCCCGTTACAACATCAGCATGCTGCGCGAAGCCCTGCTCGCCAGCGACCCCGCGCGTTGTGCGCGCCTGCTCGATGGGTTGCGCGGCGAAAGCGTGGCCCCGCCGCTGGTATTGTGGGCGTTCACCACCGAAATCCGCACACTCATCCGCTTGCGCGCCGCCATCGACCACGGCCAGCCCTTGTCCGCGCTGTTCAAGGCCGAACGGATTGCCGACCCCACCCGCCAACGGATGATGCGCGACACCCTCAACCGCCTGTCCCTCCCGCAGCTGCACACCGCGCTGCGCCATGCCGCGCGCATCGACCGCATCATCAAGGGCATCGCCTCCGGCGAAGCGTGGGATGAATTCCTGGCGTTGGCGTTGCGGGTGACGGGGAAGGGTAAATGACAGGCGGACACATGTCCGTCATTGAGAAGGCCGCAGCGATGTGGCATGGCGGTTCAGCTACCTTGTCACGCGCAATGATGTAGCCGAACACGATAAATTCCGCGCTCGTACACGATAAATAGGCGATGGAATTTCTTGCACGGGGCGCAAATAAATTGCAAATTCAGCGGGGCGTATGCGGGTTAATGTTAATTACGTTCTACGCCTCTTTTGTGGTTGAGATTTACGCGTCCCGCACCGAATTCATCCGCGCGCGGAGAAAGACAGCCTGACGTGGAATCCACGCCAAGCCGTCTTGTGACGCAAGGTGTATTGGCGTACATCTTGCGAAGTAGTTCCCCATCCGCTTACGAGGGAGAACGCACCAGGAATGCGCCGTCAAGCATGAAGGGAAAGGCGGGTGGAGCGCAGAGGGAAGGGTTTCGGCAAAGGTCAGTCGTTCAACAACTCGTCAAGTTCGCCGCGATGGTATTTCAGAACGAATTCAGCACGCCGGATGGCGAACTGGACGCCTTCATCGTCTTGGGGGAGCGTTTTCATTTTCTCAAGGAACGCCTCACACTCTTCGACCGGCGTGGAAAACTCGGGCGTGTCGATCATGTAATCGGTTTTCATTATTTACCTCCCATCAAAACCTTGCTCGCCGCATCCACGGCCAGGGGTTCGGCATGCTACGCTGCCTGCGTCTTCGCCTGTTCTTCGAGTTCAGCCAAGACGGTGCGGGCGTCTTCCAGTTCCGCTTCGACTTCTTCAGTGTCTTCGCCTTCGGCGATCGTGCGTTCCAGCATGGCAACGTAGTCGCGCCATTGCGGCAAGGCATCAATAGCATATCCGGGAGGGTCGAAGATCCACATGTTGAAATCTCACGTGTGATTTTTAAGAAAGGCGACGATTTCGGCCAATACCTTGTCCGCCGACGAATGCCGATATAGCCGTTTGTGCGCCGCCGACATGTTTGGAGTATAGACGATCACGCCTTCTTGCTCCAATGCCTGACAAATGATGTGCGACTGAACATCGCGCGGGATGGCGTATTTGTTGAAAACATATCTCGCCTGAGATTTCAGGCCGTCAACGGCCTCGATCAAGCCAGTCTTCGCCCGTCCAGCCGCGATCGGCGACGATCTTGCGGAAGTCTTTCTCGAAGGCTTCCTTGCCAGTCCCCTGGGCGATGGCTTTGTCTACCGCCTGTCCTTTGTTATCTGAATTCTCTGGCTTATCGCCGCAATGAGCCGAGCTTTCGCGCCAGATCATCCACGTAGGTAAACACCACCGGCACGACGAGCAGGCTCAATACCGTCGAGGTCACCAGCCCGCCGATCACCGTGATCGCCATCGGAGCGCGGAAACTGGCGTCGGCGTTGCCCAGGCCGAGCGCGAGCGGCAGCATGCCCGCGCCCATGGCGACAGTGGTCATGACGATGGGACGGGCGCGCTTGCGGCAGGCATCGAGCAGGGCATCGAGCCGGGACAGGCCGCGTTCGTGTTGCGCGGTAATCGCGTATTCGACGAGAAGAATCGAATTCTTGGTGGCGATGCCCATCAGCATGATGAGGCCGATCAGCGAGGGCATGGAAAATGCGGTGCCGCTGAGGAGCAGGGCAACGAAAGCGCCGCCGAGCGACAGAGGCAGGGCGGTGAGCAAGGTGACCGGGTGAAGGAAATTCTTGAAGAGCAGCACGAGCACGGTGTAGATGCACAGGACGCCGGTGAGGATGGCGAGCGCGAAGCTCTCGAAGAGTTCGGCCATGATTTCGGCATCGGCGACGTTGGTGAGGCGCGTGCCGGGCGGCATGGCGCGCACGGAAGGGAGCGTGGGGATGAGTTTGCCGATGTCGCCCATGGCGACGCTGCCCAGCTCGATTTCGAGGCGGATGGCGCGTGAACGATCGTAGCGCATGATTTGCGCGGGGCCGGCGGACATCTCCAGCGCCGCGATTTCGCCGAGCAGGACGGGGCCGTGTTTGCCGGGAAGGGTGAGCCGCGCCAGCACGGCAAGATCGCGGCGGGCCTCGTCATCGAGACGCGCGAGGATCGGCACTTGGCGTTGTTGCAGGCTGAGTTTTGCCAGCGCGGTGTCGTAGTCGCCGAGGGTGGCCACGCGCAGGGTGTCGGCAATGGCGCGGCTGGTGACGCCGAGGTCGGCGGCGCGGGCAAAATCGGGGCGGATGGCGATCTCGGGCCGGATGAGGCTGGCGCTGGAGGTGATGCCGCCCAGGCCGGGGATGGCGCGCAGGTCGCGTTCGACGGCAAGCGCGGCGGCGCGCAGGACATCCGGGTCGTCGCCGGAGAAGCCAAGAACATAGCGCCCGCCCCGCGCGCTGCCCAGCCCGACCTTGAAACGGACGCCGGGCAGGGTGTCGAGCGCGGCGCGGATATGGTCTTCGATGATCTGCTTGCGCGGGCGTTCGCCGCGCGGCGCAAGCAAGAGGGTGAGCGTCGCCTTGCGCACGTCGTCGCCAGCCAACAGCGAGCCGAAGGGGTCGGAGCCGGCGCTGCCGCCGCCGATGGCGGTGTGGATGCGTTCGACATGAGCGAGACGGGCAAGGCGCAGGCGGGCTTCTTCGGCGACACGGCTGGTTTGCGCGAGCGTTGCGCCGGGCGGCAGTTCGAGGTCGACCTGGGTCTGGGAATTGTCATCGGCGGGCATGAAACCTTCCGGGAGCAAGGGGATGAGCAGGATGGAGCCGATGAAAAAGAGCCCCGCGCAGACGAGGGTCGTCAGGCGATGCGTCAGGCACCATTCGGCCTTCCGGGCATACCACGGCACCCAGCGCGCTTCGCCGCGATCGTGGGCGATGGGGCGGAGCCAATAAGCCGAGAGGATCGGCGTCAGCATGCGGGCGACGAGGAGCGACATCAGGACGGCAAGGGAGGTCGTCCAGCCAAATTGCTTGAAAAAGAGACCGGCGACGCCATCCATGAACGCGGTCGGCAGGAAGACGGCAACCAGGGTAAACGTGGTGGCGACGACGGCCAGGCCGATTTCTGCCGTGGCGTCGAAGGCTGCCTGCCGGGGCGTCTTGCCCATGCGCAGGTGGCGCACGATGTTTTCGACTTCGACGATGGCGTCATCGACCAGGATGCCGACCACCAGCGATTGCGCCATCAGGGTGACCATGTTGATGGTATAGCCGAAAAGATGCATGCCGAGAAAGGCCGGAATGGCCGACAGCGGCAAGGCCACGGCGGAGATGAAGGTCGCCCGCGCGTCGCGCAGGAAAAGAAAGACGACGAGCACGGCAAGGAGCGCGCCTTCGTAGAGCATGTTCATCGACGCATCGTAGTTTTCCTGCACCGGGGCGACGAAATCGAAGGCTTCGACGATATCGAGATCGGGATGGGCGGCGAGCAGCCGCTGCAATTCGGCCCGTACGCCCGCGCCGACTTCGATTTCGCTCTCGTTCAGGCTGCGCGAGACCTCGAAACCGACGACGGGGCGGCCGTCGAGAAAGGCGAGGCTGCGCACTTCGGCCACGGTATCCCGGATATCGGCCACGTCGGCGAGGCGGATACGACGGCCATCGGCGAGCGGGATTTCCAGCCGCGCGATTTCTGCCGCCGAGGCGGCGTTCGCCAGCGTGCGCATCGGTTGTTCGCCGCCGCCGAGATCGGCGCGTCCGCCCGCGCTCTCGATCTGCACCTGGCGGATCTGGCGCGAGATTTCCAGCGCGGTCGCGCCCAGGGCTTGCAGGCGCAAGGGATCGAGCACGACGCGAATCTCGCGGCTGACGCCGCCGACGCGCTTGACCGCGCCGACGCCCTTGACCGCGAGCAGCCGCCGGGAAAGTTCATTGTCGATGAACCACGACAGCGCCTCGTCGTCCAGCCGCGGCGAGCGGACGGCATAGGCGAGGATGGGTTGCGAGGCCATGTCCACGCGGTTGACGATCGGGTCGAGCAGATCGGCGGGCAGGTCGGAGCGCACCCGCGCCACTGCCGAACGCACATCGTCGACCGCTTCTTGCAGGGGCTTTTCCAGCCGGAACTCGATCAGCATCGACACCATGCCATCCTGGATCGAGGTGGACATGTGCTTCAAGCCCTGCACGGTGGCGATGGAATCCTCGATGCGGCGCGCGACTTCGTTTTCGAGCTGTCCCGGCGCAGCCCCCGGCAACGAAGCGATGACCGACACCATCGGCATGTCGATGTCGGGGAAATTCTGGATTTTCATGCTGTGGAAGCTGTAGAGGCCGCTTACGCACAGCAGCACGAACAGCATGATGGGCGGAATCGGATTGCGGATCGACCAAGCCGAGACGTTCAGGCTCATGGCATCGTGCCCGTGCTCACCGTGCTTCCACCTCCGGCGCATCGGCCACGCGTACGCGGTCGCCATCGTTGAGGAATCCCGCGCCGCGCACCACGATGCGCGCCTGTGGCGCGAGGCCGGCGACGATCTCCACGCGCTCGCCGTTGCGCCGCCCCATCGCCACCTTCACTTGCCGCACGACGCCATCCGTTTCCAGGCTGAACACATGGCTGAATGCCTCGCGCATCGAAACGGCTTGCAGCGGCACGGTGAGCGCCGGGCTGTCGCCGAGGTCGAACTCGCCGCGTACGAACATGCCGGGCCGCAGCGCCGCCTCTGCCGGCAGATCGACATAGGCCAACCCGGTGCGCGTGCGCGCATCGACCGTCGGCGCGAGCATCCGCAGCACGCCGGTGATCACGCGCCCGTCCGCGAGCGTAAGCCTTGCCGACATGCCGGGCGCGACGCGCTCCAGTTCGTTATCCATCAGTTCTGCGCGCCATTCCAGCCGGCCCTTGCGGATCAAGCGAAAAAGCTCGCTGCCCGGGCCGAAGACCGCGCCCACCGTCGCGTTGCGCGCCGAGATCACACCATCGTCGGGCGCGAGCACACGGGTGCGGGCCAGGCGCAATTCCTGCGCCGCGAGCGCCGCTTCCGCCACCGCGACCTGCGCTTGCGCGGTTTGCTCACTGCTCAGATATTGGGTGACCAGTTGCTCGCTCAACGCGCCACTGCCGCGCAAATCCCGCGCCCGTCCGGCGTTTTCGCGCGCGACCTGCATGGCGGCGCGCGTTTGCGCCAGCGCCGCCCGCGCCTGCGCGACCTCGATCTTGACCGGCTCATCGTCGAACACCGCCAGAACCTGCCCCGCCGACACCGTATCCCCCACGTCCACGCGCACCTCGAGCAAACGCAGGGACTGCACATCGGCGCTGACCGCGGCTTCCTGCCACGCCTCGATATTGCCGTTCGCGGATAGCCGGATCGGCCATGTTTCCATGACGGGCTGCGCCACCGTCACCGTCAACGCCGGGCGGGGTTCCTGCGCGCCATCCTGTCGCGCCCCGCAGGCCGTGAGCAAGGCCGTGAGCAACAGGGCACAGCGGAACGGCACACAGGCATTGGGCATGGAAACGGACGATGGCGAGGGAAACGCGCATTATCCATGTATTTTTATCCCGCGCGGCAAGATATGGAATGAATATGTCTGGATATTGCTTCTCGATATCGTGGAACAAGCCCGGCCCGCAATGACGCCTTTGAGGCAAACTGGGTGGATATCTCCAGATCGCACCGTGATGGTGCATGACGCACCCAAAGGCACCATTGATGTGCGGCCAAATTACTTCTGTTTCCCGCGTTTATCGCGGCAGTTTCTTGTGACACAATGCCGAATCCGCCGCGCCAGGGTGGCATAGCTGTTGCTTTCCAGTGGGCCACGGAAATACCGCCGTATCATCCGCCATTTCATCTGCATCAACCGCAATCCAGGAGCATCGAATGTCCAAGACCGCCAAAGACGTCATGAAGCTGATTCAGGAGAACGACGTCCGCTTCGTCGATTTCCGCTTTACCGATACCCGTGGCAAGGAACAGCATGTCGGCGTGCCGATTTCC
>JAITCV010000165.1 GCA_031282905.1 Azoarcus sp. | reverse complement strand
CATGGTTGTAATTCCGGCAAGCCGGAGGCGTTCTGGACAGGGGTTCGACTCCCCTCATCTCCACCCAAGCGCATGCGGGGTGCGTGTTCTTCGGTGGGGATGTACCGGTTTCGACAGGGCGAGCGAGGGTGAGCAGGCAACCCGAGAGGCGACGGACGTAATCCGCGCAAATCCATAAACGCCAACGATGAGCGTTTCGCAGTCGCTGCTTAAGCTGACTGCCGGGGCCGCTGAAGCCTTGTAACCCAAGACAGCCGGTGGGGACTTCGGTCCCCATCGTCATTACTTCGTTGCCATCTCCGCGCCATCTCCGGTCCGTCGTTTTTTCCCGCCTCGCGCTTTCTCGAGGGCGGGACGCCCTCGTTCCCAGCTCATTTTTTCCCGGCATCGAGCTTGTCGTAGAGTTCGATGAATTCCAGCGTCAGTTTGTGGCGGGGGTCGAGGTGGATCATCGGTTTGGCCTGTTCGTGCGATTCCTTGATCTTCACCGAGGACGAAAGATAGGGGTCGAGCACCGGCAAGCCTTCCTCGATCAGTTCCTGCACCACTTTTTGCGGCAGGCTCGCCCGCGACTGGAATTGGTTGACCACGATGCCTTCCACGGTCAGTCCAGCGTTGTGGTCGGCGCGGATTTCCTCGACGTTGGCGATGAGCGCATAGAGCGCATGACGGGAAAACTGGTCGCAATCGAAAGGAATCAGGCAGGCGTCGGCGGCGATCAGCGCCGAGCGGGTGAAGAAGTTGAGTGCGGGCGGGGTGTCGATGAATATCTGATCGAAATTGTCGGCCAGTTCGTCGAGCGCTTCGCGCAGTTTGTAGATTTTGTAGCGCGTTTCGAGTTTGCCGGTCAGATCTTCAAGCTGGTGGTTCGCCGGCAGCACCGACAGACGCCTGAATTGTGTGCCGACGACGAAATCGGCGGTCTGGCGCGCGTTGAGGTGAAAACTCAGCGTCTGGTCGAAAAAGTCGGCGACCGTCGCCTCCAGTTGATCCGCGAGCGGGCCGAGCAGGTATTGAGTGGAATTGCCCTGGGGATCGAGATCGACCACCAGGGTGCGTTTGCCCTTGTCCGCGCTGATTGCCGCCAGGTTGCAGGTGATGGTGGATTTGCCTACACCGCCTTTTTGATTGAATACCACGCGCCGCATTTACTTGCCTCCGCCTGACCGTTGAATGATTTCCGCATTGTGCCAAAGTCGGCGGCATGAAGGGCGAAAAAATGAAAATGATGGCCGCTTCGCGGGCGGGGCGGTGTTGCGCCGGACATCGGGCAAGGGGAAACCCAAATAGCGTTACCCTGTACGCGGGCTTCTCCGGGAAGCTAAAATGGCGGTTTTCGCTTTGCTGCGGTGAAGCCGGTTTTCCGGCGCGGTGGGTGGCCTTGTCATGGGAAAAGGTGCTCGCGGGCAAGGCAAACCGTCCCAGAGGAAGAAAATGGATCAGGATTTCATCGCCGCGGCGCTTGATTATCATCGCGCGCCGACGCGCGGGAAGATTTCAGTCGTGCCAACCAAGAGCTTGACCAATCAACGCGATCTGGCGCTTGCCTATTCGCCGGGGGTCGCGGCGGCGTGTGACGCCATCGTCATCGATGCGGAGCAGGCGCGCGAGCTGACCAGCCGGAGCAATCTGGTCGCGGTGGTCACCAACGGCACCGCGGTGCTGGGTCTCGGCAACATCGGCCCGCTCGCGGCCAAGCCGGTGATGGAAGGCAAAGGCTGCCTGTTCAAGAAATTTGCCGGTATCGACGTGTTCGATATCGAACTGGCGGAAAAAGACCCCGACAAGCTGATCGACATCATTGCCGCGCTGGAGCCGACGCTGGGCGGAATCAACCTTGAAGACATCAAGGCGCCCGAATGCTTCTATATCGAGAAGAAGCTGCGCGAGCGCATGAAGATTCCTGTTTTCCACGATGACCAACATGGCACCGCGATCATCTCGTCCGCCGGTCTGATCAATGGCCTCAAGGTCGTCGGCAAGGAAATCGGCCAGGTCAAATTGGTGTGTTCGGGCGCGGGCGCGGCGGCGATCGCGTGCCTCGACCTGATGGTGAGCCTGGGCTTGAGGCGCGAAAACGTGTTCGTGTGCGATTCGCGCGGGGTGATCTATCAGGGACGCGATATCGAGATGGAGCCGACCAAGGCGCGCTATGCCCAGGTGACCGACGCGCGTACTCTGGGGGAGGCCATCGTCGGCGCGGATGTGTTCCTCGGCTTGTCGAAAGCGGGCGTGCTCAAGCCCGAGATGGTGGCGCGGATGGCGGAGCGGCCGCTGATCTTCGCGCTGGCCAATCCCAATCCCGAAATCCTGCCCGCCGACGCCAAGGCGGTGCGCCCGGATTGCATCGTCGCCACCGGGCGTTCGGATTTTCCCAATCAGGTCAATAACGTTCTTTGTTTTCCTTTCATCTTTCGCGGCGCGCTCGATGTCGGCGCGACCACGATCAACGAAGAGATGAAACTCGCCTGCGTCCAGGCCATCGCCGAACTCGCCCAAGCCGAGCAGAGCGATGTGGTGGCCTCGGCCTATGGCGGTGCGGAGCTTTCCTTCGGCCCCGATTACATCATCCCCAAGCCGTTCGACCCCAGGCTGATCGTCACCATCGCCCCGGCGGTCGTGAAGGCGGCGATGGATTCGGGCGTGGCCCTGCACCCGATCGCCGACCTCGAAGCTTATGCCGATAGTCTGAGCAACTTCGTCTATCAATCCGGCATCGTCATGAAGCCGGTGTTCTCCGCCGCGCGCGAGGTGGCGCTCGAACAAAAGCGGGTGCTCTACGCCGAGGGCGAGGATGAGCGCGTTCTGCATGCCGCGCGGGTGGCGGTCGATGAGGAACTGGCCCGCCCGGTGTTGATCGGCCGTCCCAACGTCATCAAGGCGCGCATCAAGAAGATCGGCCTCAACCTCGTTTCCGGGCGTGATTTCGACGTCATCGACCCCGAGGAAGACCCGCGTTACGATGAATTGTGGCAGTTGTATTACCAGTTGCAGTCGCGCGACGGCGTGACCCCCGAACTCGCCCGGGTGCAGGTGCGGCGCGACACCACCTTGCTCGGCGCGCTGCTCCTGCGCCAGGGCTATGTCGATGCGCTGGTCTGCGGCACCTTCGGCACTTACGAATACCACCTCGGCCATGTGCGCAAGGTCATCGGCCTGCAAGCGGATGCCAAGCAATTCGCCAGCATGGAGTTGCTGGTGCTGCCGCAGCGCCTGCTGGCGATCACCGACACCCACGTCAATGACAGCCCCAATGCCGATGAAATTGCCGACATCGCGCTGATGGCGGCGGACGAATTGCGCCGTTTCGGCCATGAACCGCGCGTGGCGCTGTTGTCGCATTCCAACTTCGGCAGTTCGCATTCGGCTTCCGCGCGCAAGATGCGCGAGGCCAGCCGCATCCTGCGCGAGACCGAACCCAGCCTCGAGTGTGACGGCGAAATGGTCGGCGAAGCCGCGATGTGGCCCGAGGTTCGTCAGGAACATCACCCGGATTCCCTGCTCAGGGGCGAGGCCAACCTGTTGGTGATGCCCAACCTGGATGCCGCCAACATTTCCTTCAATCTGCTGCGTTCGGCCAACGGCGGGGTCGTGTCGATCGGCCCCATCCTGCTCGGCGCGGCCAAACCCGTGCATATCCTGACCTCATCGGCCAGCGTGCGCCGGCTGGTGAATATCACCGCATTGGCGGTGGTCGATGCCGCCGGTCTGCGGTGTGGCAAGTAGAGCGGCGGGGGGATGAAATCCGTCATGGTCATGCGATTCGTGCCGAATTGCGCGGTGTTGATCGTGGTGCTCCTGTGCATGCCCATCCCCGGCCGCGCGCAGGAAGTTTCACCCTGGCTGTTGGCGACACCCGATCCTCGGGTAAAACCGGGGCAAAGTTTCGAACTGCTGGTCATCGACGCGGACATGGACGCGGACGAAAAGGGAAAAGGAAAGGACGGGCGGGAGAACGACGGCAAGCGCGTCTGGCCAGCCCGTTTGCCGGTCTTCATCGAGTTGCCCGCCGGTCAGCGGCTGGCCCTGGAGCTGGCGGCGGTGGGGGAGGGCGGACACGGGCGACAACGCTATCTGGGAGAGTGGCCCGCCGAGGTGCTCGGGATTGCCACCTTGTTTCCTGCCGGACATGAGCGCTCGCGGCTGATTTTCGAGGCCAACGTGCCGACGGCGGATACGGCCGCGGCGGCGGAAATGGCCGCGGCGGAAAACGCGGCAAGCGGGATCGACGCGCCGGGCGATCTTCTCCCGGCACATGGAAATTCCGTGGTCGAACCGACCGCCCTGGGTTTCCACGAGCCGATGTATTTCGTCGTGGGCGGCGACCAACCGCGCGCGGCGCGTTACCAGATCAGTTTTCGTTATCGCCTGTTCGACGATCGCGGCGTGGTCGCGGAAAATTTTCCGCTCGTGCGCGGGCTTTATTTCGGCTTTACCCAGACCTCGCTGTGGGATCTGGACTCCGACTCCAAACCTTTCCGCGATACCAGTTTCCGTCCCTCGCTCTATTACCAGTGGAAGCTCTCCAACCCGGTGCTGGGCGATTCGCTCGCGCTCGCCGCGGGCTACGAACACGAATCCAACGGGCGCGACGGTGCGGATTCGCGCAGCATCAACACCTTGTTCGTGCGCGCCGACCTGCGTTACCACCTCGGCGACGGTCTGACCTACATCGGCGTCGAACCCAAGGTGTTGACCTATTTCGACAAGGAAGACAATCCCGACATCACCCGCTATCGTGGCTATGGGCAGTTGGGTTTGCGCTTCGGGCGTGACGATGCCTGGCTGTTGACCGCCATCCTGCGCCGGGGCACCGCCGGGGTGGGCAGCACCCAGTTCGATCTCTCCTATCCCTTGCGGCGCAGCATCTTCTCCGGTGTCGGCGCTTTCGTTCATTTGCAATATTTCAATGGCTACGGCCAGACCCTGCTCGAATACAACGAGTCGCGGCGGCCGCAGTTCCGGATCGGCGTGTCGGTCGTGCGCTGAATGGCCATTTCGACCAGACACGCGTTTTGCAAGATATTCATCTCACCACGAGGCTTTGCATGTCCCATGAAATCTTCATCACCCAGGCCGGTCTGGCCGAGGGCGCGGGAAAAAGCCGTTGGCCCGCCCGCCTGGATATCCTGCAAAGCCTGAGCGGCCTTGTTCTCGCGCTCTTCATGTGGGGGCACATGTTCTTCGTTGCCTCCATCCTGTTCGGCGCCGATGCGATGTGGATGATCACCAAGCTGTTCGAAGGCTATTTCTTCTTCGATGAATCCCATCCGCGGCTGGTGTCGGGCGTCGTTGCCGGGATCATCCTGGTTTTCGTCATTCACGCCGGATTGGCGCTGCGCAAGTTCCCGGTCAGTTACCGCCAGTACAAGCTCATCCGCGCTCACGCGCGCGCCATGCGCCATGGAGACACGCTGCTGTGGACCTGGCAGGCATATACCGGCTTCCTGCTCTTTTTCCTTGCCTCGGCCCATCTTTACCAGATGCTGGTCTGGCCGCAGGACATCGGCCCCTATGCCTCGTCCGACCGGATATGGAGTGACGGACTGTGGCCGTTCTACCTCGTCTTGCTGCTGACAGTGGAACTGCATGGCGGCATTGGTCTTTACCGGCTGGCGGTCAAATGGTGGGTGGATGCGCCGCGCACCGTCCTGCGACGGCTCAAGTGGTTCCTGACCGCGTTTTTCCTGGTCCTGGGGCTGGCGACGCTCGCGGCATACATGAAGATCGGTTTCGAGCACCGGGAGCATTACGGCGAACGCTATACCCCCGCGTGGCTCGCGCCGGAACAGGAGGGCGGGCGATGAAAACAGTGGTGACGGATGTACTGGTCATTGGCGGCGGACTGGCGGGGCTGCGCATGGCGATTTCCGCCCGCCGACGCGGGCATGATGCCATTGTGTTGTCGCTGGTGCCGCCCAAACGCTCGCATTCCGCCGCGGCGCAAGGCGGCATGCAAGCATCGCTCGCCAACGTGATCAAGGGCATCGGCGACAACGAAGACGTGCACTTCGAAGATACGGTGCGTGGCTCCGACTGGGGCGCCGATCAGATCGTGGCGCGGATGTTCGTCAACACCGCGCCCAAGGCGGTACGCGAACTCGCGGCCTGGGGCACGCCGTGGAGCCGGGTGCGCGGCGGTGAGCGCGAAGTCATCATCAATGAAGAAAAAGTCACCATCAACGAGCGCATCGAAGCCCACGGCCTGATTGCCCAGCGCGATTTCGGCGGCACCAAGAAATGGCGCACCTGTTTCGTCTCCGACGGCACCGGCCATGCCATGTTGTTTACCACCAGCGACCAGGCGATCCGCCAGGGCGTGACCGTGCACGAACGCTGCGAAGCGCTCGCCCTCATTCACGACGGCGTGCGCTGCTACGGCGCGGTCGTGCGCGATCTGGTGACCGGCGAGCTCTCCGCCTATCTTGCCCGGGCGACCGCGCTCGCCACCGGCGGCGCGGGGCGGCTCTACCGCGTGACCACCAACGCGGTGATCTGCGAAGGCCGGGGCCACGCCCTGGCGCTGGAAACCGGCGTGGCGGCGCTCGGCAACATGGAAGCCGTGCAGTTTCATCCTACTGGCATTTTTCCCGCAGGCATCCTCGTCACCGAAGGCTGTCGTGGCGACGGCGGCCTGCTGCGCGACGCGCACGGCCAGCGCTTCATGCCGGATTACGAACCGGAAAAGAAAGAACTGGCTTCGCGCGACGTGGTCTCCCGCCGCATGGAAGAACACATCCGCGCCGGGCACGGCGTGAACTCGCGTTTCGGGCCGCATCTGTGGCTGGACATCACCTTGCTGGGGCGTCGCCACATCGAACACAACCTGCGCGAGGTCAAGGAAATCTGCGAAAGCTTCCTCGGCATCGACCCCGCCGAAAAATGGATTCCCGTACGCCCCGCGCAGCATTACACCATGGGCGGCGTGCGCACTCGCCACACCGGAGAATCGCCCTGGCTGGCGGGGCTGTTCGCGGCGGGCGAAGCGGCGTGCTGGGACTTGCACGGTTTCAACCGCCTGGGCGGCAACTCGGTGGCCGAGACCGTGGTTGCGGGGATGATCGTCGGCGAATACATCGCGGATTTCTGCGACCGCGCGGAAAACCATGTCGACCTGCCGCTTACCCTGGCGGAAGAATTCGTGCGCCGCGAACAAAAACGGCTGGAAGAACTGCTGGGACACTCCGGCAAGGAAAACGCCTTCAAGCTCATCTCCGAGATGCAGGACATCATGACCCAGCACGTCGGCATCTTCCGCCAAGCCGACGCCCTGCAAGCCGGCATCGGCAAACTGCAACGCCTGCTGCAACGCAGCCGCGACATCGGCGTCACCAGCAAAACCTGGGGCGCCAACGCCGAACTCGTCGCCGCCTATCGTTTGCGCGGCATGCTGAAACTGGCGATCACCATTGCCCATGGCGCATATGAGCGCACGGAAAGCCGCGGCGCGCATTTCCGCGAGGATTTTCCGCAACGCAACGACCAGGACTGGCTGAAGCGCACCCTGGCCTTTTGGCCAGACGATGACGCCAGCCTGCCGCTGCTCGACTACGAGCCGCTCGACGTCCAGCAAATGGAACTCCCCCCTGGCTGGCGCGGCTACGGCACCAGGAACCACATCGAGCACCCCGACACCGCGCTTCGCCAGGCCGAAGTCGACGCCATCCGCGCGCGTCTGCAAGGCAGCAACCGCCATGCGGTGCAAAATGCCCTGATGCCCTACGTCGACAAACTGCCCGCCGCATTCGAAGGCAGGAACGAACGCCTGGACGAAGCCCTGGAAGAGTGACCGTGACGGACGGGGCGGCCTATATATAATGGCGGCACCGATGTTGAACGGAATTACCCATGGTCATGAAGTGGAGTCGGACGAATTGAATATCAAGCAGGAAGTGTTGGCGGTCATCGATGAAGCCCTGGGCCTTGGAGGTCGCGCGCGGACGTTCGATCTCGATACACCGCTTTTGGGCGCCGTGCCGGAACTGGATTCAATGGCCGTGGTCGGGGTGCTGAACCTGCTCGAAGAGCGCTTCGATTTCATCGTCGATGACGATGAAATCGATGGCTCGGCTTTCGCCAGTGTCGGGACGCTGGTCGCTTTCGTGGAAGGCAAGCTGGCCAGGGCGAATTGAACACACGAATGCGTGCAATGCTCCATTCGTCATTGCGAGGGCCGCAGGCCCGTGGCAAACCCATCCGGCGGCTTTCGCTTGGCGATGACTTGTTTTCCGTTCATGAATGTCTGGGTGCAATCCAAAGTGGAGGAAAGTCTTGCCGCAATTTGCCGCAATGACAAGGCGGGGGTCGGTTTTGTAGGTTGGATAAGCGTAGCGTAATCCGACATTCGTCCCCACGATGCGCAGCACAAGCAAATCAAACAACAGCGGCGCTTTGCGCCGGTGATGAACCCATGTCGGATTA
>JAITCV010000045.1 GCA_031282905.1 Azoarcus sp. | reverse complement strand
ACAGGGACAACAACCAGGTTTTGATGGTTTTCATTTCACACTTCCTTTGTTCCAGCCACACCCAGGCAAACAGCCCACTTCGTTTTATCCCCGGTGTCGATGGTCTGCCGTGCACTGATGTAACGGGCAACGTTGTCGACCGGCAAATCCTGGCAAGGCGCGCTTCGGAGCACACCTTATGAATCAAGGATTTACGAATTTCAGTTTTCGTTTTGGCTTGTATGCGTTGTTGGTTCATGTTCGTCATCGGTTCCATCGCAAGCGTGTGCATTCTGTGCTCCACTTCCGACCCGGCAAAATTCGCCGCATTGAAAATCAAGGACTTACGAAATTTATCACCTTTCCAACGTCATTAACGTGGAACCCTGCGTCCGCAGGGGCAAATTTCCTCTACACATTTCTTCGAACTCCTTCAAGAGCTGGATCAACCATCATCGGTTCCATCGCAAGCGTGTACATCCTGTGCTCCACTTCCGACCCGGCAAAATTCGCCGCATTGAAAATCAAGGACTTACGAAATTTATCACCTTTCCAACGTCATTGCCGCAGAACCCCGTGTCCGCAGGGGCGAATTTCCTCTACACATTTTCCTCGAACTCCTTCAAGAGCTGGGTCAACCGTGGGGAGAATTCTTCTTCCAGATGTTCATCAATCGCCATGGCCAGCAGTATTTTCTTCTTCCGATCGGGGAGGGTCGACACGCTGAATGTCCCCACGCTCTGGTCACCATGAAAAACCTTCCGGGTATAGGTGCGCCGTCCCCGTGAGCTTGCATGCGCAATGCTCGTGCGAATCCGGCGTTCGATCTCACTGATGGGGTGGTTTTTTTCGGCAGCAACGCGCTCCAGCAGCGCCAGGGTCCTTTCTTCCCCAATGGAGGCAATGGCCCTGAGCAAAAGCTCTGCCGCCGAAGCCGAGAATTTCTCCGGCATAGTCAATCCCACGGCCAGAATCCGCTCCGGGAGCTTGAAAAAGGCGTTCAGGCGACGGGTGTTCCGTTCCGAGCTATAGCCCAGCGCCTCGCTGATTTTCTCCCATGTGAGCTTTTTCTCCCGCAAGGCCCTGGCCGCAAAAGCATGATCCAGTTCCGTCTCCCGGCAGGTGCTGTTGTGCAGACGGCTCATTTTTATCAGCGTCGGCGCGTCGGCGCTATCGAGGGTTGCATCCACCCGCGCGTCCAGCGTCTCCCACCTCAGACGCGAGGCGGCAAGATAGCGCGTGACGCCCGAGATGATCCAGTACTTTCCCCCGTCTTCTTTCGTCCCCGAATAAACGGTGATCGGCTCCCGTTGTCCCTCCGCCTCGAGGCTGCGCGCAAGCTCCTTGATCCGCGCTTCCGGCCGAACGCTGCGCACGTTGAAGGGCGAGGGCACGAGCTGCGCCAACGGTATCTTGAGGATTTCGGCGGAAAGTCTTGTTGCCATGGCCATGCTCCGAGGATGGAGTAAGGGGTGAAGGTCCGGAATATAGCATGGACATGGCGACATGCAATGATGGAAATGCGGATTTGTTCTGCGGGCTGGCGTTCGGGATGATGATGCGTTGTCATTGTGCCCGTTGTAGCCGATTCTGGAACGATGTGTGTGGTTTCCATGACACACCCCATGCACGAGAAGCCGGGCTTTCCGTGCGCGTGGCGCCGTTGATGGACGGGTTGGGGGCTGCAGCGGCCCAGGCTCGTGATGATGTCGTGGGCGCTCGTGCCGAAGAGCACGTTGTCGGTGTAGCGGCTTGCCGAACGCGCCGGACAACAAAAACGAACGATTTGCTCTTGAGAGGATGTAGGTGAAATGAAGGGATGCCTTTTAAATCCTATGATCATGGTTTCATGGTGCGGCGTGACGTTATGATGTGCAATTTGTTTGCCGGATCCACGGGGTTTGAGATCGCGGTGCCAACTGCCATTTCGGCATCTTTTCCGACATGCATCGCCGTACTATAATGCCGACAGCAAATCACGGGCGCTGGACGACGACGGGTAGGCATTGGGGGCGCGGACAATGAAAACACGACAGGGATATGCCGCGAAGATGGGGCTTATTCGGGCGATGCTGGCGGTCTCGGCGCTTGTGCTGACGGTCGGCGTGGCGGCGGGAAATTCCAACTCCCCGTGCAAGGGCGAAGGCGCTCTGTCCAAACCAAAGAAAATCCGCCTGGGGAACAGTGCGCGTGGCAGCAAATCGGCACGCGCGCAATTGCAGCGCATCGCACAGCGGTTCGAGCAGGCCACGTTCGAAGAAACCATCTCCCGCCTGCTCGACGACCAGGCGGCGCGTAGGCAAGAACGCGCCTGGAACGCGAGGGAAGCGCTGGCGACCACCTTGCTGAAATTTGGGCAACGCGACGGCGATGTCACGGCCCTGGAAAAAGCCCTGGCGATCTACCGTGAGTTGTTGGAGGAAAAAGAACGGGAACGCGCACGTGAACCCATGTCGGCGTCCTGGGCCAGAATCCACTACAACGCTGGCATTGCCCTGGAGACTCTGGGGCGACAGCAAGACGATGCGGTGCGCCTGGAAGAGGCGCTGGCGGCCTATCGCGCGGCGTTGCGTTTTCATGATCGCAAACGCATGGCGGAAAACCAGGCGCGGACCCGGGGCAACATCGGCCGTCTCCTGATGTTTCTGGGAGAACGGGAAAGTGGTACGGCACGGCTGGAAGAAGCGGTGGCGACCTATCGCAGGGCTCTGGAGGATGCTGCCCGTGGGAGGCTCGACGCGGAATCGATGGCGCGGCTTCACGCCGATTTCAGCATCGCCCTGACGGCGCTGGGCAAGCGGGAACGTGGCACGGCGCGGCTGGAAGAAGCGGTCAAGGTCAGCCGCGAAGTGCTGGCGAACCGCTCGCGCCAGCGCGCGCCACGAGACTGGGCGGCGGAGCAGGGCAGGCTTGGCGAGGCGCTGATGGAACTTGGCGGGCGCGAGGGCGACATGGCGCGCCTGGAAGAGGCGCTGACGGCCTATCGCAGGGCCTTGCAAATCTACACACCCGGCACAGCGCCACAGGATTGGGTGCGGACCCGGAACAACATCGGCAGTGCCCTGATGATCCTGGGCGAGCGCAAAAACGACACAACGCGGCTGAAAGAGGCGGTGGCGCTCTATCGCGCGACCCTGAAGGAAATCCCTCGCGAGCGCGCACCCACGGAATGGGCTGCGGCCCAAGCCAACCTGGGCGCGCTTCTGGTCAGTCTGGGAGAACGGGAAAGCGGTACGGCGAAGCTGAAAGAAGCCATGGCGCTCATCCGCGAGAGCTTGCGGGAACGTTCCCGCGTAACAGTACCGTTGGAATGGGCCATCGATCAGAACAACCTGGGTAACGCGCTGTCCCTCGTGGGGGAACGCGAAAACGACATGGCGCGGCTGCAAGAGGCGGTGACGGCTTACCGCAAGGCGTTGCGCGTCCAGACACGCGAGAACATGCCGTTGAACTGGGCGAGAACCCAGAGCAACCTCTGCAATGCCCTGAAAATCCTGGGGGAAAGCAGAGGCGATGCGGCGCTTCTGTTGGAAGCGGTGTCGGCTTGCCAGCACGCAGTACTGGAATGGCGGCGCGACGACATGCCAATGGAGTTGGCGATCGCCCAGCTCAACCTCGGCAACGCCCTGCTTGCCCTGGGGGAAACGACAAACGACCCGGCACGCCTGGAAGAAGCCGTGGCGGCCTTTCATGAGGCCCTGAAGGAATTTCCCCGCGAGCGTGCTCCGCGGGATTGGGTGATCACGCAAAACAGCCTGGGCTATGCCTTGCTGCTCCAGGGGGAACGGGAACAGGGCACGGCGCGCCTGGAAGAAGCCGTTCGTGTTTATCGCGCGGTGCTGGAAATCGCCGCCGACGAGGAGCCCATCGTCGCGCGCATGGCGACCAAGAATCTTGCCCGCGCGCAAGAAGCGATCCGCCGCCATCTGGGGACGGCGGACGTGCCGCGCTCCGCTCGATCCGTGCTTTGATATTCCCTGGATTGCATGGACATGCGCTATGCTGGTGATGCTTGTCCGCATGAGCGGAAGCGCGTCTCCAATGAGCCGCCAATAGAGGAGAGGACGACATGGAATTCAACCAGGAAAACAACCGGATATACGCGCAGGATGAGGCGGGCGAAATCATTGCCGAAATCACCTTCCCCGAGCGCGCGAAAGGCGTGGTCGCCATCGACCACACTTTTGTCGCCGATTCCCTGCGTGGCCAGGGCATTGCCGGCAAACTCATGGAAGCGTGCCACGCACAACTCCGCGCGGACGGGCGCAAGGCAATACCTGTTTGCGCCTACGCGGTCAAATGGTTTCAGGAACATCCCGAAAAGGCCGATATCGTCGAAGCTTGAAACCTCGTTATTCCGTTGAGCGAGCGATCATATGAGGTAGATATTACGGAAGAGGAGTATTTGAACGCGTTTTTGCAAGAGAAAAAGTCAGCGCACGGGGGTGATCGCGACCCGCCAATCTCCGTTTTCTTCGAGAGAGAACGTGCCAATTCGCCGTAGGCGATACAGACCTGAAGGCGTATATGCCTGCGATGCGCTTCAGGTAAAGTTACCACTCTGCAATCCATTGCAATCGTCAGCATTTTCATCGGGTCGCGCCCCACACCCGAACACAACCGGACGCACTGGAAAAACCACGGCGCCATGCGCCTTGCAATGACGATCGAGAAGCATGATGCACATTCATTCACCAATTCGTTCCATTTCAAAGTGGGTCTTGCGATGAACCACGATATCATCGGCGACATCCACGGACATGCCGATGCCCTGGAAGCCTTGCTGGGCGATCTCGGTTACCGGAAATCGGGGCAACTCTGGCGTCATCCCGGGCGGCAAGTCCTGTTCGTTGGCGATTTCATCGATCGTGGCCCGAAGCAGCGCGAAACCGTCGAACTGGTCCGGCGCATGGTCGATGCCGGATCGGCGCAAGCCGTGATGGGCAATCATGAATTCAACGCCATCGCCTGGTTTCTTCCCGATCCCGGCTGTCCGGGGGAATATTTACGCAAGCATTTTTCCGCGAGGAAGGGCGACCAAAACCGCAGCCAGCACCAAGCCTTTCTTGCTGCGGTGGAAGGCACGCCGCTGCACCAAGAATTCGTGCGTTGGTTCTTGAGTCTGCCGCTGTTCCTCGACCTGCCGGGACTGCGCGTGATCCACGCCTGTTGGCACCAGGCCGCGCTCGACTATCTGCGCCCATACCTGAGCGCCGACCATCGATTGACGCCCGAGGTCATGATCCCGGCCAGCCGGGAACCTGAAGACGATGCGGAAAAAGACAGCCCGGCACTCACGGTGTTCAAGGCCGTCGAGGCTGTGCTCAAGGGCATCGAAATTCCGCTCCCCGCGCCCTATACATTCCGCGACAAAGAAGGTCATGAGCGAAATCGCGCCCGCGTCCGTTGGTGGGACAGGGACGCGACGGATTACCGCCGCGCCGTGATACTGCTGCCCGGCGACCACGCGCGAATCCCCGAGCGTCCCGTGCCGCCCCATGCGCGGATTGAATACGATGGAAGCAAGCCGGTTTTCATCGGCCATTACTGGTTGACTGGCACGCCGGTTTTGCTTTCGGATCGGGTTGCCTGCGTCGATTTCAGCGTGGCGAAAGGCGGCAAGCTGGTGGCCTATCGCTGGGATGGCGAAACGGCCTTGGATGCGCGCAAGTTCCATTGGGTCGGAAAGTGAGTTCATCCAACGATCCGACACCGCTCCCCGCCGAAGCGCTGGCGCCGATCATGACTTACCGGGCGAACTCGAAGCAGGAAGCGGGTTGCAGCCTTCGGGAAGAAGCGGAGCCGAGTGGGTGAACAATCGAAAACCCCCCTTGGTATCCGACCCTGAAGGGACGGCCCGGCAACAGGTGTAATAAAATCGCCGCTCGAACAATAACGAAACCGCTCGCTCGCTCGCGCGGCCCTTTGGCTCATGGTTCCTCGCCTTACCACCGCGCTCACCGGTCCGCTGTTAGAACTGGAACGGCAATTCCTCGACCGCGCAACCACCATCGAAAAATGGTTCCGCGAACAATGGCGCGATCATCTGCCGCCGTTTTATGGCTCGGTCGATCTGCGCAATGCCGGGTTCAAGCTCGCGCCGGTCGACATGAATCTGTTCCCCGGCGGATTCAACAACCTCAATGTCGATTTCCTGCCCCTGTGCATGCAGGCGGCGCAAGCGGCGGTCGAGCGCTTGTGTACCAATGCCAGCCGGTTGCTGCTGGTGCCCGAAAATCACACCCGCAACCGTTTTTACCTGCAAAACGTTGCCTGCCTGGTTTCCATCCTGCGCATGACCGGACTGGAGGTACGAATCGGCAGCCTGTTGCCCGACATCACCGCGCCCACGGCGCTGGACATTGGCGAAGGCGCAAGCCTTACCCTGGAACCACTGCGACGCCAAGGCGCGCGCCTTGGCCTGGATGGCTTCGATCCTCCTTGTGCCGTGCTGCTCAACAACGATCTTTCCGGCGGAGTGCCGGACATCCTGCGCGGAATCGACGAACAACTGATTCCGCCCCTGCATGCTGGCTGGCACGCGCGGCGCAAATCGAAGCATGCCGAAGTATATGAACGGGTGGTGGCGATTTTTTCCCAAGCAATTGGCATCGACCCGTGGCGGATCTGCCCGGCCTTTCGCCGGTGCAGCGAAGTGAATTTCCACGAGCGCGCCGGCGAGGAATGCCTCGCCCATCATGTTGACGGCCTGCTCGCCGAAATCCGCGCCAAATATCGCGAATATGATATCGACGAAGAGCCTTTCGTGGTGGTCAAAGCCGATGCCGGAACCTATGGCATGGGCGTCATGACGGTCAGGGATGCCGCCGAGGTCGTGGGGCTCAACCGGCGCCAGCGCAACAAGATGGCGGTGGGGAAGGAGGGCATGCAGGTCGAGGAGGTCATCATCCAGGAAGGCGTGCGCACCATCGAGACGGTCGATGGCGCGGTCGCCGAACCCGTGGTCTATATGATTGACCACTACGTGGTGGGCGGGTTCTACCGCGTGAACACCGTGCGTGGGCGCGATGAGAATCTCAATGCTCCAGGCATGGAATTTCGTTCACTGGCGTTCGATACACCCTGTAGCACGCCGGATTGCAACCAGTCACCGGATGCCGCGCCCAACCGTTTTTATGCCTACGGCGTCATCGCGCGGCTGGCCCTGCTCGCCGCTTCGGTCGAAATCGAGGAAACCGCGCCCGTCGGCATCACCTGAAACGGGCGCATCGTCAAATCATCCACGCCAGTCCCGAGGAGTCTGATCATGAGCACCACGCTTGACCTTGCCTTCATCACCGACCCGTTGGACGGACTCAAGCCCTACAAGGATTCCAGCGTGGCGATGATGCGCGCCGCCCATGCGCGCGACCATCGCGCATGGGCCATCCTGCGCGAAGACCTCACCTGGCGCGAGGGAACGGTCTGCGCGCGGGCGCGGCAGATCGTTCCCCATGACGCCACGGGCGATACGCATGACTGGTTTACCGCCGGCGAGCCGGAAATCCGCCCGCTTACCGGCTTTGATGCCGTTCTGATGCGCCAGGATCCGCCCTTCGATTTCGAATACGTGGCCGCGACCTGGCTGCTCGAACGCGCGGCCCAGTCCGGCGCGCGGGTGTTCAACGCGCCGCGCGCGGTGCGCGACCATTCCGAAAAGCTGGCGATTGCCGAATTTCCCCAATTCACCGCGACCACGCTGGTGGCGCGGGCGGCGGCGGACATCCATGATTTCATCGACGAAATCGGCGACGTCATCCTCAAGCCGCTCGATGGCATGGGAGGCAGCCAGATCTTTCGTGTCGCCGCCCATGACTCCAATCGCAACGTCATCGTCGAGACCCTGACCGAAAACGGCGCGCGCACGATCATGGCGCAACGTTATCTTCCTGGCATCCGTGAGGGCGACAAGCGGGTGCTGATCATCGGTGGCGAAATCGTGCCGTATGCGCTGGCGCGCATCCCGCGCGAAGGCGAGAACCGTGGCAATCTCGCCGCGGGCGGGCGCGGCGTGGCGATGCCGCTCACCGTGCGCGAATGGGAAATCGCCGGTTTTCTCGCCCCCATCCTGTGGCAGCGGGGGCTGCTGATCGTTGGGCTCGACATCATCGACGGACACCTCACCGAAATCAATGTCACCAGCCCGACCTGCATGGTCGAAATCGCCGTGCAACAAGGGTTCGACGCCGCCGCGCTGGTCATCGACACACTGGAGAAGCTGTGCGCGCGCTGATCTCGTTGCTGATGTCGTTCGCATGGATATTGGGCGGCGGTTGTTCCCGCGAGCAGGTGTTTCACCGTGAAGCCTATGTTTTCGGCACCCGCGTGGATGTCGCGGTTCATGGCGGCGAAGCGCGGCGGGCCGACGCGGCGATGGCGGCGGTGCTGCGCGAATTCGACCGTCTGCATCGCGCCTATCACGCTTGGGAACCTTCGGAACTGACCGCGTTGAACGCGGCGATCGCGCGCGGGGAAACGCTGGAAGTTTCGGACGAACTCGCGGCGATGCTAAGCGACGCCCAGCGCTTGGCCGCCACTGGAGACGGTTTGTTCGAGCCCGCGCTGGGCGCGCTGATCGAACTCTGGGGCTTTCACACCGACACTTTCGAGCCGAAACGGCCCGACCCCCAACGGCTTGCCGCGCTCATCGCGCAACATCCGCGCATCGACGATCTGCTCATCGAAGGTCGGCGAGTAGGCAGCCGCAATCCGTCGGTGCAACTCGACCTCGGCGGTTACGCCAAGGGCTACGCGCTCGACCGTGCCGCTGAAATCCTGCGTCGGGAAGGCATACATGACGCGCTGATCAACATCGGCGGCAATATCCTCGCCCTGGGCCAGAAAGGCGGGCGACCGTGGCGCATCGGCATCCAGCATCCACGCGAACCGCGTCCCCTGGCGACGATGCCGCTCTACGATGGCGAGGCGGTGGGCACCTCGGGCGATTACCAACGTTATTTCGAACTCGACGGCGTGCGTTACGCCCACCTGCTCGATCCGCGCACCGGGGAACCCGCGCACGGCACCCAGGCGCTGACCGTGCTGGTGAGCGCCCGCGCGCAGGCCGGCACCCTGTCGGACGCCGCCAGCAAACCAGCCTATCTGGCGGGCGAGGGCTGGCGTGAACAAACCCGTCATTTCGCCATCGATCACGCATTGCGCGTGGCCGCGGACGGGCGCATCGAAGTCACGCGCGCGCTCCGGGCACGTCTCGAATTTCCGCTTGCGGTAGACATGACCGTGGTCGACTGAACAGTTCATAGATTCAATCTATCGCGCTCATGCAGATAAACCATTTGTTCCACTCATCGCGTTTCGTGAAAATGGCCAAAAATCAAACCGGAAAGACGGCATCGATCGTCAGCCGGGTACGCACCCCCACCCCAACATCCCCATGCCATCGATATTTGGCGGCTTGTCATGATATGGAAATCATCAGCGGCAAGCCGCCGGTTTTCCTGGAAAATGCGCGGGCTTCGCGCGGCAGCCTGCCAATCTCGATGGCATGGTCCGGACTGCTGTCCGGCGCATTCGCCGGGCTTCTCCTGTTTGTCATTTCCATTGGTCTTGCCCTGGCCGCACCCACGGCCCGCAAGCAGGTCGGCACCGTGGTTGCGGTCGCCGATGGCGATACTCTTACCCTGCGCAACAAACAGGGCCGCCGGATCGTCGTGCGCCTCGCCGAAATCGACGCGCCGGAAAAATGCCAACGTTATGGCGCGCAGGCGCGGCGCTCGCTCATCGAACTTGCCCTGAACCAGCGCGCCACGGTCGAGGTCATCGACATCGACCAATATGGCCGCAGCGTGGGCAGGGTCAGGATCGACGGCAGCGCGGAAACAGTAAACCGCATCCAGTTGCGCCGAGGCTTTGCCTGGTACTACGCCCGTTACGCCAAGGACACCTCGCTCAAGGCCCTGGAGCGGCAAGCCGCGGCTGCCCGCCGCGGCTTGTGGGCAGACAAAAAACCGCAAGCGCCATGGACATGGCGACGGCAACACCCCGGACGCTCGGGCTGCAAATGATCGTCACCGTGTGAAATGCGCCAAGCGAGCATCAGTTTTTCGCCGGTGTCGCCGAAATACTCCGGGCTGGACGCGACGCCTATCGGGCGGTCAATTCCGCGATGGATCGACCTGAAAACCGCCAATTTGGCGCATCAGGATATCGGACCGATGGGCATGTACGTCCGCATACCGAATACGTTCTGGGTCGGACTGCATGATATAAACGTATTTTGTTGCCTAATAAAAATAAGACAACAAAAATAAGACATGCCCAACTTTTGCCCGAAAATACTTGTTATAGATAAATGTCGTTGAATTATTATTGCATATATCTCACCGTGTGTCTGGCGGATCGCTCGTACTGACCGAGTCGGCGCGATTTTTGTTTACAAGCGGATTCTGTTTGTATATGGTGGCTGGCATTTTTCAGCTTTCTGTATTTGTTGTTCTTGGAACGGTGTTGGGGGTGTTGTCTACTCTGTGGAGTGCATATTTTTTATGAAAGAACATTCGTGGAGGTATATTATTGGCCTTGTATATAAGCTTGTGGTAGTAATTTGCAGGTTTGTTCTTGTTATGATGCCTGCGTGGACTGCTTGGATGCTTAATGCGGATATATATTTATTTGGAGTATGCGTGAGTGTTTCCTGCGTGGCTCTTATAGTGCTTTTATGTTATTTCATATCAGATACGTGAAGCAATTGATGATTGCCGAAACTGGCCGCCATCCCGTGAAGTAAGCAAGCCGCCAGCATGAGCGAACCGTACAAGCATGATCCGGCGCCTGCGCGATTTTTGTTTACAGACGGACTCCGTTTGTATAAGGTGGCTGGCATTTTCCAGCAAACGGATTGGATGGGCGCGGTGATGCAAGGGATTCGGTCTGTTGTATTGTTTTTCTCCGTGCTTTGCCTGTTGGGTGCGCCCGCGCATGCGTTTTCACCAGCGATCCAGCACGGTCTGGCGTGGCTGGACACGCGAAGCGGCGCGAGTGGCGCGCTGGTTGCCAATGTCCCGTTTCCCCGCCAGGGACAAGCCGAAGCCCTGACGACCTATCACCAACTGGGGCAAGCCTTGCTCGCCGCCTTGCGCGATCTGGCGCTCGACGCGCAGCCCGTGGCAAGTGATCTGCTCGCGCGCAAGATCACCGCGATGCGGCAAACGGGAGCGTCGCCCGTGGCGGAGTTGGAACGGCTTCTGGCGCTGCAGAACCGGGATGGCGATTGCGGGATATCCGAGCAATGTGCTGGATGCCGCCGTGGCGCTGGAAGCGCTGGCGGAGGTTTCTCCGCAATCCGAGGCCGCGGGCAAGGCGCTGGGCTGATTTGGGTTGTTATGATATGAGAATTTTTTTACATATTGTGTTTATATTATGTCCTGTTTTGTTCGCATTAGCAGCTAGCTATTCTGCGGAGCTTAGGGTTTTGAGTGTGGCTTTATCATCTGCTTTTGGAGTGATATATGTTGTAAAAAAAGGATGGATTGATCCAGAAAAAATACGAAAAAGCAATAATGAAATAGACTCATCAAGCCAGCATAGGCTGAACAGCGGACGAGAGCCAGCAAAAAGCACCACTGAAAGCCTTATTTCCAAACCCACAACCGGGGCGGAGAATTGAAAGCGGAAGATCTGCGGCGCACTTGCCGTCGTTACCTTGTTCTCCACAAGGATTGGACTTTTGGTTTGGCATTGCCAACGTTGCTCCTTTCGGTATTTGCCATGGTAAAGCTCTTGTTTGCTGGAATAGCTTTGTTTTTAGCGTGGGCTTCGGCGCCACTTTGGTATGCGACTATGATGGGAGCATCGTTGGCAGCTATTATTGTCTTGTTC
This sequence comes from Azoarcus sp., assembly GCA_031282905.1. Lineage (GTDB taxonomy): Bacteria > Pseudomonadota > Gammaproteobacteria > Burkholderiales > Rhodocyclaceae > WRNU01. The sequence goes on along the minus strand of JAITCV010000045.1, from coordinate 128 downwards.
TCTTGTGCCCTAAATAGTGACAATTATCATAGTCAAGGAATAGCAGGAGCGGCGGCAATTCTAGCCCTATTAGCCTTTGGTCTTGGATTTGTGCCTATTTTAGCTCTATTGCTTCCACTATTATCATT
>JAITCV010000017.1 GCA_031282905.1 Azoarcus sp. | reverse complement strand
GTGAAGCCGGAACACAGATAGGCGCTGGCGGCGTGCGCGAGGTGGTGTTCCACCGGCTGGATCGGTGTTTTCCGAAGATCGAAGCCGAGTTGGGTCAGGCACCATTCGATGCGTTTTTTGTAACGCCGGTAGCGCCGGTTGCCGTTTACGAGCGCATCCAGTGCCCGGTCGGGGGCGTAGGCGTAGCGGCGGGCGTAATGCCAGCGCGCCGGGCCGGCCAGGCTCACTGGCGCGAAGGGAATGGCGACGACGTCGACTTCGGCGGGTTTGATGCCGGCCCAGTCGAGGCAAAACTTTGCCGCCTCGTAGGGCATACGGTTCTTGGCGTGTTTTTCGCGCACGAAACGCTCCTCTTCGGCGGCAGCGACGAGTTTGCCGTCGATGTAGAGCGCGGCGGACGGGTCATGGCTGACGGCGCCGGAGAGGCCAAGTATGGTCAAGGGCACGGGAAAACCTCGAAATGCGGGATACCCGTGCCTGGACGGCGGCGGGCCGATAGAAGCGGATTATAGCGGCACGTTTCCGTGGCCGCCCTTTCCCGTATCCATGCGGCGCAGCGCCGGAGATCAACGCTTGCCCGTGAGGATTTCCGTGTTGGCCCGTTTGGCGTTGACGCAGTTGGGCGTCTTGTTCAGTTTGTCCGGGTTTTCCTTGCATTCGCGGACGACCGCCAGACGTTCGGCGTCGTGCTCCTTGTACCATTCCACGGTCTGGACTTCTTGTTCACAACCGGTGAACAGGATGACGGTGGTCATGACGAGGATGAGTCTTTTCATGGGGTTTTCTCCTTGATGGAACTGACTTGGATTGAAACTTTCCCGCTGGCAGCGGGCGAGTGGAAACCCGTCCGCGTGGGCGGAATGGGCCGGGTAAAGGAATGAGGGCGTTCATCGCTCGGTGTCGGTGGAATGAGGTCTTGCCAGCGCTTCGCCGCCGGATGCGCGGCGCACGGCCTCGATTATGTCTTGGTCATCGTATTTCGACACCAACTCGTTGATCGAATAGGCAATGCTTGGATTGTCCCGCCCGGTTTCGATCGCGTTTTGGAAATGCCGGATTGCCCGTTCCTTGTCGCCCGCCATCAGCGCGTGAGCGCCCACCAGCGCATGGGCGACGGCGCTGTGCGGCCGGCGGGCTTGCGCCGCGTCCAGCACCCTCATCAGGCGCTCGTCATCGAGGCGGCGGCCGCTGGCGCCATTGTGGATGCGGTGTTTGAGCAAGGTATGGATCGCCCCGCGCGCTTCCGGCGTGTAGGCCCCGTCGCGGAGGTTGGCGTCGAGGAGATCCCAATAGCGGCTGGATGCCGATGGCGATGCCAAGGCCGCGGACGGCGGCACGCTTTCCATCATGGCCGAGAGCGCGCCGGGGGTGAGCGCCTCGGGGCGTTTGGCGTTGAGCGTGTCCCAATCGCTGGAGGTGAGCGCCGCGGGCGGCGCGGGCCTGAAACTGTCCAGCAGCACGAGATTGACCGCCGCGGTGATGCTGACCGTCGGCATCCGCGCCGCGCGGGCGAATTCATGTTCCGCGGCATGGAAATAGGGTGAATTGGGATTCTGTTGTGATGCGTTGTAATAGCTGATGCCCAGATTTGCCGCGGCGCGGGGAGAGTCCGGCGCGCGCCTGGCCTGCTCGATGGCCTGCGTCAGCGGCTGGCCCCAGGCCGCCGCGTGGAGCCAGCCCATGACCGACACGCCCGCCGCCAGCGCCGCGATGCCGACGCCTCGCAAGGCCGCCCGGATCGGCAGATGGCGCAGACCTTCGGCGATGGCCAGCAGGACGCCGAACAAGGCGAAGTAATTGCGGTGCTCGAACACCATTTCCAACGGGATGATGTTGCTGGTCAGCAGATGTCCGGCGAAGAACCAGAAGACGCCCAGCGCGAACAGGGGATAAGGCTTTCTCGCCCGCCATGCCGCCAGCAACAGGGCGACGAGCAGCAGGCCACTGGCGGCGGTGGTCCAGGGAGTGAACAGCCCGGTCGATACTGTCATGTCATCGTAATAGAAACGCAGGCTGCCGGGATGCGGCAGGATGATCTGCCCCAGATGCATGACCAGCACCCGCCACTGGGTCAACAGGCGCTCGATGGTGTTGAAGTTGCGGAACGGATAGGTGTCGAGCGAGCCATAGCGGGGCACGGCGACGGCGAAGAACAGGATCAGCGCCACAATGACGCCCGCGCCATAGAGGTGACGCCAGCCGCGCGCGGTGGCCGCGGCGCGCGCGCGAAAGCCGAGCACGGTCAGCTCCAGCGCCAGGCAATAAACCGGGAAGAGCAGGGTGCTCTCCTTGCACGCCAACCCCGGCGCAACGAGAAACGCCGCGCCAAGCAGCCAGGGCCATGCCCGTTGCCCGGCGATTTGCCGCTGCCGCCCGCCGAGGTAGGCCAGCAAGCCAAGCAGGACGAAGAAAAGGGCCAGGGTCTCCATGCGCTGTACGACATAGAGCGCGGTGGAAACCTGCATGGGATGGACGGCCCATGCCAGCGCCAGCGCGAAAGCGGCGGGGGTTTCCCGTTTTGCGCCGATGCTGGCCAGCGCCAGTATCCGCGCCGCCAGGAAGAAGATCAGCATGGCATTGAGCGCGTGGATGACCAGCCCGGTCGATTTGTAGCCCCAGGGGTCCAGCCCGCTCGCCAGGTGATTGAGCGCGAAGGAAGCCATTGCCAATTGGCGGCCCCCCGCGCCGAAACTGTTCGCCGCGTTTTTCAATCCATCCCAACTGAATGCCGTCAGTTGCACGGCGTCATTCTGGGTGATGGTATGGGAATCATCGAGGATGAAGCCGCCGCTGAGCCCCGGCCAGAAAACGGCCAGGGCGGCGGCGAACAAAACGAAAGAAAGCAGCGTGGGTTGATATTTCATTGGCGTTGGCATTGTCGTGGCGGATATCGGATATCGGATGTCAAATGACGATATGTGGCGGCTTCGTCGCCGGTTGTTCCGGGCGCGAAGGCGTCCTGCCCTCCGACATCTGTCTTCCGACATGTGAACGCCAGAGCAACCAGATCAGCGGCGGGAGCAGCAGCGCGGCCTGCGCGCCCAGACTCTGCGCGGTGGGCGCGATGCCCAACCAGCCGACTTGCGGGAAACCGGGCAGGTAGATGCTGGCGATCCAGCCTGCGGCCTGGAATTCGACGATGGCCTGTCCGAGGAAGACGATGGCAAGGCCATAAAGAAGCACGGAGGTCGCGCCGAAGAAAAAGCCGAAGGGCAGGCGCAGGGCGGCATGACGCATCAGGAAATAGCACACGACCAGGAGCAGGGCGGCGCAGCCCAGGCCGCCATAGAGCGCGGCGTCGTGGCCGGGCGACTGGAGGGCCAGCGCATGGTAGAACAGCACGGTCTCCGCGCCTTCCCGATAGACCGCGAGGCAAGCCGCGCCCCCCAGCGCCAGCAGCGACCCCGCGCCCAGCGCGCGCTCCACCTGCTGGGCGATCCACTCTTCCCAACGCCGGGCCTCGCGTTTGGCGAACAGCCAGCAACTGACATAGAGCAGCACCGCGCTGGCGGCGATCATGGTGATGCCCTCCACCACCGCGAGCGGCGCGCCGCTGCCCTGGAGAAAACGGTCGATGACCCAGCCGGTGAGCAGGGACAGCGGAATCGCCACGACGACCCCGGCGTGGATGACCCACACCCGGTCGGCCGCGCCGCTGCGGCGCAGATAGGTGGCCAGCGCGCCGACGACCAGCATGGCTTCCACGCCCTCGCGCAGCAAGATGACAAGCGCCTTGAGGAAGGTGCCGCTGGCGCTCGCGTGTTCTTCCTCGCGGTAATGTTGCCGCGCCTGTTCGAGTTTGCCGCGCAACTCGCCCCAGGAGGCTTCCAGCCGCGCGCGCGGCACGCCGCGCATGGCGTTGCCGTTGAGCGCGCCGAACAGGATTTCGAGTTCGTTCTTCAGGCTGGAATCCTTGAGCCCCAGGTCGAGTTCCAGCGTCTCGAAGCGTTCGAAATAGAGCGCGGAAAATTCGCCGGCGGTCACCAGCGGATGGGCGGGATCATAGGCCGCCACGGCGGCTTCGCCGCGCTGGAGGATGTCGGCGATGACTTCCCCGCCCTCGACGGCGGCATGGAGGACGGACGCGGACATGGCAAGGAATATGAATAGAGCAAAGCGGCGAAGCATGGCGAATCCTTTCAGAACTTGTTCATGGTTTCCGGCAAACCGCGATCCAGGCGAGGCATGCCTCGCCCCTCCGTCTCGGGAAATTCCAGGGAAGATCGTGGGGCCGACTTCCAGTCGGTTGCGCAACCGCTCGGCCCCACTTGGGAACCGCATGGAACGAGGGACGCGCCCGGAAAAACCGGAAATCATGAATGGCTCCCGGGGATTTGGTTCTTTTGGGCAAGCGGCGCGGCGTCGGCCAGGATCAGGTTGCGCAGGCGACGGACGCCCGCCTTGAGCCGCTGCGGAGCGTCTTCGCACCCGGCGGCGTAACGCCAGTCGGTATAGGCTTTTGTCATCTCGGTCATCGCCTGTGCCCACAGCGCGCGCGCCGCGCCGACCCGGCGGGCGAAATCGCTCGGGCATTCCCACGCTTGCGGATGAAGTCCGCGCTGGCCGAGCAGGCGGCAAATCCGCTGCCACTCCCGCTGTGGCGGCGGCAGGCGGCGGCTTTCCCGCCAGCGCGCGGCCAGTTGGCGCGCGATCAATACCAGGGCGCTGGAGAGCGCCGCGCCAGCCAGAAGCCATATCCAGGCGAAACCGCCGCCCAGCTTGCCGTCCAGCCCGCCGAGCAGCGATTGTTGGGTTTCGCCGTCGAGGCGGAAAATCCAGCGCCCGATGAAATCGCCCAGGTCGGGCCAGTGCCATTCACTTTGCGTGACAGAAACCGGGGCGCGCGCCGTGATGCCGGGAGAGGCCGGAGGCGGTTTGGCGGCCTCATTCTGGCGAGGGGAGGGCGCGGCGGGGCTGGATTCGGGTTTGGGCGACGCGGCGGGCTTGGGCACGACGGGCACGACCGCGGGCGCGGGGCGCGCCGTCCGGGGTTGCGCATCGGCAAAGCGTTGCGGCGCGATCAGGTCGACCGGGTCGATGCGTCGCCAGCCGATGGCCTCGTCCCAGATTTCCACCCAGGCGTGGGCATGGCTTTTCTTGACGATCACATAGTCGGTGAGCGCCATCAGCTTGCCGCCCCGGTAACCGGTCACCAGCCGCGCGGGGATGCCGGCGGCGCGCATCAGGAAAACGAAAGCGCCGGCGTAGAGGTCGGCATTGCCCTCGCGGGTATCGAACCAGAAATGGTCGAGCGCGTCCGGCCCTTCCTGAAAGGCGAACTGGTCGCGCACCTGATAGCTTTCCCGCGCCAACGCGGCGAGCGCGGTTTTGAAACGCTCTTCCGGCGCGTGCGCGGCCAGTTCCGCGCCCAGCGCCCTGAGCCGGGGATTGCCGCCCTCGGGCAGGGCCAGGGCGCGCTGGCGCAAGGCGGGGGCGATGACGCCGCCCGCTTCCCATTCCAGCCAGGAACTCAGTTCGTAGCTCATTTCCTCCCGCACCGGACGGTGGGAGAGCACCTGCCAGTCGGGGCCGACGAAGGATTCGCTGGTCAAGCCAGCGGGCAGGTCGAGACCATAGAGCCAGAGCCGCTCATGGGGCGTCAGCCGTATTTTGTAATGGATGGGTTGAACCGCGCGCGCGAGGGTGGCGGCGAAGGCGCTGGCCTTCGTCCAGCCCCGTCGCATCAGCGCGCGCCCCTGGCCTTTTTCGTATTCCGGATCGAGCCGCCATTCCAGGCCATCGAAGTCGTAATACACCGGCCCGCGCCAGTAGAGCAGACTGGTCGGCGGCACCCAATTCTCGAATTCCGCCACCAGCACCGGCTGGCTTTCGGCAACGCCGGTCTGGGTCTGTCCCTGGCCGGGTTTGAGGCGGGTGGATACGCCCAGCCCCTGATTCGATTTTTCCAATCCCAGCGACAGCGGCAAGCCGAAACTCAGGCCGATATCCCACAACGGGCCGGGAATCCGCGGGAAGAACAGGAACAAGACCGCCATCAACGGCAAGGCCACGATCATGCGTCCCAGGTTGCGGCGCAGGGTGGCGAACACCGGGCGCGGCGCGGCGGCGGACTCCAGCACGCCCAAAGCCAGCAGGGGCAGCAGCCACGCCAGCGCGAGGCCCGCCCATTCGTTCCATTGCAGCATGCCGATCGCGCCCGCCAGCAGCGCCGCGCCCGCCAGCAGGGCGAATTCACGGGGCGTGCGCGCTTCCGCCCATTTCAGCGCGAGCACCAGCAACAGCGCCAGCCGCAAATTGCGGCTATCCAGCCAGCCGTAGAGCAAACCGCCGCCGATCACCACCAGCGCCAGGAAGGCCAGGCGCAGGATGGCCGTCCAGCCCCGGCGCGGCAACATCCGGCTGGCGAGCGCCATCGCCAGCAACGGCCAGGCGGACAAGGACAGCGCCGGTGCCTGCGCCCCCAGGGCGAGGGCGAGCAGGGCGAAGCTCCACAGCAGGCAGCGCCTGCCCGCTTTCCGGGGAAGAGCGCGCGGCGGGAAGTCCGCCGGATCGGCGGGGAGCGTTTTCTGCTTCGTCATCATCTCTATTTCATGGAGCAATACGTGTGACGCCACGCCGCGCAATGACGATCGGAACCGTCATTGCGCGGGCCGCGGGCCCGTGGCAATCCAGGCGGTCTGTAGGGGCGAGGCATGCCTCGCCCTTGCCCCGGCATTCCGGGCGGCTGAATCGCCTTGTGGATTGGCGTGTCGCCATGCGCCGAACAATGACGATTTGGTTGAACAGGCAGCGGCGCAGGTAAAAAGGCGCGCGGGCGTTCCGCCCGCTGCGGGCAAGATGTCCGCGCTCTCGATGTCATATGAATTACCACCTCGCATGTGCCTTGCAATGATGAGCGAGATATATGATGTGCATGGGCTCGTCGATCCCGACGCGGCTCGTCAGCGTCCGCCATACAAGTTCCACGCAATGACATCATCCTTGCTTTCCACGCCGTCCGGGCCCAGCGAGAAAATCTCGTAGCTGTATGCCGTGCCCGGATTGCGGTACTGGTAAGCGCGTCCCCATGGGTCTTGCGGCAGGAAGGGAATCTGGCCGCTGTCGACGAAATACTGGAGTCCGGCCTGGGTATCGGGCACCTTGGGACTGAACAGCAGCAGGCTGCGCAGGGCGCGGATATCGTCCCGGGCGCGGGAATAGCGGGCGTCCTCGCCCCTGGGCAGGCCGGACACCAGGAAATAACCCATGGCGATGGCGGCGGCGAGCGGCAGGATGACGGACAACAGCTCGGCGAGACTGGGGAGACGCGGGCGGGCGGCGATGGACATGTCGAAAATCCTCGTTATTGCGGGCGCGATGCCGCCAGGGAAACACGTTCCGCCACGGAGAGGCTGGCCTCTTCCAGGAGCAGCGGCGGGATGATGACGTTGACGTTGCCCAGATCCTGGCGCTGGATGTTTTCCAGGATGTCCTGGAGGGCGATCCGGTACCAGAGACGGACTTCCACCGCGTAAGGGCCGGTGGCCTCCGCGGGCAGCGGCACGCGGTAGTCCACCCGGTCGGTTTGTCCGGGCGGGATGGGTTTGCGGGTGTAGTTGAGCGTATGAGCGTCGAACAAGATGTGCCGCCGCACCGGCTGGCCGTCGATGTCCAGGACTTCCTTGAACCAGCGCACCGCCTCGGGGTCTTCCGCGCCGCTGCGCTCATCGAAATGGCCCTGGTGGAACACCGTGCCGCCCGCCGCGTCCTTTACCCGCACTTCCAGCCACAGGTAACGCTGGTCGAGCGGGCCGGTGGGCAGCGCGTGGCCCGCGCCCGCGTTGGTCACGTCTACCCGCAACAACAATTCCCCGCTGCGCGGGTCGATGGCGGGCGCTTCCACCCGCAATTCGGCGGCTTCCCGGAGCAGGGCTTCGACGGCGTCGTGCGTCCTGCCCAGTTCCTTCTTGTAGGTCGCGCGGTCGTAGAGACGGTTCATGCCCGGCGGCGAGCCCGCGCGCAGCACGGCAAGCAATTCGGTGGGCAACAGCGTGTTGGAGAGCAGGTAATTGTTGCCGACGAAGCGGTGCGACACCGTTTTCTCCGGCTTCTCGCCCCGTTTCAGCGCGGCGACGAACCCCGCCGGGTCCTGCGCCATGTGGCAGTCCTGGCACTGGATGCCTTGACTGGCATAGGGCGAATGCCGCCATTCATCATAGGTATCCTGGAGATTCATCGGCGGGGTCGCGCCATTGACCGAAGTGGGGCGGATTTCCGTATGGCATGCGCCGCACAAGGCGCTGTTGCCCATCAGCGGCTGCTCCCGGCGCGCGCGCATGTCGCGGGCGTGACGGAAAGGCGCGGCGGCGAGCAGCGCCGGATGGCCGTAGCGGAAAATGCCGTTGATATCGATTTCCAGCGCGCCGTTGCCCGCCAGCGGCTCGGCGCGGTTGACGCCATGGCAGACGATGCAGGAAGTGCCCTCTTCCATCGCCGCGGTCTCCTGCACGCTGCTGGCGGGGGTGACCGCGCCCGTGAGGACGCCGAGCGGGTTGTGGCAGGATTCGCACCAGCGCCCCTTCTCCATGCCATGGGCGGCGACGCCCGCCACCGATGCGTCGGTGTTCTCGCGCACCGTACTGTCATAGATCAGGTCGAGGTCGGAGATGGCGTGCATGGAAGTCGCCCATTCCACGGTCTCCTTCAAGTGGCATTCGCCGCAACCGAGCGCGCCGGGCACGCCCCGCCAGTTGACCAGTTTGCCGTCCGGAGTCGACAACTCGGCGGGATGGAACGGACTTTGCGCGCCGAAAGGCTGCGAATACAGCGGCAGGTCGCGCGCCGTGTCCACGGTCAGGTCGGGCTGGGCGGGCAGGAGATAGCCCAGTGGCAAGGCCAGCAGCAAGACGCTGCCGAACGCCAGCAGGAAGCGGCCCAGCGGCAGGGCGAGAAAACGCCCCACCGTGTCACGAACCGCCTCGCCGGAAAGATCGGGCGGCGCGGACGCGTCCGTGGCGACGCCGCGCAAACGCCGTGAGGAAGCGCGGCGCGAGCGGGCGGGCGAGTGGGCGGGTGGGCGGGTGGGCGGGCGGAAAAGAAAGCGATACAGGCAATAGACCGGCAATGCCAGTAACATGGTGCCGCCGAACGCCAGGAAAAAGCGGATCACCGGCAAGGCGAGAAATTCGCTCGAATTCATGACGCCGCCTTTTTCGGAAAATGCAGCGCCAGGAAAACGGCCAGGAGAACGGACACCCCGAGATGCACCCGCAACAGCACGGCGTGGCCGCCGTAGGGCAGGGTCAGCGGATGGCCGGACAGATAGGCGATGGCGGGAAAGGCGATGGCGAAGCCGCTCAGGAAGACCAGCCACAGGCACCACATCAGGGCGTAGCCGAGCAAGCGGTGATACAGGGTTTCGCCACGGTAGATCCGGCGCAGCAGACGCCAGGGCATGACGAGGTGAAGCAGCGATTCCTTGCCGTCGCGCAGGTGGATGAACAGGAACGGAATGAAGAAGATGAAGGCGAGCGCCCCGGCGGCGAGGTGGGTGGCCAAGGCGATCACGGTCAGGTGTTCGTTTTCCAGCGGCAACAGCAGCAGCACGCCGGTCGCGGCGACGATGCCGAGGCTTTGCACCGTCGCCATCAACAGATGACGGGACGATTCCCGCGTCCTCCACACCAGCAATTCGCCGCCAGGGGACGGCGTGGCGGTTTTTCGAACGGAAATTTCGGCTGGAATTTCGTTATGCATGACGGGCTGTCTCCTGTCTTTCGTCATCGGTCCCCCGTGCCTCTGTCCCCTGGACAGCCAGCGCCTCCAGGCATCTTTGCTGGTGTTCCCGGCCCCGGCCCGGCGGCTGGCCCTGGCCGGGGAGGCGCAGGCCGTATTCCAGCCCTTGCCGTTCGGCGGTGACGATCCACTGGCAAAGTTGCGACAAGCGGGTTTCCAGGTCGCCATCGCAGGCATCCATGTCCAGCCACAGCGCATGACCACCCTGGCCGCCATCGAAGGCATTGACCGCCAGTTCTTCCCGGCGGGCATAAAGACGCCAGTTGACGCGGCGCGGCGGGTCGCCGGGCGCGTAGGCGCGCACCCCCTGGAAATCACCGGATTCCTGCTGGCGGTGCGCTGGCCGGGGCGTCTTGCCGGGGAGCGGCTTGTCGCCCGCCGGTCGCGGATAGATCAGCGCCACGCCAGGCGGCAGCAGACGGCTGGTCCGCCACAAACCCAGGGGATGGACAGAGAAAAGGCACAACCCCGTCACCGTCCGCTGGCCGCGAGGCAGTCCGGGGAGCGCCAGTTCGAGATGGAGGCCATCGCCATCGAGATCGGCGGCCTCGCCCGCGCGCCTTCCCTGGCCAAGCGCGATCCGTTCGCGGCGGCGGCCCGCCGGATCACGCAGCTTGCCGCACGGACACAGGGCGTCCCCGGCGAACACGGGCGGAATGGGCGCGGCGCGCCATTCCAGTCCGGCGAGATTGCGCCAGCATTCCCAGGCGGCGGAAATCCACAAGGACAACAACATGAAGGCGAGCGCGAACACCAGGTTGTTGCCGTAGTTGATCGCCGTGGCGAGCAGCGCCAGCGCCGCCAGGAACCAGATGATCCCGGTGACGGTGGGGCGGAGGAAGGAACGCATGATCAGAGGACAGGAGACAGGGGCAAGGCCGCCGGGGCGCTTTCCCGACATCCGTTCTCTGTTTCCTGGTATGATGCCGGTCTTTCGACATCCAAATCGAGATCATGACCACCGCCATCCTGCCGCCGAAAAATGACGAAGTTTTCAAGATGCTGTTTGGCGACGAGCATGATACGGAACTGCTCATCGGCTTCCTGCGCGCCGTCCTGCCCTTGCCCGACGACGATTACGAAGAACTCACCCTGAAGAATCCCTTCTTGCCCAGTGAAATTCTCAACGACAAGAACGGCATCCTGGATGTGTTGGTGCAGACGAAATCCGGCCGTCAAATCGACATCGAAATACAGGTGGCCAATCACATGACCTTCAAATCGCGCGTTCTTTATTACCTGTCCCGAATCTTCACGCGCCAGATTGGCGAAGGCGACGCCTACCACCAACTGAAACCGGTGATCGGCATCGTGATCACGGATTTCTTCTGGATCGAGGACAGCGAGGCTTACCACAATGCCTATTACCTCTACGACAAGAAGAGCGGTTCGATTTTCTCCGACGATCTTTCCCTGCACACGCTGGAGTTGCCCAAGGTCGGGAAAAAGGACGAGCATACGGATCTGTGGGCGTGGCTCGAATTCCTGAAAGCGAAAAACGAGGAGGAACTGGAAATGCTGATCAAGGAACACCCGGTGGTACAACCCGCCGTCACCAAACTGGTCCGTCTGTCCGCCAGCGAGGAAGCCCGCGCCATCTTCGAGGCACGCGAAAGAGCGCGCCGGGAGGCGCTGACGTGGCAGTACGAAGCCAAGATACGTGAGGCGCAGGGCCGGGAAGAAGGTGAGAAGAAGGGCAGGGAAGAAGGTCGGGAAGAAGGCGAGAAGAACGCACAACTTGTCATCGCTCGCAAAGCCTTGGGCAAGAACATGCCGATTGAAGACATCGTGGAGTTGACCGGCCTTTCCGCTGCCGAAATCCTGGCTTTGCGCGTGCATTGACGCGCCGTCAACAAACTGCTGGAAGCGAAGATCTGAAAATCCAGCGGACGGATCGAACGGACGGCTCACGAGGGCGAGGCATGCCTCGCCCTTTGTACGTTCCAGATGACTGAAGCGCCGCGTGGATTGCCACGATGCCGCGCGTCTCGCAATGACGGACTGATGGGCCGCCATCCCGCGGCAAGTTGCGGGCGCTGCGCGCCCGACGGTGCTCATGTCATATACCATATGTCATCTATCTCCTGGCAGGGGCACGGCGGCGATCAGTTCGCGGGCGGCCCGCGCCGCGTCTACGTCGCCCAGGCCCAGGCGGTGGATGGCGACGGCGGGAAACACTGCCTGCACGTCGGCGGGCAGCACATGGTCGCGGCCATCGAGCAGCGCCCACGCCCGCGCGGCGGCGAGCAAGGCCTGCGCGCCGCGCGGGGACAGGCCGAAGCGCAGGCCCGCGCCATGGCGGGTGTGTTCGGCGAGGGCGCGGACATAGGCCAGCAGCGGTTCGGCGGCGTGGATGGCTCTCGCCCGCCCCCGCAGTTCGATCAGCGCGGTGGCGTCGATGACAGGCGCAAGTTGTTCCAGCACTATCCGCCGGTCTTCGCCGCGCAGGATTTCCATTTCCGCCGCCAGATCCGGATAACCGAGCGAGACGCGCATCAGGAAACGGTCGAGCTGCGCTTCCGGCAGCGGGTTGGTGGACAGCTGGTCGACCGGGTTCTGGGTGGCGATGACGAAAAAGGGGCGCGGCAGCGGACGGCTCACGCCGTCGCTCGTGACCTGTTTTTCTTCCATCGCTTCCAACAGCGCCGACTGGGTCTTGGGCGAGGCGCGGTTGATTTCGTCGGCGAGCAGCACCTGGGCGAAGATCGGCCCGGGGTGGAAGACGAACGCGCCTTGCTCGCGGTTGAAGATGGGCGCGCCGGTGAGATCGCCCGGCAGCATGTCGCTGGTGAACTGCACCCGGTTGAATTGCAGGCCGGTGACGCGGGCGAGCGCGTGGGCGAGCAGGGTCTTGCCCATGCCCGGCAGGTCTTCGAGCAGCAAATGTCCGCCCGCGACCAGGCAGGCGAGCGAAAGGCGCACGGTTTCTTCCTTGCCGAGCAGGATGCCGCCCACGCCGCGGCAGGCCGCTTGCAGGGGGCTGGGATCGCCGGTTGCGGCGGAAGTCTGGCTTGCCAGGGCGAGGCTCATGGGAGACTCCAGGGTTCGATGAAGGGATGGGCGGATTGGGGCGCGGGTGCGGGTGCGGGCACGGGCACGGGTGCTGTGGGCACGGGCGGCACGGTTTCGATGGCTTCGATGGCTCTGGCATCGACGGCGGGGGCAACATCGTCGAAGAGCGAAGGACGCCGCCGCTCGCCTGTCTGCCCATCTGTCCGCCAGTGGCCGCGTTCGATGTCGCTGTCGTTCAAGCGCCGCGCCTGGCTTTCCTTTTCGCGCGCCAGCGCGTCGCTTTCTTCCGGCGTCTCCAGCACCCAGGGGGTGATCAGCAAGATGAGCTGGCTTTTCCTGTTGCCCTTGACCGTGCGCTTGAACAAGGTGCCCAGCAGCGGCACGTCGCCGAGGAAGGGGACTTTTTCTTCCTGGTCGGAAATCCGCTGGCTGATCATGCCGCCCACCGCCACGGTGAGGCCGTCGCGGGCATGGGCGGTAACTTGCAGGTTGGCGGTGTTGACCGTGTCGACCGGGAATTGGTAGACCGTGCCGTTGGGCATCGCCAGGGGCAGGGTCGCGCCGCCGGTGATGATGCGGGAATTGTCCTGGTCGATGGTCAGCGTCACCGTGCGGTCGGCGTTGATGCGCGGCAGCACGACCAGGGTCTGGCCGACGTTGCGTTGCGCGGTCTCCACGGTGATCCAGGTGCTGATCGCGCCGGTGGTGCCGATGGTGCTGTCGCCGCTCGCCCCCGTCACCAATATTTGCTCCTCGCCGATGAACAGGCGCGCGGGCTGGTTGTTGGAAGCCACCACCATCGGCGTGGCGAGCACGTTGACCCGGTTTTCGTTCTCCAGCAGTTGCAGGCGCATCCGCACCCGGTTGTTGACGATCTGCCAGATCATGGTCGAGCCTTCTTCCGAGAAATTGCCGAACGAGGCGGCGTTCCGGGGGAAGCGGCCTTCGTCGTTGAGTCCGGAAGCCGAGCCCGCGCCCAGGCTTTGCGGGCCGGTGGTGGTGTTGTCCCCGCCCACGCCGATGTCGAACACCGAGCGGAAATCGCCGCCCAGTTCCACCTCGATGATCTTCATTTCCAGCAGCACCTGACGGGGCGGACGATCCATTTCCCGTACCAGTTCGTCGATGGCGCGCAACGCGCCCTCGTCGCTGCTGCGCAGGAGCAGCAGGTTGTGGAGCAGGTTGTAGGTCACGTTGATCGGCGGCCCCTGGCGCGAGGTGTCGGCCATCAGCTTGGCCGCGTCGATGTTTGCCGCCTGGGCGCTGTCGGCGTCGAGCGTGCGATCCAGCCGGGCCTGGGACAACGTGGTGATTTCCCGGCGCGTATCGGTAGACGACGCGCTCGTGCCGCCGCCACCGCCGCGGGAGCCTGAGCTTTCGCCGTAGTAGCGCCTGTTGGCCGTCGAACTGGTGCGCGTCGTGCTGCCCATGCTGTTCGAGTTTTCTTCTTCCGTCGGCTCGACCAGGCTTACCCGATTGCCGAACAGGGCCACGATCGCGTTGGCGATGCTGACCACGTTGTGGTGCTTGAGCACATGGGTGCGGGTGTAGTCGTCGCGGGTAATGGCGATGTCTTGCTGGTACTCCTGGGCGTTCATCAGGATGTACACCTTGGTCTGGGGATCGAAGCGATACCAGATGCCAGCGGCGCGGGAGAGGTTCTTGATCATGCCCTCGATGTTGATGTCGCGCAGGTAGAGCGACACCACCTTGTTCGCCACGCTGGAGCTGACCACGATGCTGGTGTTGCCGATCCGTGAAATGAACTGCGCGGCTTCGTCGAGGCTGACCTGGCGCAGATAGATATCGCCCGGCGAGACACCCGCTTTCGGGGAATCCGCGTTGCCGCCGCGCGCCCGCGCCGCTGTCGTGTCCGCCGCCGTTGTGTCCGCCGCCGCGTCCGTGCCTGCCGCGTCCGCCTCATCGGCGCGCGCCATCGCGGGCAGCGCCCATAGCGCCAGCAACAGCGCCATGGCGCGGACGGAAGGCAAAAAATGACGAATTCGTTTCATGTTCATCGCACCCGCATCTTGTATTGGGGCGCGCCCGCGCCCCGCAGCAGCAGACCATCCCGCTCGATATGCACCGTGTAACGGATGCCGTTGACTTCCAGTTCATCGCCTTCGTAGACGGTGAAAATGCCGTTGCTCGATTGCACCTGGGCCATGCCGCCTTCCGGCCCGCGCACCATCGCCTTGAGGCGCAGGTTGAGGTTGAGCACCATGCCTTCCTGCATGCCGCCGACGCGGCTGTTGCGGGGGCCGCTTTCGCGCAACTGGGGCGAGACCTCGAACGGGTCGCGTTCCGGCGCGCCCGGGCGGGTACCGGCGGGCGCGTCGGGCGTGATCGAGGTGCGCGGCGGGGCGACGACCAGCGGAGCGAACATCGGCGTCTCGCCCGCCGCGCCGCCGCCGCCACTGTCGCCGCCGCCACTGCTACCACTGGCATTTCCCGGCGCGGCGGCGGTCTGGCTGACGCCCGTGCGCCGCTCGACCTCGGCGCGGTAGTTCTGGATCACGCGCATGTCCCGCACGATGGCGGGCGGCGTCTCCGGCGGCAGTTCGGGCGGCGCGGACTGCGCCGCGGCGCGGGACAGGCAGAACGCGAGCAGGGCGGCCACGAGCCTGGGAGCGCGCAATGCCGGCAACCGGCTGTTTTCTATCATCTGTTTCTGTCCTCTGGCATGGCTTCAGGCTCCGGTGGAAACGGTCAACATGGCTTGGAAAAAGGCGTAATAGACAAAGCCGACCACGCCGCCGATGACGACGGTGAGGGCGGGCTCGATCATGACGGCGAGGAGTTTCACCCGCGCGTCCAGGTCTTTCTGGTAATGCAGGCCGAGCGATTCCATGACGGTGTCCACCTGGCCGCTTTTTTCCCCCACCGCGGCCATGTGGCGCACCAGCCGGGGCAGCGCCGGGGTTTCCAGGGCCATGGCCAGGCTGCGCCCCACCAGCACCTGTTCGGCGGCGTTGGCGAATGCCCGGGCGAAGACGGCGTTGCCGAGCACCTGGGTGCAGATGCGCAGGGCATCGAGCACGGTGAGGCGGCTGCGCACCAGGATGCCGAAGATCCAGGTGACCTGCGCCATCGCCGCCGCGGTAAACGTGCCGCCCAGCACCGGCAGGCGCAGGGTGACGCGGTCGATCTGGAAGCGGCAAGCCGGAATCTGCCGCAGCAGGGGAATGCCCACCGCCACCCCGGCGATGACGCAGCCGACCAGCCCGCCCCAGCGCGCGAACCAGTCGGCGGCGTCGAGCATGGTCTGCGCCGCCCAGGGAATCGCCTTGCCGCGTCCGTTGAGGAAGGTGGCGAAGCGGGGAATCACCGACAACACCAAGAAGGAAATCACCCCGATGGCGGCCAACATCACAAAACCGGGATAGGTCAGCGCGGTGATCAACTGGCGGCGTATTTCCGCGCGGCGCTCCATCATGATTGCGACACGCTCGAACACCGCCCCCAGTTCGCCGGAAGCCTCGCCCGCCTCGATCAGCTTGAGCGCGAGGCGGGTGAACAATTCCTTCTCGCCAGCGCAGGCCACCGACAGGCTGCTGCCGCGCTGGATGCTGGCGGCGATGCGGTCCAGCGCGCTGGACAGGCGGGCCTTGACGGTGAGCCGGGCGCAGGCGCTCAGGGCTTCGAGCAGGGTATGCCCGGCCTTGAGCATCAATTGCATCTGGCGGTAGAACATCACTTTGTCATTGGTGCCGATCGAGCGCATCAGCGACAACTGGTAGCCCAGTTGGCCGAGCACGCCCCGCCCGCCGCCCAATTTTCCCGGCTCCAGGCTGAGGATTTTCAGGCCGGTTTCCTTCAACTGGCGGCGCGCGCCGATTTCGTCCGGCGCTTCGGTTTCGCCGCGCACTTCCTCGCCCTGCGCGTTCAGGCAGAGATAGACAAAGGCCGCCATGTCAGCCGCCCTCCAGGAAGGCGCGGACTTCCCCGAAACTGGTGAGACCGCCCAGCACCTTTTCCCGCGCGTCGTCGGCCAGCCGCCAGTAATCCCGCGCCGCCGCCGCGAGCTGGCGTTCATCGGCGCCCGCGGCGATGGCGGTGGCCAGATCGGCGTCCACCCACAGGGCTTCATAGAGACCGATGCGGCCCCGATAGCCGGAACCCAGGCAGCGCGGGCAGCCCGCCGCCTCCCAGATATCCAGCGCCGCGTCCTCGGGCTGGCCCAGCAGGCGCTTTTCGCGGGCATCCGCCGCCCGCTGCCGCCGACAATGTGGGCACAGCATGCGCGCCAGCCGCTGCGCGAGGATGCCGCGCAGGGTCGCGCCGAGCATGAAGCGTTCGCAGCCGATGTCGACCAAGCGGGTAATCGCGCCGGGGGCGCTGTTGGTGTGCAGGGTAGACAGCACCATGTGCCCGGTGGTGGCCGCCTTCAGCGCCACGTCGGCGGTATCGAGGTCGCGGATTTCGCCAACCAGGATCACATCCGGGTCGTGGCGCAGGAAGGAGCGCAGCGCGTCGGCGAAGCCCACCTTGGCGTTGACCTGCACCTGCGAGACGCCGGGGATGACCTGCTCGATCGGGTCTTCGGTGGTGAGGATGTTGAAGCTGTCCGCGTCCAGTTCGCGCAGCGCGCAATAGAGCGTCGTGCTCTTGCCGCTGCCGGTGGGGCCGGTGACGAGGACGATGCCATGAGGATGGCCGAGCGTCTCCCTGAGCCGCGCCGTCATCGCGGGCGGCAGGCCGAGGGTATCGAGCCGCTGGCGGTTGGGGTCGCTTTTCATCACCCGCAGGGTGACGCGCTCGCCGAACTTGACCGGCACCGAGGCCACCCGCATCTCGATGGGTTCGCCATCCTGCACCGGATAGATGAGGCCACCGTCCTGGGGCGCGCGCGCCTCGGCGATATCCATGCCGGAGAGCACCTTGATCCGCGAGATCAGGGCGTCGCCCAGATCCTTGGCCAGCGGCGCGCCCATCACTTCGAGGCGTCCATCCACCCGCAGGCGCACCCGCGCGCCGTCCTTGATTCCCTCCACGTGGATGTCGGAGGCGCGGCGCAGGAAAGCTTCGCGCACGATGCGCTCGAAGAGCCGCACCGGGTCTTCGGTCTCGCTCCCGGCGCAAGCCTCCTTGCCGCGCAGGCGCAAAAGCAAGATGGCGAGCCCTTCCGGCTCGGCGATCGCCAGCGGCAGCGTGCCCACCGCCCGCCGCGCGGTCTCGATGCCCAGGACATCGTCCGGATTGGCGACCGCGAGGTGTGGGCCGCCGCCGCCTTCCCGCTCGCACAGCACCGCCATCGGATGCCGCCGCAACAAGGCCACCGGCAGCTTGGCGAGCAGCGCCTCGTCGACCTGCCAGCGCGACAGGTGCGCGTAGGGCAGGCCGCGCACCTCGGCGAGCGCGAGATAGAACGCGGTCTGGGGCAAGGACAGTTCGGCGGAGATCGCCTCCATCAAGCTCGTGCGCCGCGCGCGCGCCAGCGGCCGCAGCCGCGCCAGTTGCTCGTCGTCGAACAGGCCGGTCTGCAAGCCCGCCTGGATCAAGGTGGCTTCGCTGAGTTCGCTCATGGACGCGCGTTCCCCGTTGGCTTGCCGCCGTTTTTCATCAGCCAGTCGAAACCATCGGCATTGCGCGCCAGCGGGCGGGCGAGTTCGACCGCCACCAGCTTGTCCCGCGCCAACTGGGTCAGCGACTGGTCATAGGTCTGCATCCCCAGTTCCATGCCGGACTCCATCGCCGAATAAAGCTGCGAGGTGCGCCCCGAGGCGATCAGGTTGATCACCGCCGTGGTGCCGCGCAGGATTTCCACCGCCGGCACCCGCCCTTTGCGGTCGGCGCGCGGCAGTAATTGCTGCGCTACCACCGCCTTCATGACGAGCGACAGGCGATGACGCGCCAGATCCTGTTCTTCGCCGGGAAAGGCGCCGATGAAGCGTTCCGTCGCGCCCACCGCGTCGGCGGTATGCAGCGTGGAAAAAACCAGGTGGCCGGTCTCCGCCGCGGTCAGCGCGGCGCGCATGGTCTCGGTATCGCGCAATTCGCCCACCAGGATCACATCGGGGTCTTCGCGCATCGCGGCGCGCACCGCGAGGGCGAAATCGGGCGTGTCGGTGCCCAGTTCGCGGTGGCTGATCAGGCTCTTCACCGGTTTGTGCACGAATTCCACCGGATCTTCGATGGTGAGGATGTGGCGCGCCATGTGGGCGTTGATCTCGTGGATCAAGGTCGCGAGCGTGGTGCTCTTGCCGCTGCCGGTGACGCCGGTGACCAGCACCAGCCCCGAAGGCAGGTAGGCGAGTTCCTTCAAGCCCGGCGGCAGCATCAATTCGGCCAGGCTGGCGAAGCGCTCCGGCAAATGCCGCGCCACCAGCGCCAGCGCGCCGAGCGAACGGAAGAAATTGATGCGGTAGCGATATCCGCTCGCCGTGCCGTAGCCAAGATCGGCGCTGCCGGATTGCCTGAGCGCGCCCTGGCGCGGCGGATCGAGCAAGGCTTGCGCCAGATCTTCCAGGTCGGCGGCGCTCCACGGCCGCTCGTCGCAGGCTTGCAACTCGCCATGGACGCGCGCGTGCGCAACGCGCCCCGCGCCCAGATGGAGGTCGGAAGCGCCGTTCGTGGGCAGGCTGTCGAGCAAGGAGTGGAAAACGTCCACCGCCGAAAGTCCTTGTTCAAATGGCAAGATGAATCTCCACTTCCAACCATTGCCTGACCGTGTTGCCGCCGATGCCGATATCCTGGTCGCTGCGCTGTTCCGGCTCTGGCCGTCCGCTTCTCACCGTGATGTCGCTCCACACCGGCGCGGCGACATGGGAGAGCGTCGCCAGGCCATCGAGGAACTGCAACAAGCCCTTGTAGCTGGCGCGCGCCTTGAGCCGGAGCAAGGGACGTTTGGAGCGGCTGGAAGCGCCGGTGCCGTGGTAATGCTCAAGCGCGGTGACCTCCATGTCGCCCATTTCGGCCAACTGGGCCAGTTCCGTTTTCAACGCTTGCAGGCTTTCCAGGTCATCGACCTGGATGAAGCGGTCGGTGAGCCGCTGCCGTTCCGCTTCCAGTTCCTGATGCGCCGCGGTGACCTTGGCGAATTCATTGCGAATACCCTGGATATCGAGGTTGCCGAGGTCGATGGACTTGAGCGCGTCGCCCGCCGCCTGGCTGGCGCGCAGGCGTTTGATCTGCTTGGCTTCCTGGTATTTCAGGGTTTCGAATTTCTTGTGCCCGGGCTGCCAGATCAGCAAGCCGTAGAACACGGCGATCAAAAAGCACAACGCCGCCACCAGTTGATGGCGTTCCAGCGCCGAAAAATGGTTCCAATAGGCGGGAATCCGTTCGAATGCCCTGGCCGCTTTCGCCGCGATCGCTTTCACCGCTATCGTTGTCATTGCTCACCCTCATTCATTGGGTACGAAACTCCCGGGAGCGAGGGCGTCGTGGGCATGACATTCGAGGGCGGGACGCCCTCGCGCCCAGGAGGAACCGGCATTGCGCGTGACTGAATCGCCGGTGGATTTTTCCTTCTTCCCTCATCTGTCTGTCTCCTCCAGCCCCAGTTCTTCCTGTTGCGCGTGCGGGATGAGCCAGAAAGAAACCTGGAAGCCGGATTCCCGGGAGCGAGGGCGTCCCGCCCTCGTGGGCATGACATCC
>JAITCV010000229.1 GCA_031282905.1 Azoarcus sp. | reverse complement strand
CGCGCCAGCCTCCTCGCCGCCCAAGCCGAAAAAGCCGCCGCCGACCTGAATCTCTCCTACGCCCGCATCACCGCGCCAATAAGCGGCGTAGTCGCGCAGAGAAAGGCGCGTGTGGGTGGCTACGCCCGGGTGGGCGAGCCGCTGCTCACGCTGGTGCCGCTGGACGCCATCTATGTGGAAGCCCACTTTCGTGAAACGCAACTGGCCCGCGTGCGAGTCGGACAGCCAGTCGACATCACCCTCGACGCGCTGCCCGGCGCGCACCTCAAGGGCCGGGTCGAAAGCCTCGCCCCCGCCAGCGGCGTGAGTTTTTCCCCCATCCCCCCGCACAACGCCACCGGCAACTTCACCAAGATCACGCAACGCCTGCCCGTGCGCATCCGCCTGGAACCGGGTCAGGAAGCCGCGCGACACCTGCGTGTCGGTATGTCGGCGCGGCCGGTGGTCAGAGTGGGGTGATCGTGATCGGAGGTAGAGAATACGAAAAAATAGAAGCCAGGCGCATCATGTTGCGTCTTCGAACCCAAGGAATGCATGATGCAGGCGGATCAATTGTGATGGTTTGGGACGCACATGCTGGCTTTGCCAGGTCGACATCGCATCAATGTCGACTGGGGCAAGACAATCTGTCAAGCGCGAAACCCGCTTCAGATAAGCATTGACGCCATCGGCGGATTCCACGGGCGAGCCGGAAAGGACGTAAGCCGCCATGAAGCCGATTGCGTGATTTTCCCCATATTTCCCTTGAATGAACCGATCCATGCCTTCAACGACATATTCGCGGCACAGGTGCGTGTCCAGCCCGGCGATACGTTTGCATTCGATGATTGCGTGCGGGTCATGTTCCTGCGCGCGCAGGAAAATGGGAACCTGCATCAGCGGAATATCGGTGCGCCCGTCCGGCAGCGCCATGTCCGCCTTGGAGCGTGACTCGGTACCGGGCAACACGATCAGTTGATACGGGGAATTTTTCAGCGCCCGGCGCATTCCATCGCGCAGGCGCTCCGTCATGCGCACTTCGCCCGCGTTGACACACACGTCTTCGGCGAATTGCGCCTGCCGCCAGCCATCGAACAACGCCGACAAAATGGCCGCCACGACATCGGGCGCCAGTTCGATGAACGTTCTGCCAAGCGCGCGAGGAGGTTCGTAGGGAATCCTCAAGAACCACCCCCTGAAGAAAAGCTCTCCGCAATGACCGCGTCAGCATCTTCCAGCGCGGCAATGCCCATCCAGTAACGCCGTGCCGCAGGCTTGACGATCACAACTTCATTGTGTCCATGTACCCGCAATTCCCGCTCTACACTAAGTGCGGTGGCAATCCTCACGTTCAGGCGCTTGCCGATTCGCGCCAGAACATCAGCCAATGCGCCCTGCGGGGCAATGATCTCCACATGGGCTTCCCCCGGCCCGTCTTCCAAGACGAAACGCACGACGCGCAAGGCAGCCTCTTTCGGCAAGTCGATGATTTCGGCGCGCATGTGCCGTTTTTTGCGCACGGAGAGCCAGCCCTCGATTACCGACAGGAAGGTATTGGCGTATGCCGCAACTTCGATGCGGTTGTCGGAAGGCGCGGCGGATGCCTCGCGACCGCTTTCCCACTGCCATCCAGCGCGCAAGAGACCGTCCCGAATGACGATTCGCTCGGCTTCACGCAATTCGTACAGATCGAAAACCGCCTCATCCAGAAGGTGCCAGTCCGTCTCGTCGATTCTCTCGTTGCTTTTGCGTTCCCGGAGTCTTTTTTCGATCCGCAACAACCGTTGTCCGGCATCGGATTCCACCGCGGCCTCGAAATCGGGAATGGGCAGAAAGTCAAGGTCGCGCGCCAGCAGCTTTCTCTTGTGGATGCCGAATTCCGAGGCAGTCAGGTAGAAAAACCACGCCGCCAATGATGAACCAAGCACCGTGGCGAGCAGATGCGCCGTTTGCCTGTGACCAGAAGGCAATGACGCGGCAAAGTAGGCATCTGTGAAGACAAGGTCGTGTTCAGCTACCGCGACCAGAGCTCGCGGTTGGCCCACCACCATTTCCTTGACGATCAGCAAAGGCGCCCGGTAGGTATCGCGTGAACGGGGCCGCTGTGCTTTGGCATGGTGGTAGATCGGGAGATCGCCGGGAATGCGGAAATGCCGCATGTCATTGGCTTGCAGCCATTCCAGTCCTTTTATTTCATGCGCGTCACGACTCTGGTATTCCGGGTAGCCCTGAATCAATCCATCGCGGAACTTGGCGTCAAGTGCCGCGATCCATTCCTTCAAGCTTTTGTATGTTGAAGTCAGTTCTTCCAACAAGAGCAGATCACGGCGGCGGCCCACTGCGGCTGCCTT
The DNA here is from genome assembly GCA_031282905.1 of Azoarcus sp. Lineage (GTDB taxonomy): Bacteria > Pseudomonadota > Gammaproteobacteria > Burkholderiales > Rhodocyclaceae > WRNU01. The sequence goes on along the minus strand of JAITCV010000229.1, from coordinate 3,103 downwards.
CAGTTTCAGCGCCTGTCGCTCGATTTCACCGAGACTCAAGGTCATCATGTCGCTTGGCGCGACCTCGAACGTGTGGGTTCTTGCGCTACCGGGCGTCCATGGAATTTGGACGAGCGTGACCTGATCTGCTCGTTGTCCCGGCCGGTGGCGCGCAAAAAGAACGACGGCTGGTGTCGTCGCGGTCGCAAAAAGCCAACTGCGCAAGTTGGAGAGATTGACCAGGGTGATCGGCGCCAACGCACGCATGACATATTGCGCCGCCGCCATGCCCGTACGACTGCGGCTGAAAAACGGCATGGCGCTGAGAATCACGCCAAAGCGTGTCTTTTCGTGCGCGAATTCAGCGGCGCGCAGCACGAAGTCCAAGCCTTCGCCACGCGGCAGCGCAGGAACACCTGCGGCTCTCGTCAGACGGCGCGCCTCGGTTCCCGCCTCCCCCCTGAAACTCCAGGGCGGATTGCCGACGATCAGATCGAATTGCCTTCGTCCCGTCGCGGTAGTCAGCGCGGCCTTGCCGTCGCCATCCTGCTCCACGGTACGGGCATCACCGATCAGCAGGGTCTTGCCGATCAGCGGCTGAAATTTCAGCGACTGCGGCGGTTGCGGATCGGGATCCAGTTCGAGCGCGGCCAGGTACAGGCTGAATGCGGCCACACGAATGGCCGCTTCGCTGATGTCTACGCCATGAATTTGCTCATGGAGCGTCGAACGGATCACCTCCCGCGTGGGAGACTGCCCACGCGCGCGCAGATGCACCAGGCGTCGCAACGCTTCGACCAGGAAGACCCCTGAGCCGCAGGTCATATCCAGTACGGATTCTCGGCCCGTGAAGCCGTCCATTACTTCATCGAGTACCAGCGAAACCAGGGATAGCCGTGTGTAATGCACCCCGTTGCGACGCGCTTCGGTAGCGCCCTTTTCCTTTCCACGAGGCCCGGCGTGGGCAAATTGCTCGTAGATCGAACTGATGAGTTCGACCGGAATCACGTCGAACTGATAGGGGAAAAAGTTGAGTTGATGGCTTTCCGGGTCGACCGCCTCCAAAAAATCGGCAACCTTCGCCAAGTGGCAGGCAGCGGGCATCACCTTGACCGATGATGGCGGAAACATGTCGCCATTGAAGGTACGAGCAAGCCAAGCAAACAGCCTGGTGGTTGCGGACGGATTCCGCAGGGTCGTCGACAATGCCGAGTGACCGCACACCGCTTCCAGTTGCCCTGTGCTGACGATTTTCCGGTCGATCAGGTATTGGGTGAAGATCACGCGCCCGATCAGGGCTTGCGCCGCGTGACGTTCCAGATCATCAGCCACCAGCCCGCGTTCGAGAAAGGCAAGGTCGGACAGGAGCTTCTGGTCGACGCTGGTTCTGCGGTCGACCGCCGGTTCTCGCGCCCAGAACTGCCCCGTCTCGATCGCTAGTCGTCCGGCGAATGCGTCCAACTCCCTGAGCGAGGTTTCAATATTTTCGAAGCTCCGAATCAGGTGTTCCTGGGCATCCCCTTCCCGAAGGGGAATACCGAAGCCGTTGTACAGGTCGATGCGCTGGGGAGAGATGACCCATAGCAGCGGCGCGAAACCTTCGTTCCAAATCTCTCGCCGCCATTGGCTGACCAGATCATCCGCTGGCGGCGTTTGTTCAAACTTGAAATAGAGGGTCAACACCGAGGCGCTACGCCACGATGCGTCAGGGGAAAAAATACGACCATGGCGGGAAGCGCGCGCGTCATCACCCAACCGGAGACCGGTAGCCGGTTGCCCATCGGGCAGGTAGCCGGTAGCCGCAAGAACCCGTTCCAGTATCGCGGTATTCACGCGCCGCTCCGAACGGTTTCAGGCGGAAACGGCAATATCGCCTGGCTGGGAGACGGCATGACGGACAACGCGTGCTGGATTTGCACGATCAATGGTGCAAGCGGAACCACGAGGGCAGGATGTGCCAACGCCTGCCTCATATCATTGTCGTCATGCAGGCTTGCTGTCGTTGACGTCACAAACACAACGACGCCATCCGCCATGATTCCAGGACGCTGGATCAGCAAGCGGAAAAGCGCGTCGATGCCCGTGCTTACCGCGGCGATATGTACCCCCAGCGCGCTCACCAACACATTGGTCACGGCCAAACCGAGCAGGTCGGGGAAGCTGAACCGGGCCGCTTTTCCTGTCTTGGTCGCAAGATAGGGAACTGCCTTGCGCCAATGACGAAACGTCTCGACGGATACACCAGTCAGCGCGCGCATTTGATCCTGGGTAAATTGGATGGCTGTGACAGCAGGCATTTTTGTTGAGAACAACTTGAAAATGTTTAGATTATCTCATCCATGAATGCTTGTTACAACAGGAAAACTCTGCGTTATCGCGAATTCCCCAAGAGCTGTCTCTCGTAAATCAGCGAGGGGACAATTTCAGACAGTCGGCCTTCGAAAAGGCGCGCGCAGCCTCCTCGCCGCCCAAGCCGAAAAAGCCGCCGCCGACCTGAACTTCTCCTACGCCCGCATCACCGCGCCAATAAGCGGCGTAGTCGCGCAAAAAAAGGCGCGTGTAGGTGGCTACGCCCGGGTGGGCGAGCCGCTGCTCACCCTGGTGCCGCTGGAGGCCATCTACGTGGAAGCCCACTTTCGTGAAACGCAACTGGCCCGCGTGCGGGTCGGACAGCCAGTCGACATCACCCTCGACGCGCTGCCCGGCGCACACCTCAAAGGCCGGGTCGAAAGCCTCGCCCCCGCCAGCGGCGTGAGTTTTTCCCCCATCCCCCCGCACAACGCCACCGGTAACTTCACCAAGATCACACAACGCCTGCCCGTGCGCATCCGCCTGGAACCGGGTCAGGAAGCCGCCCGACACCTGCGTGTCGGTATGTCGGCGCGGCCGGTGGTCAGGGTGGGTCAGAGGGCTGAGGACAGCAGACAGAGCGCGCGCGTTGCGCCCTACCGCGTTGGGACCAGCCGCGGCAATCTCCAGACCTCGTCCCGAACAGGTTCTCCGACCCAGTGGGTGCCAAGGGTCGATCCTCTACTCGAGACGAAAACGGAAAAAATCGTCGGTACCCATCATTTCTCTCGCGATTTCTCTCAGGTTTCGTGAGAAATCATTGTAATTTCTCGGC
>JAITCV010000186.1 GCA_031282905.1 Azoarcus sp. | reverse complement strand
ACCCTGCAATACAGTTTCCAGGAAGTGCTCGATCTCACCCCGGTGAAGTTCCTGCGCGCCATGCGCCTGAACAGCGTGCGGCGCGCATTGCGCCAGGCCCGCGCTTCACAAGAAACCGTCGGCGACATCGCCGCGCGCTGGGGCTTCTGGCACCTCTCCCACTTCGCCGCCGATTACAGGGAAATGTTCGGCGAATTACCGTCGGATACGTTGAGGTCAGCAACATCTCCTTGAAAGCCACGATCGGTACGTCATCACACGTCGATATTCTGCGCCCGCAAGGCGTTCGACTCGATGAAGGCGCGGCGCGGCTCGACGTCGTCGCCCATCAAGGTGGTGAAGATTTCGTCGGCGGCGATGGCGTCGTCGATCTGTACCCGCAGCAGGCGGCGCACTGCCGGGTCCATCGTGGTTTCCCAGAGTTGGCTGGGGTTCATCTCGCCCAGTCCTTTGTAGCGCTGTTTGGAGAGGCCGCGCTCGACTTCGGCGAGCAGCCAGGCGATGGCCTCCGAGAAACGCGTCACCGCCTGCCGCTTGTCGGCGCGGCGGATTTCGGCGCCGGGGCCGATGAGCCCCGAGATGGATTCGGCTGCGGTGCGGATGCCACGATAGTCGCCGGAGGCAAGAAAATCGGCTTCGATCCAACTGAGCCGCCGGTTGCCGTGGTGCATGCGCTCGATGGCGAGACGCCAGGCTTCGGTCTCTTCATGGAATTCGGCGTATATCCGCAAGTCGTCCGGCAGGAAGGCTTGCAATCCGCCCGCCGTGGCGCGGGCGGCGGCTTCGTCGGCGAGGCTCAGGGCGAGGTCGTGCGCGAGAATGACGTGCAGCACTTCGGGGTCGATGAAGCTGGCCAGACGCTTGACGATGGCTTCGGCCAGCAGATAGCTGCGCGCCAACCCGCCCAGGGTTTCGTCGGCGATGGGCGCGGCGCCTGCGCGCGAGATGAGGGAGGCGCCGTCGAGCGCGAGTTTGAGCAGGTGGTTGTTGAGTTCGTGGTCGTCCTTGATGTAGATCTCGGTCTTGCCGTGCTTGAGCTTGTAGAGCGGCGGCTGGGCGATGTAGATGTGGCCGCGCTCGATGAGTTCGGGCATCTGCCGGTAGAAGAAGGTGAGCAGCAGAGTGCGGATGTGCGCGCCGTCGACGTCGGCGTCGGTCATCAGAATGACGCGGTGATAACGCAGCTTTTCGGGCTTGTAATCTTCCTTGCCGATGCCGGTGCCGAGCGCGGTGATCAGGGTGACGATGGCTTCCGAGCCGATGAGTTTCTCGAAGCGGGCTTTTTCGACGTTGAGTACCTTGCCGCGCAGGGGCAGGATGGCCTGGAATTTGCGATCGCGCCCTTGTTTGGCCGAGCCGCCGGCGGAGTCGCCCTCGACGATGTAGACCTCGCATTGCGCCGGGTCTTTTTCCTGGCAGTCGGCGAGTTTGCCGGGCAGGCCCGCGCCGTCGAGCACGCCTTTGCGGCGCGTCATCTCGCGCGCCTTGCGGGCGGCTTCGCGCGCGCGGGCGGCTTCGACGATCTTGCCGCAAATGGTCTTGGCATCGATCGGGCTCTCCAGCAGGAAATCGGCCAGTTTCGCCGCCACGACTTCTTCCACCGCCGGGCGGGCCTCGGAAGACACCAGCTTCATCTTGGTCTGGCTGGCGAATTTGGGGTCGGGCATCTTCACCGACAGCACACAGGCCAGCCCTTCGCGCATGTCGTCGCCGGTGACGTCGACCTTGGCTTTCTTGGCGATTTCGTGTTCTTCGACGTATTTATGGATGACCCGCGTCATTGCCGCGCGCAGGCCGGTGAGGTGGGTGCCGCCGTCGGCTTGCGGGATGTTGTTGGTATAGCACAGTACCTGTTCCTGGTAGCTGTCGTTCCACTGCATGGCGACTTCGACCTCGAGGTCGGCTTCGCCCGCGGCGGTGGCGATGCGGCTCGATCCGGTGGCGTAGAACACCGTGGGGTGCAGCACGGTCTTGGCGCGGTTGATGTATTCGACGAAGCCCTTGACCCCGCCCGCGAAAGCGAAATCTTCTTCCTTGGCCGTTTGCTGGTCGACGAGGCGGATTTTCACGCCGTTGTTGAGGAAGGAGAGCTCGCGCAGGCGTTTGGCGAGAATGTCGTAGTGATATTCGATATTGCCGAAGATTTCGTCGTCGGCAAGGTAGTGCACCTTGGTGCCGCGCTTCGATGTTTCGCCAAGGACTTTCATCGGCGAGACTTCGACGCCGCCGACCGTCTCGATCACGCGATCCTGCGCCACGCCATGGTGGAATTCCAGGAAATGGCGCTTGCCATCGCGGGCGATGGTCAGTTGCAGCCATTTGGAGAGGGCGTTGACGCAGGACACCCCCACGCCGTGCAGCCCGCCGGAGACCTTGTAGCTGTTCTGGTTGAACTTGCCGCCGGCATGGAGCACGCACATGACGATTTCCGCCGCGCTGCGCCTGGGTTCGTGTTTGTCGTCCATCTTGATGCCGACCGGGATGCCGCGGCCATTGTCGGTGACGGAGATGGAATTGTCGCTGTGGATCGTTACCACGATGTCGTCGCAATGCCCGGCCAGCGCCTCGTCGATGGCGTTGTCGACCACTTCGAACACCATGTGATGCAGCCCGGTGCCGTCGGACGTGTCGCCGATGTACATGCCGGGGCGCTTCCTGACCGCTTCCAGCCCTTCGAGCTGCTGGATGCTGGATTCGTCGTAATCGTTCTGGGCGGGCGGGTTTTGTTCTGGCATGGTCGTGTGGTCTCGGTGAAGTTCATGCGGAATTCATTGTCGGCAAGGGGTACGGAAAATATTTATGTCATACGCGCATGGGCATCACCACATATTTGAACGTGTTGTCGCCGGGCACGGTGACGAGCGCGCTCGAATTGCCGTCGCTGAAACGCCATTCGATCGTCTCCGAGGACAGGTTGTTGAGCACGTCGAGCAGATAACCCACATTGAAACCGATGTTGAGCGTTTCGCCATGGTGGTCGACTTCGATTTCTTCCTGAGCTTCTTCTTGTTCGGTGTTGGAACTGATGATGGAAAGTACGCCTTCGTCCAGCACCAACCGGATGCCGCGGAGTTTCTCGTTGGAGAGAATCGCCGCCCGTTGCAGGGCGGAGAGCAGTTGCGCGCGGGGCAAGGCAAGGCAACTTGGTTGATTTTGCGGAATGACTTTCTGGTAGTCGGGAAATTTGCCGTCGATCAGCTTGGTGACCAATTCGATCGCGCCGAAACGGAACACCGCCTGGTTGCCGGCGAGGATGATTTCGACCGGATCGTCGCTGTCATCGACCTGGCGAATGAGTTCGAGTGTGGTCTTGCGCGGCAGGATGGCTTCGAAACGCCCGGGCACCGCGGTATCGAGCGTGCTCTCGACATAGGCCAGGCGATGGCCGTCGGTTGCCACCAGGATGAGGGTATCGCCCTCGGCGATGAGCAGCAGACCATTGAGGTAATAGCGGATATCCTGCTGCGCCATGGCATAGGCGACCCGCGCGAGCTGGTGACGGAAGGTTTTCTGCGCCACGGTGAAGCGCGCGACCTCGCCTTCGGGCAGGGTGAGCAAGGGGTAATCGCCCGCGGGCAAGGTCTGCAACTGGAAGCGGCTGCGCCCGGCCTTGACCATGAGCCGCTTGTCATCGAGCGTGAGGCTGACTTCGCTCTCCGGCAGCGCGCGCAGGATGTCCTGCAATTTGCGCGCGCCCACGGTGATGGCGGTGTCCTCGCCGTCCGCGTTGCCCGCGGTGGTGGTGCGGATCTGGATTTCGATGTCGGTCGCGGTGAAGGTCAGGCGTTCGCCCGTTTTTTCGATCAGCACGTTCGACAAGATGGGCAGGGTATGACGCTTCTCGACGATGCCGGATACCGCCTGAAGCGGAGCAAGCAAAGCGTCGCGGGAAGTATTGAGCAGCAGCATGGTCAAGTCCGTTGAAATGGGATGGGGGAGTGGAGGATACGAGAGACCATCGCGGTGGTCGCTGGACGTCGTGCCGCCCGGTGTCGCGCTAACCGCGCAGCACCTGGGTGAGCACGTGTACATCGTGGTTCAACTGAGAATCTTCCTGGCGCAACGCGGTCACGGTGCGACAGGCATGCAAGACCGTGGTGTGGTCGCGCCCAAAGGCTTCGCCAATCGCGGGCAGCGACATCGCGGTCAGATCCTTCGCCAGCCACATCGCCACCTGGCGCGGACGGGCGACAGCGCGGGTGCGTTTTTTGGCGTGCATGTCCGAAACCTTGATCTTGTAGTAATCGGCCACCGTTTTCTGGATGTACTCGATCGATAGATGGCGGTTGTGCGCCTCGAACAAATCCTTCAGCGCCTCCTTGGCCAGATCAAGCGAGATGGCGGCGTGACCATTGAAACGCGCATAGGCCACGACCTTGGTGAGCGCGCCTTCGAGCTCGCGCACGTTGGAGTGCAGGCGCTTGGCGATCAGGAAGGCCACATCGTCGCCGAGCGACACCTTCACCGCCTCGGCCTTCATGTTGTCGCCCAGCGATACCCGCACCGCCTCGGCCTTCTTCTTCAGGATGGCAACCCGCATCTCCAGTTCGGGCACCTCGATCTGCACCGTCAGCCCCCAGTCGAAACGCGAAACCAGCCGACCTTCCAGCCCCGGGACATTCTTGGGATAGGTGTCACAGGTAATGACGATCTGTTTTTTTGCCTCGGTGAGCGCGTTGAACGCGTGGAAGAACTCTTCCTGGGTGCGCACCTTGTTGTTGAAGAACTGGATATCGTCGATGAGCAGCACATCCAGTTGACGGTATTCATTCCTGAAGCCGTCGATATCGTTTCTCTGGATGGCGCGAACCATCATGGTGTAATAATCCTCGGCGTGAACGTAACGCACCTGGGCAAGCGGATTCGCGCGCAGCACCTCATTGCCGATGGCATGCATCAGGTGGGTCTTGCCCAGGCCCACGCCGCCGTAGATGAACAAGGGGTTGGAAGCCGTGCCCAGATGCTCCACCACCTGCATGGCGGCGGCGCGCGCGAAATCGTTGGCGCGCCCCGTCACCAGGGTGTCGAACGTGAAATCGCGATTGAGCCGGGTTTTCTCGTAGGTAATCTCACTGCCTGAACGCGACTTGCCGGCGGGGGGCACGGCGACAGGCAAGGCTGTGATGGTGGCATCCGCGATGGTGGCGTCCCCACCCGCGACGGCGCCTGTTCCGGGCGTGGACGTATCGACCGCGCTTGCGGGCGAAGATGACGCAAGCCTGGACTGGGCCTGTAGTTCGATTTCGACCTGCAGCGCGACGCCATGGAATTCCTCGCTCAACTCCCTGATCTGGCGGAGGTAGCGGTCACGCACGAAATCCAGCAGGAAACGCGAGGGCGCACGCAGAACCAAGCGGGCATCCTCGCCCTCGATTCTCGCCACCGTGAGCGGCTTGATCCAGAGCTTGAACTGCTGTGGCGGTAACTCCTGTTCCAGGCGGGCCAAACAGAAAGGCCAGAATTCCTGACTCACGGCGGAGGCGGTTTGCGTTTGCGGCACGGTGCTTGAATACATCCCGGATGGCAGGCGCGATTTTCGCGCCGGATCGAGGGGGGCTGAACCGGCGCGGGAAACGTGCACAAGCGGCACCACGTTGCACGGCACAACCAAGTGAAGGGCGGATTCTACTCGCTGGTCGTCAACATATCCACACCGAGCCTTGTCCAATATGAAATGAGTCTGGATAAGCTGCGCCGCAGCCTGGGGCTACCGTGAGGCGCGCCGACACGACCCGCGCGCCGCCAACGTGGCCAGACTGCCGCCGATCACCAGCACGTCGGCCTGGTAAATTGGTAAAGGAAAAATCGCACAGCCGCCAGTCCGCGCGATGTAAGAGCCGATGCACGAATACATGAAACCGGAAAAAAGCGGCACGCCACCCATCTTCAAAATCCCGGCTTCGGGGGATTGCCATGGTAAGCCGCTTGGTCGACCTGATGCCATGTCGAATATATACAAAGGCGTGCGGGTTTCCGCTGGCGCGCCCGAGACGATTCGAACGTCCGACCCCTGCCTTCGGAGGGCAGTACTCTATCCAACTGAGCTACGGGCGCGCGGAGGAGGCGGAATTCTACTGTGTCTGCCTTTTCGTGTCCATCGGTGGTCTTGCTGGGGGCGGTAGTGTGGCGGTACCTATGGGTCACTGCCAGTGCCAGGCATGCCGTTCTTACATGCTAAACAAATCTTTCCCAGAAGGCGCGCTTCTCGGCTTTTTTCCGTCGCCAGTTCTGAAGGCGACGACAGCGGTTCTACGTTGAGCAACTGTGTCAGTTTGACGCATACGACATTTGATGCCCCCCACTGTTCGCAAGCCCGGAGGCTTGCTGCTGGAACGCCCAGTATCTTGCGTCATCTAATATTTGTGGTCGCCATGCAAGCAGAAATATGGGTTTTTGTGTATCTGTGCCGCCAGAATTTTTTTTGTGAAGAACTCTGCGAGATTATCTTGCTTCTCAAGCAAGCGCACAATCTCTTGAAGCGTTGAGCGGATCAGAACTTTATGTTGCCCAGGACAATGCCCAAGGCAGGGGTTGTGCTGACGCACGAACCCCGTGTAGAATCGCGCAACTTCAACTTTTCATAGACTGTACAGGAGCAAGATGATGAAGACGAGTTTCATGCCCAGGCCGAAAGACTGCTTCAAATTCAGAATATTATTGTCTTCTCTTGTTTTCATGTTTGCGTTTTTGTTTTCGCCTGATGGTTCCCAGGTATTTGCTTCCGATATAGGCGCCACTCAAATTACATTTCCACAATCAACTATCAAAAGACTAGCTATGCTACGAGCGATCAACTGCCGAACGTCTTTGATCAAATTGTCTGGTATGCCCGTAGTAAAAGTAATTTGAAGTTTCGGCGAGCTTATCAAGAACGACAAACAGGAGTCGATAACGAGGACTCGTTTGCATCTCGTGACATGGCATCGGCGGGGGCTGGCGCGTCAACATTTTATTATGAATTTGAAGGACGTAGTTTCCATCCAGGTCGCAATCGACATTGGAAAGTTCAACATGTCGGCCTCGAAAGGGCAGCAAAATCTGGCTACCGTGG
>JAITCV010000132.1 GCA_031282905.1 Azoarcus sp. | reverse complement strand
CGTGCGTCGTGTCCGAAAGAGATGTAGTCCGCAAACCCTGGCGGCACCTCCCCGCCAGAGCGGATGACAAACCCTCGTTGCGCGCGCAGGACGGTGGGGATATTCTCGCTCGTGCTCATGACGATGAAGCGCGAAGCGTCTGGTGCCCTCCGGCACGCGAGCAAGGGAGCGGCAAGTGTCAGCATCCGGCCCATCTCCGGAACAGCCGTTGTGCGTCTGAGTTGTCTCGCATCAACCGCAGCAAGTGCTTCACGGCCCCCATCTGGCGCTTGCAGAACTCGGAGGCGGGCTTGCGACCAAGCAGGTCGCCTGTCATGCCGTGGTGAAACACCGGGTCCGTTCCACACCAGGGTTCCAGCGCGCAGTCGCTGCACATGGGGGCCGAGAGCGTAAAAGACTCGTCTAGCACCGTGAGCAGCGCGTCGGATGTGAAAATTTCCTTGTATGTGTTCTTGTGCACGTCCCCAATCCGGAAACTGGCGTCCCCCATTTCTTTCAACATGCGGCTTTCATCGGACGCATAGACCTCCCCGTCGTAGTTGAACACCACCGCCAGTATCCCGGCTCCGCACGGGTTGGAGAGGTCCACGAACCCTGGGTCGCGTGGGGTCAGCATTTTGGTAAGCAAGAGACGGCTGTAGTTTTCCACGAATGGCACCCCCGCCGCATTCAGTTCGAGGATGTAGCGAAGACCTTCCTTGTAGAACTCCAGCCACTTCTGTGCGTTGTATGCGGCGTAGCTTCGGGTCTTGGCGGCAAACCCATAGGGCGAGACATGCCGCAGGAAAATGTCGCGGAACCCCAGCCGGACATACTCGTCAATAATATCCCGCACCCGGTCCATGCTGGCTGGAGCCGTGGTCATGAGCGCGGAAACCGCGTCTGCCCCCACGATGTCCCGCGCCTTCGTCAGACCGGCGACGAACTTCGCGTGGCTGTCCCGTCCCGGCCGCGGGCGGTTCCGGTCGTGCAGATCTGCCGGACCGTCGAGTGATGAGGAAAGCAGTACATTGTGATCACGACAAAAATACAACATGTCATCCGTGACTAGGGACAATGTCGTCGCAATGACGATCTGGAGCGCGCGCCGCGCGACCCGGTTTCGGGCCTCCGCGCCAAGGATGATGTGCTCGACCACGGGCCAATTGAGGAGTGGTTCCCCACCCTGGATTTCAATCTTGATTGCCGGATTTGGAGAGAGAAAGACCAAGTCGAGGGCCTTGTCGGCGGTCTCCGGGGTCATGTCGTAGCGCAGCTTGTCTTCGGACTGCCGGGAAACCTGGCAGTACTGGCACGAATGATCACAACGCAGCGTTACCACGAACAAGTGTAGATTAGTGAAATCAGCCAAATGCGCGTACTTCGTGCGAACCTTGAGCGCCAAAAGTTCGATCGGATGCTGTTCGCCGGGTTCTCGCACGAAGTGCTTGGCGCGAAGTTCCGGGAACAGAGGGTCGGTGGTGGAAAAACGGCCCTGCACCAAGGCTTCAAACCTTGAGCGGTCAATGAACATCGGCTCGCCAGCCATATTGGAGAGGATCAAGCCCTCATCAAGCGGCTCAAAGCGGCACGGCAGGAGCGCATACGCCTTGGGAGCGAATTCCTCGGCGGGGAGAAACCGGGTCACTGCTGCAAACCCGTGCGAGAGAACGCAAACGCAAGGATCAAATTACGCACATCTTCGGTCTGCGTGCGAATGCTGAGTCGAAGTTGTTGGTCAAGGACCTCGCGTTTGAACGCGTCGATCAGCGCCGGGTCCTCGGGGGTGATTTCACAGACAATCGCGCTCGCGTCTGTGCTGACAAGCACTGCAATCCTGTCGATCAGCCGATAGGCCGCCTTCTCGGCAGCTTCGACCGAGTAAGCGGCGGGGTCTAGACGTATCTGCACGACTTAGCGGCTTGAGTAGTGCGAGTGGTGCGAAACGTGCGACGAATGCGACGCATGAGAGCTATGCCACGCCATCATTTGACCATCCGCATTCGGGCGGATAATAAACTCATACAGGTCGCCGGACGAGGTCACACTTTGAATCGTGCCGGAAGCTGTGCTTGCGGGCGCTGCGGGGCTTGCTTCATGCGTAGGGGTCTGCGGCGGGAGCGAAGCCGACGCACTCTGCGCGAAGGCCGCAGCGACTGCGGCGAATGGAATCATAAATTTCTTCATACTTACCTCCAAAGGTTAAAAGGTCAGGGAGCAGGAAACGCACGAATGCACAACCTGCAAAGCAGAGTATCAACCTAAAAAGTCCTTCTCGTCAACAAGATGGCAGTCGACCATTCAGGTTGACCATGAGGGGCGATCATGTTGGAAAGTGACCTGAAGAATCTGGCGGGTGCCGTAGGTCGCGCTATTGCCAGACAGCGGCTCCGGAGCGGGTTGACGCAGGAGGAAGTTGCGGAACGGCTGGGCGTGGGAAGTGAAGCCATATCGCGCATCGAGCGGGGCGTTGTGATTCCCAATATTGCCAGACTGCTTGAATTTGCCACGATCTTCGGTTGTGACGCGGCGGAATTGCTGACCGGCGCCAGCCCGCGTCCAGACGATCAGGCAAGCCGGATTGGACGGTTGCTGGCAACACTTGAGCATCCCGACCGGCAAATGGTCACGGAATTGATCGAACGTCTGGCCGAACGCTTGGGGCGAAAATGAAGGTTTGGAACTTTCCGTGTCGCTGAAGTGGACACAGGAATGCGGGTGCAATTAGTCTAAGAATAAAACATTGGACACGACCGTCAATCGCATCAATAAGAATGTTGCCTGAAAAATCATATATCGAAGGAAGAAAAAGGCTGGATTCTCTGAATAAATCGCTATTCCGATGGAATACTAAATGTAAGTCATTTATTTTTATGAATAAAGTTACCCATAAGTTGATAAATTCGATTTGATCAGTATTTCCTTAAATAACAGTGAATGAAAATTCCACTCTACATCCCGTTTCCTTAATAATCTCCAAAGCATATGCTGGAAGACTACACCCCGATGAGTCACGTTCTGTCAGAAGCGATGCCCGAAGACTCTGTCTTACGGATGGACGAATATCTAATTTTCTCCATAACCGAATGAATTTTGAACAAGATTTCACATTTAGCCTTATTGTCAATACAACCCCACGATCATCATTAAATGATCTATAGCCACCATCCATTCCAACCATGACAGCAATTATTTGCTCAGCCTCTTCCTTTGTAGCACCAACAAAACGAAAAGAAAATTTCGGAACGTCGAAACGCCTTCTTCCTCTTTTTATTATCTCCGCGATAACTTCTGCATTGCTTTTTACCCACATTTTATTTTCTTCCACTCCCCAACGAAGAAGGTATGCGCATCGGCAACTTCAAGATTATAAACCCGAACTAAGCTTGTCAACGTTATTTTTCGACGATTCCTTACTCGTCTATCGGAATAGGTACTTCTATTTTCATATCATGAAACAACCAGTAATGATATACAGACATCGCAAATCGCCAAAGACACATGCGCTCCGCTGCTGTTTTATAATCTGGATAGAGATCAAACCAGGCAAGCGCAGCATGGATCGCTGCTGAAAACTCCACCTTGAAACTATCGGGGTCCGCTTCAATTTGTGCCACGGTACACGACCACTCACACACATTACCAAGTTCTCCACTCGAATGATAGAATTCGCTTAACCGAGTGCGTAGATGTTCGTCATCCACTGTATTTTTCCGTATCGCTGATAAATCCCGGAAAGTCACCAGCAACTCTGGAAAAAACTCGCCCCCATGTCTTGATGGCTGTAAATAGATCGCCTGCATGACAGCGCCAACATCTCTCCGAAAATAATTTCCTTCCCTCTTGAAACCAAACTCACCAAGTGACTCGGAAACCATCGCGAATAACTTGCGTTTCAGTGCCCTGATGGGTGCAGGAACAGCCATTCCCAAATCATTGAACAATTCGCGGCAGTATACTGATTTTGCGTATTTCAAGATACGCATGCGTTCCACTGCAATTTTGCAATCTGGATATAGTTCAAACCAGGCTTGTGCATGTTTGATTGCTTCCAGGATTTCATTTTTCAACACATCGGGGACTAATCTGACTCGCGATAAATGGCAAGACCAAAACACAACATTTGACAGATCATCCCGTGTGTAATAGAAATCTCCAAGATCCGCGCGTAAATGGGCATCCTCTTGTGTATTTTGCCGCTGCGTCGACAATCCTGGATAGGTGATCATCATTGCCGGATCGTAGTTTTCGCCCCCCCAGCTTGTTGGCTGTAAATGAATGGCTTGCATGACAGAGGGAGTATTTCTCCTGAAATAGTTTCCATCTCTCACGAACCCACGTTCGCCGAGCGGTTCGGCAAACATTACAAATAATTCGTGTTCGAGGTCATTGTCCATGGTCATCAACGCATAACGAGAATCGTAGTACGATTATTTGTAGTTGGATTAAAGAGATGTTTGTACTCACTAATTTTCGAAGCTCCGCGTTCTTGTCTATCAGGCAATGTGTATATTTCGGGGAAATGCCACGAAGTGGACATCCAAAATGAAAAGGACCAACTCCAACGCCAAATTTAAAAATCCATCCACTCATACTCCCCCCCTCCTATCTGATCATTGTTTAACAAATTATAACATATAGCACTCACCAGCACCACGACTTCCACGGATGGGTGTTCCCTTACCCTTACGCCTTACTCCATGTGTACTTTTGTCACTTGGTCGGTTTTTCCCTTTGCCAAGCGCAGGTTTTCCCGTTTCAGGGCTTCGGTCACCAGGGCATCAAGACGGCTGTTTCAGTTTTGCGCGCGAAAAATCAGGCAATGTCGGTGACACATTGAGTCGTAAAATCGACCAGCGGTGGAGGGAAACGAACCCTCGCGTGATTGCTGCGGCGCTGCGCTCATCGCAATGACGGCTGCGAAATAGAATGCTGCCTCCTTTCTTGCACCAGGCTGAACTTTTTTCCGAGAATTTCAATTTCAGGAGTGAGCGCCAATATTTGAACAAGCGAAATAGCATAGGTATATAGTGTCAGAAACAGGGCATTTCTCGCATTCATTTCAAGCGCTGGGAAAAAATAACATCCGAGCAAAACAGGATATGCAAAGAAAGCCGTCATGGGGATGATGATGCCCAATGCGCCGATGAATTCCAGATCATGTTTGGAGATGCCTGCATTTTCAGCACGAAGAATCCATGGGTTATTTTCTTCCAGTCTGTGCTCAAGCCAACTCATTTCCCGCCCCAGTTTTTCAGTTTGCCAACGGGTCATATAAAAAACAAGGGACAAAAAGAGTGGGATAATGGAACCCACGTTATCAAAAACTTCTCGCAACAATGAATCAAACGCATCAATCCCGCCTGTTATCTCGGCAATGATATAAATAAATACAATTCCACCAAGATGCAGCGAACGGATAATATTCATGTTGCGCAGCATTTTCTTTACCCGGCATTCACTTTCGGCACAGACAGCCAGCGGTATTCCACAAGCTTCCAGGCTCTCCGAGGATATTTTGATGTTCTGTTTCATTTTGTCTGGCAGGTATGATAAAACAGCGCAGGTCATGAACAATAAAAGAAAAACAAGCGTGGTGTCTTTTGAAGGATTGCCCGCGCTGCAATGAACAAACAAAGCCCATAGCGCATAAATAAGAGTGATGATCCATATGTCTTTTTGATGTTTTTCGGTATTTCTTTTTCTCGCGGATAGATGCCTGATGATTATGGAAAGTGACGCTTCATTGCTTCCCTCATCTTCTTCATCTTTTTTATAGCCATAGTGCTGCTCAATTGCTTTCTCATGTTTTCTGGCTCCATATTGTTCAGCCCACGCAAAAACCCAGAATACTACACCACTTATTGTATAAAAAACGGCAATAGGATAGTTGTTTTTCGTGCCCCACGGCCCGATGATCATACTTGCGCTTCCCGCGATCAATCCATAAAAGATGGGTATGAATCGATAGGTCAATCTATTCCAGCGGAGGCCGCTTATCATCATGGAAGCCACCAGACCCAAGAGCGCAAGCCCCATCAAGCCTGCCCGCAGAACGTTCGAGATATCCGATAACCAGTGATCCGTCGAGCCGGTGTTCGCCGATTCCGCCGACATCGCCAATGGGGGGAGAGAAACCCCCAGGATCAGCGCGACAATGAAGAGAAAGCGATTCATGGCTAATCCTCTTTCATCATCATTTGATCTGCGGGCCATTGTCGGCGGTGCCGCCGCGCAACGTGGCTGACGCGCTCATTTCAATTCTCACTTGTCCAGAGCCGGGTCAGGGGGGCGCGCAGCCACCATACCATCAGCACTCCCGGCAGGGCGGCGGCGATGGAAAAGAGGAAGAACATCGGCCAGCCGACGCTCTCCGAGAGCACGCCGGAGAGCGGGCTGACGTAGATGCGCCCCACTGCGGCGAAGGCCGACAGCAGGGCGTAATGGGTCGCGGTGAAGCGCTGGTTGCACAGGGCCATCAGCAAGGCGACGAAAGCCACCGTGCCCATGCCGCTGCTGATGTTTTCGCCCGCGATCACCGTCAGCAGCAGCAAGTCGAGTTCGGCGGGCTGGTTCAGGGCGACGACGCCCCAGTCGAAGGCGGGCAATGTCATCGATCCCCAGGCGCCCCGGCCGAGTTCGGCGAGCAGGTAAAAGCCGAAATTGGAGACGAGCTGCAACACGCCGAACAAAAGCAGCGAGCGATAAAGCGCCAGCCGGATCATGATCAGGCCACCGATGAACGCGCCGAAAATGGTGAGCCAGATGCCGATCAGCTTGTTGACGATGCCGACTTCTTCCTGGGAAAAGCCCATGCCCTTGAGCAGGAAGAGCGTGGTCAGGCTGCCGGCGAAAGCGTCGCCCAGTTTGTAGAGGATGATGAGGGCGAGAAACGCCACCGCGCCGCGCTGGGCGAAATAGGTGGCAAACGATTGGTTCAGGGTCTCGAACCCCGCCCAGCGCGCGGCCCATATGCCCAAAGGTAATGCGAGCAGGATTTCAGCAAGCACGAAGAACAGTTGAATCCATTTGTTGGCGTCGTCCGGATCGAGGCCCAACAGCATGAGCGCCTGCCGCGCCAGGAAAAAACCGACCAGCACGCCGGCCAGCATCGCGCCGAAACCGAGCAGTTCGCGGCGGGGATTCGACATCAGCGCGGTGAGATGCGCGCCGACCCGGGGCAAGGCCAGCAGCGAGAACAGCCCGCAGCCCGCCATGATGAGCGCCATCATTTCATAGACCTTGGGCCAGGATTGCCATTGTCCGGCCCAGATCAGGGCGACGCCGCCGGAGAGGATCATCGCCAGCCGGTAGGCGAATACGTGAATGGATGCGCCCAGGCCCCGTTCGGTTTCGGGAAGCAGGTCGGTGCGATAGGCGTCGACGACGATATCCTGCGAGGCGGACAGCAGCGCAACCAACAGCGCGGCCAAGGCAAAGACCTTCGGCATCGTCGCGGGGGAGAGTTGGGCCATCCACCACAACACCCCGGCAAGCGCGAATTGGGTCAGCGCCAGCCAGCCGCGCCGCCGTCCGAGCAAGGGCGGCTCGAAGCGGTCCATCAGCGGCGCCCACAGAAATTTGAAGGTATAAGGCACGCCGACCAGGCCAAAGAAGCCGATGGTCGCCACGTTGACGCCGTCGATGGTGAGCCATGCCTGCATGGCCTGTCCGGCCAGTGCCAGCGGCAGGCCGGAGGCGAAGCCCAGCACCAGGATGGCGAGGAGCCGCCAGGCGCGGGCGAGGCGGGGTGTCATCCTCGTTCCAGTTCGCGTCCGAGCCGATAGACCGCCACGCTGGCGAGAAAATTGGGCTCGTCGATGATCGCCTTGCCTTCGTCGAATGCCAGGCGCTGGCGAATGACAATATCATTGTCCGCGCATAGCGCCTCGAAATCGGCGATGGTGAAGAAACGCACGTTGGGCGTGTCGAACCATTGATAAGGCAGGCTTTCCGAGACCGGCATGCGGCCATTGAGGATGCTCTGGCGATGACGCCAGTAGCCGAAATTGGGGAAGCTCACCACCGCCTCGCGGCCCACGCGCAACATTTCGGCGAGGATGCCCTGGGTGTTGTGCATGGCCTGCAATGACAAACTCATGATGACGTGGTCAAAAAAGCCGTCGCTGAATCCGGCGAGGCCGTGGTTCATGTCGGCCTGGATCACGTTGATGCCGTTGCGCACGCAGGCCACGATTTTGTCGGGATCGTTTTCCACCCCGTAGCCACATACCTGGCGCGCTTCGCCCAGGTAGCGCAACAGATCGCCATCGCCACAGCCGAGATCGAGCACTTTTTCGGCGGGTTCGATCCATTGGGCAATGACTTCATAGTCGTAACGGTAAGCTGCCATATCGATCACTTTTCAGGAGATGGGAAACAGATGTCATTGAATGGATTGGATAAGCGGGCAGCCGGGAGCGCGCAGCGCCGGATATCTTTATGTCATTCGCCATTTTCCCCCGATACCTCGATGCGTTCGAACCAGGCCGCGAGCACGGCGTGGTAGCGCGGTTCGTCAAGCAGGAAAGAGTCGTGCCCGGCTGGACAGTCGATTTCGGCGTAGCACACGTCGTGCCGGTCATGCGCGAGCGCGTAGACGATTTCCCGCGAGCGCGCGGGGGCGAAACGCCAATCGGTGGAAAACGACACCACCAGGAAACTGGCTCGCGCCTTGGCCAGCGCCGCCGCCAGATCGCCGTCGTGATCGAACGCGGGGTCGTAATAATCGAGCGCCCTGGTGGCGAGCAGATAGGTATTGGCGTCGAACTGGCGGGCGAACTTGTCGCCCTGATGACGCAGGTAGGATTCGATCTCGAATTCGACGTCATAGCTGTAGCGCGTTTTGCCATGGCGCAGGCTGCGGCCGAATTTTTCTCCCATCGCGTCGTCGGACAGGTAGGTGATGTGCCCGACCATGCGCGCCAGACGCAGGCCGCGCGCGGGGACGACGCCATGTTCATAGAAATTGCCGTCGTGGAAGTCGGGATCGGTGAGGATGGATTGGCGAGCAACTTCGTTGAAGGCGATGTTCTGGGCGCTGAGCTTGGGGGCGGAGGCGATCACCGCCGCATGCCGCACCCGGTCTGGATATTGCAGTGTCCATGACAGCGCCTGCATGCCGCCGAGGCTGCCGCCGATCACCGCGGCGAAACAGCCGATGCCCAAATGGTCGGCAAGCTTGGCCTGGGCGTCGACCCAGTCTTCGACGGTCACGAACGGAAAATCCGCGCCCCATGGTCGGCCGCTGACGGGATTGATCGAACGCGGCCCGGTCGAGCCGTGACAGCCGCCGAGGTTGTTGACGCCGATGACAAAAAATTTGCGCGTGTCGAGCGGCTTGCCCGGCCCCACCATGTTGTTCCACCAGCCGCTGTCCTGGTCCTCGCCGACGTGGCGGCCCGCGACGTGGTGGGAACCCGAGAGCGCGTGACAGACCAGCACGGCATTGCTGCGCGCGGCATCGAGTTCGCCATAGGTCTCGTAGACCAGTTCGTAGTTTTCCAGCCGACCGCCGCTCTTGAGCGGCAAGGCGGTGTCGAATCGGGCCGTCCGCGGGGTGACGATGCCGACGGAGCGCGCGTGGGTCATATGCGATCTGTACAAGGTGCAAAAATAGAGAACCAAATGAAAAACCCAGTCGGCGCGGGACTGGGTTGCCCTCGCTTTAGCCGGATTTTTCATTCCATTTTCACATCATCGGCGACGCGAAAACGTCGACGATGATGTGGAAATGGAATTGAAGCGCCCGCAAGCTATGGATCAAATCGGCGCTGGAGGGAGGGAAGCTTAACGATTCGGCGGCAAATTTGAAAGTTTGTGGCGCAGGATTTCATTGACTTGCGCCGGACTGGCCTTGCCCCGGCTGGCTTTCATCACCTGGCCGACCAGCGCGTTGAAGGCTTTTTCCTTGCCTGCGCGGAATTCTTCGACCGATTTGGGGTTGGCGGCGAGTACTTCGTCGATCAACGTTTCGATCGCGCCGCGGTCGGTGAGTTGTCTCAGCCCCTGGGCGTCGATGATTTCGTCGGCGCTGCGGCCTTCGCCGTTCCACAGCGCGTCGAACACCTTGCGGGCAATGGCGTTGGAGAGGGTGTTGTCGGCGATGCGCATGAGCAATCCGGCCAGTTGCACGGGGGAAACCGGCGCGGCGGCCAGTTCGATGCCCGCCTTGTTGAGGCGGGCGGCGAGTTCGCCCATGATCCAGTTGGCGCATAGCTTGGCCTGCGCCGCGCCCACGATGGCAACCGTTTGCTGGAAGTGATCCGCCATTTCCCTGGATGCGGTGAGCGTGCTGGCGTCATAGGCGGAGAGGCCGAAGTCGCGGATGAAGCGCGCCTTCATCGCGGCGGGCAACTCGGGCATCGTGGCGCGCACCCGCTCGATCCATTCCGGCTCGATCAAGAGCGGCAGCAGGTCGGGATCGGGGAAATAGCGGTAATCGTGCGCGTCTTCCTTGGAGCGCATCATCCGGGTTTCGCCCGTGTCGGGGTCGAAGAGCACCGTGGCCTGTTCGATCTTGCCGCCGTCTTCCAGGGTGTCGATCTGCCAGCCGGCTTCGTAGTCGATGGCTTGTTGCAGGAAGCGGAAGGAGTTGAGATTCTTGATTTCGCGCCGGGTGCCGAGCGCGGTTTCGCCCTTTTTGCGCACCGAGACGTTGGCGTCGCAGCGAAAGGAGCCTTCCTGCATGTTGCCGTCACAGATGTCGATCCAGCACACCAGCGCGTGCAGGGCGCGGGCGTAGGCGACCGCTTCCGCCGAGGAGCGCATGTCGGGTTCGGAGACGATCTCCAGGAGCGGCGTGCCGGCACGGTTGAGGTCGATGCCGCTCATGCCGTGGAAATCTTCGTGCAGCGATTTGCCGGCGTCTTCTTCGAGGTGGGCGCGGGTGAGGCGGATGGTCTTCTCGTGGCCCTTGTCCCCTTCGCCGACCTGGATCGTGATCGTGCCGCCCTGCACGACCGGCAGTTCGAACTGGCTGATCTGGTAGCCCTTGGGCAGATCGGGGTAGAAATAATTCTTGCGCGCGAACACGCTTTTGGGCGCGATGTGGGCGTCGAGCGCCAGTCCGAGCCGGATCGCGCGTTCGACCGCGCCGCGGTTCAATACCGGCAGCACGCCGGGCAGGGCGATATCCACCGCGCTGGCCTGCACGTTGGGCGGCGCGCCGAAGGCGGTGCTCGCGGCAGAAAAAATCTTGGATGCGGTGTTGAGTTGGGCGTGGACTTCCAGCCCGATGACGATTTCCCAGTCCGATCTGCTCATGTTCGTGTCTTTGCGATGTTGTCGGGAACGCACTGGCTCAATGCTGGGCGGCGCTGGTGCCAGTCGGTGGCCTGCTGGAAATGGTGGGCGCTGGCGAGCAGGCGGCTTTCGGCGAAGTAATCGCCGATCAGTTGCAGGCCGATCGGCAGTCCGGCGTCATCGAAACCGCAAGGGTGGGAGAGCGCGGGCAGGCCGGCGAGGTTGACCGCCGTGGTGTAGATGTCGGCGAGATACATCTGCACCGGATCGCCGCTCATCGCGCCCAGCGCCCACGCGGTGACGGGCGAGGTGGGACCGGCGATGAAGTCGCATTCGGCAAACGCGCGGCGGAAATCCTCGGCGATCAGGCGGCGCAGCTTTTGCGCCTGGAGGTAATAGGCATCGTAATAGCCATGGGAGAGCACGTAAGTGCCGACGAGGATGCGGCGTTGCACTTCAGCGCCGAAACCTTCTCCGCGGCTCTTGCAATACATGTCGTCGAGGTCGGCATAGGTGGCGGCGCGATGACCGTAGCGCACGCCGTCGAAGCGCGACAGGTTGCTCGACGCTTCGGCGGGTGCAAGCACGTAATAGGCCGGAATCGCCAGTTCGGCGTTGGGCAGGCTGACTTCGCGCGTGGTCGCGCCCAGCTTGCGGTATTCGTCGAGCGCGGCATCCACGGCGGCGCGAATGCCCGCGCTCATGCCCGCCGCGAAAAATTCCCTGGGCAGGCCGATGACGCAACCCGCGAGCGGCCTTGCCGCGTCGGCAACGGACGCGCGCAGCGCGGCGGCATGGTTTTCGGGCGGGCGGTCGAGGCTGGTCGAATCCCGCCGGTCGAAGCCGGTCATCGCGGAGAGCAGCAAGGCGCAATCCTCGGCGCAAGCGCCGAACGCGCCGCCCTGGTCGAGCGAGGAAGCGTAGGCGACCATGCCGTAGCGGCTGACCAAGCCGTAGGTCGGCTTGATGCCGGTAATGCCGCAGAACGCCGCGGGCTGGCGCACCGAACCGCCGGTATCGGTGCCGGTGGCGATGGGCACGAGCCTGGCCGCCACCGCGGCCGCCGAGCCGCCCGAGGAGCCGCCCGGCACGCAGTCGAGCGCCCACGGATTGCGGGTAGGGCCGAAAAAGGAGCTTTCGGTCGACGAGCCCATGGCGAACTCGTCCATATTGGTCTTGCCGAGACTCACCGCCCCGGCCTGTTTCAGCAAACCGACGACGTGGGCGTCATAGGGGCTGGTGAAGTTGGCGAGCATCTTCGAGCCGCAGGTGGTCAGCGTGCCTTCGGTGCAGAACACATCCTTGTGGGCAAGCGGAATGCCGGTGAGCGGCCCGGCCTGTCCAGCGGCGATCCGGGCATCGGCGGCGCGCGCGGCGGCGAGCGCGCCCTCGCGGTCAAGCGTGATGAAGGCATTGAGCGCCGGATCGTGGGCGGCGATGCGATCGAGGAAAAGAGTGGCGAGTTCGACGCTGGAGACCTGCTTGCTGTCCAGCGCCTGGCGCAGGCTGGCAACGGAGGCGTCGATGAGGGGCGCAATGCTCATGGAGATGGGATGGATGATTTATGCTTGGGTGGAGGAGAGCCGCGCCAGTGCGACATGCTATGATGTATAAGTGAGCATGGACGTGCGCGGTCGCCCGGTGTGTCCGTATGTGTGCCCCATTACTCGATGACCTTGGGCACCAGATAGAGTCCGGCCTCGGCCTGGGGGGCGATGGCCTGGAAGGCGGCGCGGCGATCGGTCTCGACAACCTCGTCCGCGCGCAGGCGGGCGGCGAGTTCCTGGGGGTGGCTCATCGGCGTGACCCCGGTGGTGTCGACCGCCTCCATCCGGGCGATCAGGGCGAGAATGCCATCGAGTTGAATTCGAGTGATATCAAGGGCTTCGTCCGATACCGCGAGGCGGGCGAGGCGGGCGAGGCGGTTGACCTGTTCATTGGAGAGCGACATATGTAACAATCCTGCTGAATTCGCGTAGATTTGTAGGTTATCATAGCAAACTTTAGCCCGTACCCGGCGCGCCGGGTCTGGTACCCAACCTGACTGGTTTCGGAATTATTCTTCATGTTTGGCTTCCTGCGTTCCTATTTTTCCAGCGATCTGGCCATCGACCTTGGCACAGCCAATACGCTGATCTATATCCGTGCCAAGGGCATCGTCCTCGATGAACCCTCGGTGGTGGCGATCCGCACCGAAGGCGGACCCAATAACAAACGCATCATCCAGGCGGTGGGAAGCTCGGCCAAGCAGATGCTGGGCAAGACCCCGGGCAACATCACCGCCATTCGTCCGATGAAGGACGGGGTGATCGCCGATCTCGAAGTCACCGAACATATGATCAAGCAGTTCATCAAGCGGGTGCACAACTCGCGGCTGCTCTCACCCAGTCCCCGCATCATCATCTGCGTGCCCTGCGGTTCGACCCAGGTCGAGCGCCGCGCCATCCGCAGCGCGGCCCTTGCCGCGGGCGCTTCACGGGTCTATCTGATCGAGGAACCGATGGCCGCGGCCATCGGCGCGGGCTTGCCGGTATCGGACGCGCTCGGCTCGATGGTGGTCGACATCGGCGGCGGCACCACCGAAGTCGGCGTGATCTCGCTGGGCGGCATGGTTTATCGGGGCAGCGTCCGGGTCGGTGGCGACAAGTTCGACGAATCCATCGTCAATTACATCCGCCGCAACTACGGCATGCTGATCGGCGATACCACCGCCGAAAACATCAAGAAGGAAATCGGTTCCGCCTTTCCCGGCTCGGAAGTGCGTGAACTGGAAGTCAAGGGCCGCAACCTCGCCGAAGGCATTCCGCGCAGCTTCACGATCTCCTCCAACGAAATTCTCGAGGCGCTCACCGAACCGCTGAACCAGATCGTCTCCTCGGTGAAGATCGCGCTCGAACAGACCCCGCCCGAACTCGGCGCCGACATCGCCGAAC
Organism: Azoarcus sp.; assembly: GCA_031282905.1. Taxonomy (GTDB): domain Bacteria; phylum Pseudomonadota; class Gammaproteobacteria; order Burkholderiales; family Rhodocyclaceae; genus WRNU01. The sequence continues at coordinate 1,056 of JAITCV010000132.1, read as the reverse complement.
GCGGCATGGTGTTGACTGGCGGCGGCGCCTTGTTGCGCGATGTCGACCGCCTGATGATGGAAGAGACCGGCTTGCCCGTCATCGTCGCCGAACAGCCGCTGACTTGCGTGGCGCGCGGTTGCGGCATGGCGCTCGATAAAATGGATCAACTCGATTCCATTTTCACTTCCGACTGAACAGGAATGCGGCGGTCCAGGCCGCCCGTGGGAGCCGCTGGATGGCCTTTGCCGACTCTCCGAACACCCCCATCTTCCAGCGCAGCCTTGCTCCCCGGGCGCGGCTGTTGATCATGGTGGCGATTTGCCTGGCGATGCTGGTGGCCGATTTGCGCTTTCGTTATCTCGAAATGCTGCGCCAGGGGCTGTCGGTGCTCGTCTATCCCCTGCAAATGATCGCCGCCGAACCCGTCAACATGGCGCGCGACGCCAGGGTCTATTTCGCTTCCCTGGCCGAGGCGCAGATCGAAAACGCCAATCTGCGCCAGCGTCAGCTCGACAGCGGTGAGCGCATGCTGCGCTTCGAGCAACTGGAGCGGGAGAATGCCGAGTTGCGCGGCCTGCTCGCCATGTCGCAGCGTGTCCAGACCCGCAGCCTGGCCGCCGAAGTGCTCTATGACGCGCCCGACCCCTTCACGCGCAAGATCATCATCGACCGCGGCGCACAGCAGGGGGTGGAAGCGGGCCTGGTGGCAGTCGATGCCGATGGCGTGCTCGGACAGGTTACCCGGGTCTATCCGATCCAGTCCGAAATCACCTTGCTCACCGACCGCAACCATGCGATTCCGGTGCAACTGGCGCGCAACGGCCTGCGCGGCGTGCTGTTCGGCACCGGACAGGGGCGGCTCGAATTGCGTTTCGTGCTCGCCAACGCCGACATCCAGCCCGGCGATCGGCTGATGACCTCCGGGCTGGACGGCATATTCGTGCCCGGCTTGCCGGTTGCCGAAATCGAAACCATCGAACGCGAAACCGACGCCTTCGCCCGCATCCATTGCCGGCCGATCGCCGCGGTCGAACAGAGCACCCGGGTATTGATCCTGGGCCGTGAAGTCTTGCC
>JAITCV010000087.1 GCA_031282905.1 Azoarcus sp. | reverse complement strand
GATACCGGCGGTTCCAACGTACAGTTCGCCATCGATCCCAAAGACGGACGCATGATCGTGATCGAGATGAACCCGCGCGTCTCGCGTTCCTCGGCGCTGGCCTCCAAGGCCACGGGTTTTCCCATCGCCAAGGTCGCGGCCAAGCTCGCCGTGGGCTACACCCTGGATGAATTGCGCAACGACATCACCGGCGGCGTCACGCCCGCCTCGTTCGAGCCATCCATCGACTACGTCGTCACCAAGGTGCCGCGCTTCGCCTTCGAGAAATTTCCGCAAGCCAACGACCGCCTCACCACCCAGATGAAATCGGTGGGTGAAGTCATGGCGATCGGGCGCACCTTCCAGGAATCCTTCCAGAAAGCCTTGCGCGGGCTGGAAGTCGGCGCCTACGGGCTGGACGAAGTGGAAACCGATCACGAAGACCTCGAACACGAACTCGCCAATCCCGGCGCGCAACGCATCTGGTATGTCGGGCAAGCGTTCCGCGAAGGCTACAGCCTGGAACGGGTTTTCCAGCTCTCCCGCATCGACCCCTGGTTCCTGGCGCAGATCGAAGACATCGTCGCCAGCGAAAAAGCGCTCGGCGGCCGCTCGCTCAAGGCGCTGGGCGCGGACGAATTGCGCGGCCTGAAGAAAAAAGGCTTCTCCGACCGCCGTCTGGCCAAACTCCTCAACAGCGACGAAACGTCCGTGCGCCTGGCGCGGCACGCCCTCGGGGTGAGGCCGGTCTTCAAGCGCGTCGATACCTGTGCCGCCGAATTCGCCACTTCCACCGCCTATATGTATTCCTCCTACGAGGAAGAATGCGAAGCGCGACCCTCCGACCGCAAGAAAATCATGGTGCTCGGCGGCGGCCCGAACCGCATCGGACAAGGGATCGAATTCGACTACTGCTGCGTACACGCCGCACTGGCGCTACGAGAAGACGGCTATGATACCATCATGGTCAACTGCAACCCGGAAACCGTCTCCACCGACTACGACACCTCCGACCGCCTCTATTTCGAACCGATCACCCTCGAAGACATCCTCGAAATCGTGCACGTCGAAAAACCGGATGGCGTCATCGTCCAATTCGGCGGCCAGACCCCGCTCAAGCGCGCGCGCGCACTGGAAGAAAACGGCGTACCCATCATCGGCACCAGCCCGGACATGATCGACGCCGCCGAAGACCGCGAGCGCTTCCAGAAGCTCCTCAACGACCTCGGCCTGCGCCAGCCGCCCAACCGCAGCGCGCGCACCCCGGAAGCCGCCGTGCGCCTGGCCGCCGAAATCGGCTATCCGCTCGTGGTGCGCCCCTCCTACGTGCTCGGCGGGCGGGCGATGGAAATCGTGCACGAGCAAAAAGACCTCGAACGCTACATGCGCGAGGCAGTCAAGGTCTCGAACGAATCGCCGGTGCTGCTCGACCGCTTCCTCGACGACGCCACCGAAGTCGACGTCGACGCCCTCTCCGACGGCGAGGAAATCATCATCGGCGGCATCATGGAACACATCGAACAGGCCGGCGTGCACTCGGGCGATTCCGCCTGCTCGCTGCCGCCCTACACGCTCACCCCCGCCTTGCAGGACGAACTGCGCCGCCAGACGAAAGCGATGGCGCGCGCGCTCAACGTCTGCGGCCTCATGAACGTCCAGTTCGCCATCCAGGGCGAAGGCGACAAAGCCGTCGTGTATGTGCTCGAAGTCAACCCGCGCGCCTCGCGCACCGTGCCCTTCGTCTCCAAAGCCTGCTCGCTGCAACTGGCCAAGATCGCCGCGCGCTGCATGGCCGGGCAAAGCCTCGCCAGCCAGGGCGTCGCCGGCGAAATCGTACCGCCCTACTACTCGGTGAAAGAAGCCGTCTTTCCCTTCGTCAAATTCCCTGGCGTCGACACCATCCTCGGCCCGGAAATGAAATCGACCGGCGAAGTCATGGGCGTGGGGCGCAGCTTCCCCGAAGCCTTCGTCAAAAGCCAGCTTGGCGCTGGTGTGCGGCTGCCGGGCTCGGGCAAAGTCTTCATCAGCGTCAAGCACCGCGATCGCCCCGCCGCGGTCGGGATTGCCCGCGACCTGCACGAACTGGGCTTCTCGCTCGTCGCCACGCGCGGCACCGCCGCGGTCATCGAAGCCGCCGGACTGCCGGTGACCGTGGTCAACAAAGTCAACGAAAGCCGTCCGCACATCGTCGACATGATCAAGAATGACGAAATCGCCCTCGTCATCAACACCGTCGAAGGCAAGCGGCAAGCGGTGGCCGATTCGCGCTCCATCCGCACCAGCGCGCTGGCGGCCAAAGTCACTGTCTTCACCACCATCGAGGGCGCACAGGCGGCGTGCATGGGCATGCGCCATCTGGACGGACTCGAAGTCTATGCCCTGCAAGAACTCCACGCGAAACTGTAAATATCGATGAACAAGATCCCACTGACCATTGCCGGCGCCGAAGCCTTGCGCGCCGAGCTGCACCGCCTCAAGACCGTCGAACGTCCCAACGTCATTGCCGCCATCGCCGAGGCGCGTTCGCACGGCGACCTCTCCGAAAACGCCGAATACGACGCGGCCAAGGAACGCCAGGGCTTCATCGAGGGCCGCATCCTCGAAGTCGAAAGCAAGCTCGGCAATGCCCAGATCATCGACCCCAAGCTGCTCGATGCCGATGGCCGCTGCGTGTTCGGCGCCACGGTGACGCTCGAAGACATGGATTCCGGCAAGAACGTGACCTACCAGATCGTCGGTGACGACGAAGCCGACATCAAGCTGGGCAAGATTTCCGTCAGTTCCCCGGTCGCCCGCGCCCTGATCGGCAAGTACGCTGGCGACATCGCCGAAGTGCAGGCGCCCGGCGGCACGCGGGAATATGAAATCATCAATGTCGTTTATGTCTGAGAACCTGTTCAGGGTCTTTCCTGGCACGACCTCTCCGTTTCACCCGCTCCACTCCGTTATTGCGAGGGCCGCAGGCCCGTGGCAATCCAGACGGCCTTGGCGTTTGGGATAACTGGACCGAGAGCAAAAGCGACTCGAACAAGATAAAAATGACCACCCATAGAGAACTTGTCACGGCTTGTCTTGCAAGTCTGGCCGCCGTGTTTGCGCGCCTCCTCACGACGCTTTGGGTCGGCGGCATGTGGTCGATCGGCTATATCGCTACACCTGCGCTTTTTGCCATGCTTGACGACCGCATGCTGGCGGGCAATATCGCCGGACGGCTGTTTACGATCATTGCCTGGATCGGCATGGGGACGGCGGCGTATTTGCTCGCGTTCATGGCTGTGCGCCAGGGCAGGGCGGCATTGCGAAATAAACTTTTCTGGGGTGTCGTGGCAATGTTCGCCTGCGTGGCCGTGGGCTATTTCGGCCTCCAGGCGGCAATGGCCGCGCTCAAGGCGGAGGCCAGCTCAATGGATGTGATGGAGAGCGCGATGCGCGAACGCTTTGCCATGTTGCATGGGGTATCGAGCGTGATCTATCTGGTGCAGAGCGCATTGGGCGCGTGGCTGGCAGTGGGGATAGGGCGGCTGACGGGAAAGTCCATTGCCTGAACCGCGCTGGCGCGCGGATTGGACGCAGGGAAAGGGTCGTGGTAGGGGCACGGCGCGCCCCTACCGTCGTTGCCGTTGATGACAAGCTCCATCTTCTTGCGATGTCCGCGCATCGAGACGACGCTATTACGCGGCAGATATAACGGCTTGAGCGGATACGCCTTTGGCATCCGCTGGATCGTTCACAGCGGCTTGTCGTTCCTGGGCGCGCTCTCCGGAGCGGGCGCGGCGCGCGGCGGGAAGATGAACTCCAGCGGGCGGGCGAACAGCCGGCGCAGGATCAGGGAACTCAGCGTGCCGCTCTGGGCGAAGGTGATGCTGCGCGCGCGCAGGGCGACGGAGAGGGCGAGGGAAAAACTAACCAGCAGGTTGACCAGCCCAATCAGCAACACGCCGCCCATGGTGAGCGCCAAGGTGGCGATGGGCAGGCTGAAGTCGTAGGCCGCGAAAGCGTAGCCGGTGTAGGCGGCGGAAAAGGCGATGTGGCGGATGTCCAGCGGCAGGCCGAAGAGCACGCCGAGCGCGGTCGTGCCGCCGAGCAGGAAACCAAAGAAGAAGTTGCCAGCCAGCGCGCCAAGATTGTTTTCGACGTAGCGGGCGATACGTTCGACCAGCGCTTCGCCGAGCAGCCGCCGCGCCCAGCGTAGTTGCGCCAGACGCTGGGGGATGCGGTTGTAGGCGGCGAGGTTGTCGTAATAAGCGGCGATCAGGCCGGAAAGAAACAAGCAGACGCCGGCAATGGCGGCATAGAAGGGCGCGCCGGAGAGCGGAGAGGCGTCCGCGATCAGGGCGTCGGCCTTGGCGATGCCGATGAACTGTCCGCCGCTCAGGTGGGCGACGGCGAGCGAGATCAGGATGGCGGTGGGAATGGCCAGGCCGAGGTTGCCGACGATGGCGGCAAACTGGCTGCGCAGGGTGCGCACGATGACTTCGGCGAGGTTGTCGAGGTTGCGTGTCTTGCCGCGCGTCTCTTCGATGGAGGCGGCGATGGCATTGGCGGTCATCGCGGGCTGCTTGGTGGCGACCGTGCCGCCCAGGATGTGGATGAGGGCGAAGCCCAGGCCGTAGTTCAGGCAAAAGGCGAACGCTTCATTGAGTGGGGCCATGCCTTTGTGGGCGAGCATGATCTTGAAGGCGGCCATGATGGCGATGATGACGCCGCCGAGCGCGGCCGAGGCGAGCATGCCGAGATATTCACTGCGCGTGGTGGTGATGTAATGCTCGCCGGTTTTGCTCGCGCTTTCGGTCATGCGCAGCGATAGCAGTTCGACATGGGTGCGCCAGTGATCGGAGAGCCTGTTCTTGCGGCATTCGGCGCGTACCAGGCGCTTGAACAGCGCGACCACGCGCGGCAGTAGCAGGCTGATTTCGCGCGCGGCGTGCAGTTCGCGGAGCAGGTCGAGCAATTCATGGATGCGGTCGAGGTGTTGGCGCAGGCGCTCGAGGGTAAAGGTCAGGGTCAGGCTGGTGCCTTGACGGGTCGCGCGCCGCCGCACGCGTTGTAGTACGTCGTTGCATTGGTCGAGCATGACAATGAGGTGATTTTCGCTTTCCGGCATGGTGTCGGGTTCTTGCCATCCCGCGCGGTAGCTCTTGAGATAGCGCACCAGTTCGGCGTTCTGGGCGAGGAAGGGCGATTCGACTTCTTCGAGCTGGGGGTCGACCCGCACCAGTTCGGGGTCGAGCCCGATGGCCGAGACGTGGTAGGAGAGCATGCGCAGGGCTTCGAGGATTTCGGCAACCGCCACCGGCAGGCTGTCGCGGGGAACGAGCTTGCCGGTGCCGTGGTGTTCTGCACTGCCGCCTTCGGTCAGCAATATCTGGAAGAACGCGATCCAAACCTCGTCGGCTACCGCGTCGACCCAGATTTCGTCATCGCGGCGGTGAAAGATGACTGCGAGCAGATCTTTCAGATAGTTGGTATTGATGACATCCGGCAGGAGGCGATGGCCGAGGCGGCGAGCGATCTCGGAGAAAAAGCCGGTCGACGGCAGAAGGCCGGAAAACACATAGAGCGAGACCTGTTTGTGATCGACGAAGAGACTGACCAGCGCCGCGGACAAGGGCGCGCGCAATTCGGGATCGGTGGCGAGGGTTTGGGTGAGCGTGGTGAGCGCGGCGGCGGCCGCTTCGGCGCGATGGGCGCGTGGCGGGCGGATCGCGTCGGCCAGGGCAACCCAGAGCGAGACTTTGTCATCAGCCGGGGGGGCGGTTTTGAGACGGGCCAGCAGGGCTTTCAATGTTGTTCTCCCGAGGAGGTGTGTTTTCCCCTTGCCCGTGAGCGCGGGATGACTGATGTGGGCGACCAGGCTGCCGTCCAAACCCCGTGAGCGCGCGGGGATGACGTCGATCAGCAAGCCGGACAGGCGGGATTATGCATGCTGAAGGTTCAAAGGGAAGCACTCGCGTGGCGGTATCTGCCTTGCAACGGCCATGGCTGAGAGAGCCCGATGCGACGCTCGTTGGGCGGATTTTCGTTTCGATACAATGACAATGAAATGTTTTCCGGAATTGGACAGCAGTAGATTCCCCGCCGAAAAACCCAAAAATTCATTTAGTGATTAATGTAAGAATATAAATAACACAATGTAATGTAAAATAGTAGGGTATCCCGTTTTCCATGTTGGAATGATGGATGGTACAAGTCTCGTTTCAGCATGATTAATGACAATTATATTGTTGCATATGAGCGGATTGGGTACCCTTTCAATCTGTGCTATCTGTGTTACCAATTGTGCCAAAAATGTTGAGAGTAGGTGAATGACTAGGTGAATGTACGAATACATTCGCTGAATGTCACCGTCTACTCTGCGATGGATTGAACGGGGCGAGCTCACGGATCAAAGCCAGCTCAGCCTCGACCACCAATCCAAATCTCCATGTTGCCGCAGGGTATTTGGTCGTGCGACGGTGGAAAAGTACAACACGACGGCTATCAAACCATGAACACCCCCAACCCCTCTCTTCCTTTTCATGGAGGAAGCAAAACAATCATGAAATCCCATTCTGTCCAGCCGCAATTGCTTCGGCTACGTTCCCTGACCGCGGCGCTTGCCCTGGCGTTTGCCAGCGATGGCGCACTGGCGCTGGACATTGCCACGGTACCACTGATCGTGGGCGGCAATGTTCCCGCGAACCTGCTGTACATCCATGACGATTCCAGCTCGATGGCATGGGGTTACATGCCCGATTCTTCGAGTTTGAGCACCAGGCGCGCCTATAGTTCTTCGGCGTACAACACCATTTATTACAATCCGTTGATCAAGTATGAACCGCCCCCCAAGTCGGACGGCGTAACGCAATATCCGCCGTCTCCTTTCACCGCCGCGTATATCGATGGTTATGCGGGTTCGGGCAAGATCAATCTTCAGACCGAGTTCAGACCGGTCACCGCCAGCAATACTGTCTATGTGGGCACCAAACAGGCGGCCTTCTATCATCGTTTCACGGGGGGCGGGTGCCAACTGACGAATCTGGTGGATCAGAATTCATCAACCTGTTTCAAGAAAATCCTGGTCGGTTCGACCGGGGTCGAGAAAAATTATGATGATTGGGATCGTCCGGAATATAATCACCCGGACAACGATACCCCGGAGAAGCGGCGGCAGAATTTCGCCAACTGGTATTCCTACTACAAGATCAGGAACTTCGCGGCGCGCGCCGGGATTGGGCGGGCTTTCGTGCAGCTCGACCCAAACATCCGCGTGGGCTGGATGCGGGTCAACAGCTATACAACCATAAAAGGGGTGAGCACCTATGACTCGGCGGTCAGGACGGAATTCCTGAACTGGCTGTATAACACTCCTCCCGTTGGCGGTACCTATCTTGCCGCGGCCCTCAATGCCGCGGGCAAGTATTACGATAAAAGCGGCGCGGCTGCCGACTATGGTCCATGGGCGGATGATCCGACTGCCAACAAAGGGAAAGGCGCCGGGAAAACCATGGCGTCCTGTCGCAAAAGCTATGCCATCCTGATGACAGATGGGATGTACAGCGATATCGCCGCCGTTGGCAACGCGGATGGGCCAGCCACTGCTTCATTCACCACGCCCCCCAAAGCGGATGGCTCGACGGCCAGCATGAGCAAGGCGCCTTTTGGAGACAATCGCCTCTATACCTTGGCGGATGTCGCGTGGACTTATTGGGCAAAGGACTTGTCGTCTGCGGAAAACAAGGTCGGCACCAACACCCGGGACCCGGCGTGGTGGCAACATATGACCACGTATACGATCGGTCTGGGCGTCGCGCCCGAAACCACCAACAAGCGGCGGGCGTTCTACGCCGCCGATCACAACCAATCACCCAATGACAGCAGCGTGTCCGCCACGGTGGCGGGGCCAGCCTTCACCTGGCCGAGTACATTGAAACAGATCGACGACCTTCTCCATGCTGGCGTCAATGGACACGGCGATTTCTTCTCGGCGAGCGATCCCGATGAATTCGTTGAATCCATGCAGAAAATCGTGGCATCCATCGCCGACTCCGCCGCGGGTTCCAGCAACATCGCCACCAACAAGGCCGTGCCGGGAGCCGCGGGTTCGTCCGATGCGCTGAGTTTCAAATTGACGTTCAAGACCGACAAATGGAGCGGCGAACTGACCGCCAATGAGCTCAACGCCATCGACAGCACCAACAAGGATGCGGTGGGCAATGTGGTATGGAATGCTTCCGAGCGGATGCCCGCGCCGGACGCGCGCAATATCTTCACCCGCAAGAACCCTGTTGGCGATGTTGCCAGTACGGGAATCGGATTCAAATGGAACAGTCTGGCGGACTGGCAGCAGGATATTCTCCAAGAAGGCGACAAAGGCGCGCACGGCCAGGAAATCCTCGACTATCTCAGGGGAAACAAAAGCAAGGAAACGGCTTTCGGCGGCCCCTACCGCAACCGCGCCCGCGCGAACAATTCATCGGGCACATTGGGCGACAGTCCGAACAACACGCCGATCTACGACAAGGACACCGATACCGTCTACCTGGGCGCCAATGACGGCATGTTGCATGCCTTTGATGGCAAGACCGGCGTGGAGCGTTTCGCCTATATCCCCTCCGCGGTCTTTGCCAAGCTGCCCAAGCTGGCGCACATGGATTACGGCCATGAATATTACGTGGATGGCGATGTCACGATCGTGAAGATCCCGGACGCGGATGAGCGTTATCTGGTCGGCACCCTTGGACGGGGCGGCAAGGGGCTGTACGGCTTGAAAGTCGACAGTCCGGACAATTTCAGCGCCAACGATGTGAAATGGGAATTCAATGGCCACGCCCAGATCAAGGAGTGCGATGAAAAGGGCAGCGCCAATCTGAATTCATTGGGCATTATCATCGACAAGCCGGTCATCGCCATGCATCAATCGGGCAGGCATGTCGCCATCGTTGGCAATGGCTACAACAGTTGTGGCGGCAAGGTCGCGCTTTACATGATCGATGTCAGGAATGGCGCGGTGGTCGAGAGGATCGACGCGCCGGACAGCTACGCGGGCGACAATGGCCTGTCCGCCCCTTACTACTTCGATGGCGATCGCGACGGCGTCATCAGCGCGGGCGACGCGATCTATGCGGGCGACCTGAAAGGCAACCTGTGGAAATTCGAGCCGCAAGGCCGTGGATGGAAAATCGCGCTGGGCCAGCCCATGTTCACCGCCCATGACGGCGACGGCAAAATCCAGCCGATCACCGCCCGGCCCATGGCCATGACCGATTCCGCCACCAACAAGACCTTTGTCTTCTTCGGTACCGGCCAATTCCTGCAAAGCCGCGACAAGACCGATCAAAGCATCCAGAGCTGGTATGGCCTGATCGACGGTGGCAGCACGATCAGCCGCGAAAACCTGAAGGAGCGCAAGCTCAGCCTCAGCGACAAGACCGGCACCCTGACAGATGGCACGAGCGTGGCATTGCGCACCATCGAAAAGGCCGCGGAAGGCGACATGGACGACATGGAAGGATGGGTCATCGACTTCGATCTTGCCACCGACCGTGGCGAGCGGATCGTGAGCCCCACGGTCGCGTTTTCCATGGGCTCCCACAAGCATGTCGACAAAATGGTGTTGCAGACGTCTTCCATCATCCCCTCGGACGACCCATGCGGCAGCAATGGCCGGGGCTGGATCAACCGGATCAACCCCTTCACCGGCGCCGCGCTGGCTTTCCCCGTGACCGACATCACGGGCGATGGCAAGGTCGATGCCAATGACACCGATGACAAGGTATTTCCCGCCAGTGTGGGCGTCAGCGACGGCATGCCCGGCCCCCCCAATGAAGAAATCGATCCCTGTGTTAATTCTATTGACATAGTTGGTTCCACGGGTGGCGGTATATCGAGTTCGAAACTGAACGCCCACTACTGCTCCGTCCCTGGGGTCAAGGGGCGGCTGTCCTGGCGCGAGCTGGCCCAATAAGGAGGTCGTCAAAAAATAAAGCCTGTTTTTTGCCGGTTCGGACGAAACCCCGAAGCTGGGTTGGTTGGCGTTGTTTCAATCAATCCGGCAAATAGGGTTTCATTGATACGCCGCATCGATGAAATCAAGAACGGCGAAAGTCATATGAGGAGGGGGAGGGGAGACATCAGGAGCAGATGTCAGAAAACAAAACAAAAACAAAAATATCCGGCGCTGCGCGCCGGATTTGGACTGGAAAGGGCGGCCTCCGTGGCCGCCCGCTCTTTTGTCCCTTGATGATCCTCTACACCTCGGCCCACATTCGCAAGAGGTTGTGATAATGGCTGGTGAGCGCCACGGTTTCCTTGGTGTCGCCCAGTTGGGCGCGCAATTGCTGGATGTGGGTGTCGAGATCGAAGAGCATGTGCCGTTTCCAGTCGTC
>JAITCV010000020.1 GCA_031282905.1 Azoarcus sp. | reverse complement strand
ATCGATCCCGATCACGTGATGACGCCGGGCGTGCTGGTCGATCACATCATTTATCCCGCGTGAGGAGAACACCATGTCAGAACAAATGAGCGCCAAGGAATTCATCGCGCGCCGCATCGCGCTGGAATTGAACGACGGCGATGTCGTCAATCTGGGCATCGGCCTGCCGACGCTGGTCGCCAACTATCTGCCGCCTGGCGTTACCCTGATGCTGCAATCGGAAAACGGCTTTCTCGGCATCGGCCCGGTGCCGGCGGAAATCACCCCCATCGGCCAGCCGCGCGTGGTCAACGCCGGCGGCGCGCCGTGCAGCATCATCCCCGGCGGTTCCACCTTCGACACCTCGATCTCGTTCGCCCTGATGCGCGGCGGTCATCTGGACGCCTGCGTGTTGGGCGGCTTGCAGGTCGATGAAAACGCCGATCTGGCCAACTGGATGGTGCCCGGCAAGAACGTCCCCGGTATGGGTGGCGCGATGGACCTGGCCGTCGGCGCGAAGAAGGTGATCGTCGCCATGGAGCACACCAACAAAGGCGAGAAGAAGATCCTGAAGAAGTGCAATCTTCCGCTCACCGCCAAGGGCCGGGTTTCCACTCTGGTCACGGAAAAGGCGCTGTTCCGTTTCCATGACGGCAAGCTGGTGCTGGAAGAATACGCGCCGGGCGTCTCCGTGGAAGAAATCCGCTCCGAAACCGAAGCGGCCTTCACGGTTTCCGACAAGTTGAAGGAAATGGCCATCAGCCGGGTCGGGCTGTAAGCGTTACATGAGAAACCCCTCCTCTGGAGGGGTGAACAGTTCCACTGAGTGAGGATGATGATAAAAACATTTTTGAATCTCGCCTCCGCTGTCCGCCCGACTTGCCCGGGCAGGAAATATCCGTGACAGCGCCATCTTCGTTTGCCGCAGTCGATGTCGAGTGCAAACAGGAAATTAACGTAAGGTTGGCAAATAAATATATGCCGCATATCGCATTTGTCATTGACAGAAGCGCAGTGACATGGCAATCCACACGGCGGTTCGACTGCCCCCAAACGTCTACAAGCAAACTGGAAAGCCCTCTGGAAAAGCCACGGACCGTTCAGCCGCGCTGCCTTGAAAACCTGAATCCGGAAATCTCCGCCGCTTACCGTCTCGAACTGGTACCGCATGGCGTCTGCCCGCGGCGCGAGACGCAGACATGAACATTCGTGCATTGGCGTCGCGCCTGTTCAATCCCTGGGCCTCCAGCGCCTTGAGCGGCGGCCTTGCCGTCCGGCTGGCGCTGGCCGCCATGGCCGCCTGCTTGCTGTGGGCGGTCATCGCCTGGGCGTTGAGCCCGTCATGGTCGAGTATGCCAATATGATCAAGATCGACAATCTCACCCTCGGCTACGAACGTCATCCCGCCGTGCACCACTTGAGCGTCACCATCCCCACGGGCGCGCTGGTGGCGGTGGTCGGCCCCAATGGCGCGGGTAAATCCACCTTGCTGAAGGGGCTGGCGGGCGAGTCGAAACCACTCGATGGACATATCCATATCCAGTCGTCCGCCCGAAACCGGCGGCGGGAAATCGCCTACATGCCACAGCGCAACGAAATGGATGGCAGTTTTCCGGTATCGGTGTTCGACATGGTGGCGATGGGGCTGTGGCGCGAAATCGGCGCATTCCGGGGACTCAGCCGGACGCAGCGGCAGCGGACACTCGATGCGCTCGATGCAGTGGGGCTGGGCGGTTTCGAGACGCGAACCATCGGCTCGCTTTCGGGTGGGCAATTGCAGCGCGCGCGTTTTGCCCGCCTGATCTTGCAGGATGCGCCGCTGATCCTGCTCGACGAACCTTTCGCCGCCATCGACGCACGCACGGTGGATGATCTCATCGCGCTGATTCTGCTCTGGCATGGCGAGGGGCGCACCGTGCTTACCGTGGCACATGATTTCGAACAGGTGCGACGCCACTTCCCCACCTGCCTGCTGCTCGCGCGCGAACTGGTGGCCTTCGGCCCGACGCGAGAGGTGATGACCGAAGCCCTGCTGGCCCGTGCGCGTCATCTGTCCGAAGCCTTCGATGAGCGCGCGGCTGAATGCCACCTGAAGGAAGCGGCATGAAAGTGGTCGTCGGCATGTCTGGCGGGGTCGATTCAGCGGTCGCCGCGTTGTTGCTCAAACGCCAGGGGTATGTGGTGAGCGGCCTGTTCATGAAGAACTGGGAAGATGACGACGATGGCGAATACTGCTCGACGCGGCAGGATTTGATCGATGCCGCCGCCGTGTGCGATCTGATCGGCATCGATCTCGACGTGGTCAATTTCAGCCGCGAATACAAGGAACGGGTGTTTGCCGGTTTCCTTGCCGAATACGAGGCCGGGCGTACGCCCAATCCCGATGTCCTGTGCAATTCCGAGATCAAGTTCCGCTGTTTTCTCGATCACGCGATGAACATGGGGGCGCAACGGATAGCCACCGGCCACTATGCCCAGGTGCGCGAATGGACGGGCGACGCGGGGCGCGAATTCCAATTGCTCAAGGCGGAGGACGGCGCCAAGGATCAAAGCTATTTTCTCTACCGGCTCACCCAGGCGCAATTGGCAAGGTCCCTGTTTCCGCTTGGCGCGCTCTACAAGCGCGAAGTGCGCCGCATCGCCGCCGAGGCCGGACTGCCGGTGGCGAACAAGAAGGATTCGACCGGAATCTGTTTCATCGGCGAGCGCCCGTTCCGCGAATTCCTGATGCGCTACCTGCCCGTCCGTCCGGGCGAAATCCGCGCGCTTGATGACAATCGTGTGGTTGGCGAACACCGGGGGCTGATGTACCACACCATCGGCCAGCGCAAGGGACTGGGTATCGGCGGCCTTCGCGGCAAGCAGGATGAGGCGGGCGAGCACGATGCCTGGTACGTGGCGGCAAAGGACATGGCGGCCAATGTGCTCTACGTGGTGCAGGGGCACGCGCATCCGGCGCTGCGCAAGACACGGCTTGGCGCGATCAATCTCAACTGGATTGCCGGACATGCACCGCGCATCCATTGGGTCTATTCCGCCAAGCCGCGCTACCGCGCCGCCGATATGCCTTGCGAAATCGATGCGCTGGATGGCGAAACGGGTCGCGCCGAGATCGTTTTCGGCGAACCGCAATGGGCGCTCACCCCGGGGCAAAGCGTGGTGGTGTATGAATCGCGGGTGTGCCTGGGAGGCGGAATCATTGCCGGATGAAACGCGGGAAGAAGCATGCCCAGCGCCTCGCCATGGAGCGCAAGCCCCCGGTGCAGATCATATGGGCCGCAACAATGGTGAAGCAGAGGCGGTCGGATCATGGCTAAAAAATATACGAAATGGCTCATGATGCGATGTTCATGGCGATGACCGCTTTCGCCCCCCGGCTGATCGCCTGGCAAGCGGCCCATGGTCGTCACGGCCTGCCCTGGCAGGCGAGCCGCGACCCATACCGCATCTGGCTCTCGGAAGTCATGCTGCAACAAACCCAGGTGGCGACGGTCACTCCGTACTACATCCGTTTTCTTGCGCGTTTTCCCGATGTGGCGGCGTTGGCCGCCGCACCGCTGGAAGATGTCATGGCGTTGTGGAGCGGGCTGGGTTATTACGCTCGCGCCCGCAATCTGCACCGTGCCGCGCGGCAGGTAATGGAAAAACACGGCGGACGTTTTCCAGCGGCCCGCGCGGAATTGGCCGAACTGCCCGGAATCGGGCGTTCGACCGCAGCGGCGATTGCGGCTTTCGCCAACCAGGAGCGCGCCGCCATTCTCGATGGCAACGTCAAACGCGTGTTGTGCCGGGTGTTCGGCATCGAGGGGCCCCCCGGCGAAAAAGCCACTGAAACCCGCCTCTGGGCGCTTGCCGAAAGCCTGTTGCCCGACGATGGCAAAGACATTGGCGCTTATATTCAGGCGCAGATGGATCTGGGCGCCACGCTGTGCACGCGCGGCCACCCGCAATGCGCCGCCTGTCCGCTGGCCGATGAATGCGTGGCTCGCCGCGAAGGGCGCGTCGCCGAATTGCCGACACCCCGTCCCCGCAAGATCTTGCCCCGCCGCCGGCAACGGTTCGCGGTACTCATGCTCGATGACAAGGTGCTGCTCGAACGCCGCCCACCCGTTGGCTTGTGGGGCGGACTGCTCGGCTTGCTGGAAATTCCGCCGGACGTCGGCATCGCACGCTGGGCCGAACGCTTCGGCCTCGATTGCGGCCAACCCGAACTCCTGCCCGCGCTCACCCACACTTTCACCCATTTCATCCTCGAACTGGAATCGTGGCGCATCCCCCTGCGCGCGTTTCCCCGCATGCTGGCCGAACCAACCCATGAGTGGCTCGCGCTCGACCGGATCGAGAGCGCCGCGCTGCCGACAGCGGTGAGAAAAATTCTGACGGCATTGGCTGGAACAGTAATGCAAAAGGTATGAAAATGTACATGCCACTTGCACGCAATCCCGAAGTCCACCAGTTGAAACGTGAGCGCAAAATCCCGCAGCTTTTCAGAGGGCTTTTCAAGTAGGGCGACGCATGCGTCGCCCTACTTGAACGTTGCGGAATAGCTGAACCGCCTGGATTGCCACGTCGCTTTGCGCCTCGCTTTCGACGAAGTTGGAGGTCAACCCACAGGTTTGTCCCATTTTGGATTGCATCCGGATCCAGTCGATGGATGAAATCCATAGGCCTTGATAACACATTGATTTTTATACGTATTTTATCTTTTCCGTGGTCGTAGAATGGATTTTGAATAAATATCTTCTGCCATCCGCATGGGAAAAAGCGGCATGCGGGATTGCTGCAAAAACATCACGGGTGGGCGAAGAAAGGAAAACACAGCGGAAAATGCTGCGTAATCAACACCCTGTTTCGCCCGATTGATGCCCACCCATCACCCGCGTTCACCGCATGCCGATCAATCTGTGCAAAATACATAAAAAAACATATTTATTTCAAAGTTATATACAAAAATTCCCGCGTTGAAATTCCTGGCATGAAACATGCTGAGACAAAAGCAATCCATCTGCCGTACCGGCGGCAAACCGGGCGGCAGCCATGAAAAGATGCGCAGGAATCCCCCAATGAGTTACGCAATCCGCCAACGCGACCCGCGCCGCCATCTGACTGGCATCAGCTTCGTCGTCGCGTTCCACATCCTCCTCGCTTACGCGCTGGCCAACGGGCTTGCGCGTGAAGTCGTCAAGGTCTTCAAGGACCCGCTGGACGTGCGCCTGATCGAAGAGATCAAACCCGCGCCGCCGCCGGAACCTGAACCGCCCCCGCCCCCGCCGCCCAAACGCATCGTCCGTCCGCAGCCGCGTCCGGCGCCGCCGCCGCCCGCCTATGTGCCGCCGCCCGAGGTGCAAGTCCAGGCGCCGGTCGAGCCATCGCCCATTACCGTGGTTCAGTCCGAGCCGCCGCCGCCCATCGAACCGCCAGCGCCCGTGGCGCCGCCCGAGCCAGTGGCCGCCGCCATCGGCGTCACCTGCCCCAACCATCTCGACATCCGCAGCAGCGTGCCCTATCCACCACAGGCCCTGCGCCTGAACAAGAGCGGCGAGGTGGCGGTGATCTTCACTGTCGATGCCGGCGGGAGCATCGACGACATCCGCATTGCCCGTTCCACCGATCCGGTTTTCAACAAGGCGGCCACCGACGCCGTGAAACGTTTCCGGTGTGTCGGCCAGGGACGCCCGGTGCGCGTCACCGTGCCTTTCCAGTTCGCGCTGGATTGAGCCGCCGGATCTTCCGAATCATCCATTTCTCCAAGGAGAACAACATGTCGATTTCCATTTCGCCACTTTCGCGTTTGTCATTGCGCGCCCGCCATGTGCTCGGCGCGCTCTCCGCCGCGCTCGTCCTCTCCCTCCCCGTCGCCGCGCCCGCCCAGGACGCGTCGGCCGGCACGGCCGGCGATTCACCCGCGCCCGTCACGGCAGCCGCGCCCGTCACGGCAGTGGAGGCCGCTCCAGCCGCCGCGGAAGCCGCGCCAGATTCCGCCGTGGTTGCGCCGCCAAGCGTGGTCGCGGCCCGCGACGCGAACGCGGCAAGCAGCGGCGGCGAAGCCACTACGATCACCAATCCATATGGTCTGGACGCCCTGTGGGCGCAGGGCGATTTCGTCGCCAAGGGCACACTGGTGATTCTCGTCCTCCTATCAGCGGCAAGCTGGTACGTAATCGTCACCAAACTCTACGAGCAGCAACGGCTGCGCGGGCACGCCCGCGAGGCGCAGAAAAAATTCTGGACCGCCGCCGGCGTGCAGGAAGGCGTTCGAGCGCTCAATCCCAACGGCGCGTTTCATTTCATCGCCCAATCCGGCCTGGAAGCGAAAGAACACCACGTCGGACTACTGGAGCATATCGACCTCAATACCTGGATCGGCGAATCCATCCAACGCGCCGTCGAAAACGTCCAGACACGCTTGCAAGACGGTCTGGCCCTGCTCGCCACCGTCGGTTCCACCGCGCCCTTCATCGGTCTGTTCGGTACCGTCTGGGGCATCTACCACGCTCTGACCGCCATCGGCATCGCCGGACAGGCATCCATCGACAAGGTTGCCGGCCCGGTGGGCGAGGCGCTGATCATGACCGCCATCGGTCTCGCGGTCGCGGTGCCCGCGGTGCTCGGCTACAACTGGCTCGTCCGCCGCAACAAGGCCGCGCTCGATGACGTGCGCGCGTTCGGGGTGGATCTGCACGCGGCGCTGCTCGGCGGCGGCAAGGCGCACGCGGTAGCATCCGCCAAGGTCGTCACCGTCGCGGCGCGGGGCTGAACCATGGGCATGAACGTCGGCCAGGTCGAGGACGAAACCATCTCGGCCATCAATACCACGCCGCTGGTGGATGTCATGCTGGTGCTGCTGATCATCTTCCTGATCACCATTCCGGTTGCCACCCATGTGGTGCCGGTGGAATTGCCCAGGGAAGCGAACAAACTGCGCGAAACCAAACCAGAAAACGTCAACCTGTCGGTGACCCGTGTCGGCGGCGTGTATTGGAATCAGGAACAACTCGACAACGATACCTTGGTGGCGCGGCTGAAGACGGTCGCGACGCTCCAGCCCCAGCCCGAAGTCCAGATTCGCGGCGACGGCAGCGCGCCCTATGAGCACGTGGGCCGGGTGGTGCTGGCCTGCCAGCGCGCCGGCATTGTCAAGATTGGCTTCATCACCGAGCCGCCGGCGCGCGGCTGAACACAGCAAGGACAAATCCCATGGCCATGAACATCGGCAATGCCTCCGGCGATCCCGAGGTGATGATGGACATCAACACCACGCCGCTGATCGATGTGATGCTGGTGTTGCTCATCATGCTGATCGTCACCATCCCGGTGCAATTGCATTCGGTGGAACTCAACCTGCCGCATGGCACCCCGCCACCGCCGGTAGTCGAACCCGAGGTGGTACGCATCGACATCGGCGGCGACGGCAACATTTCCTGGAACGGCGAAATCCTGGGCGGCGTGAGCATACTCGAACCGCGCCTGGCCGCCATCTCCGCCCGGAGCGTGCCGCCGGAATTGCACGTGCGCCCCGACCGGGCCGTGAATTACGACACCGTCGTCGCGGTCATGGCGGCAATCCAGCGCAACGGCCTCACCAAGGTTGGACTGGTGGGGGCGGAGCAATTCCTGTGATCCGTCAAGCAAAATGAACATTTATACGCGATCTTCGATGTAAGCGGATCGATTACCAGCACATCGCCTTTTCAATCAAGATCTTCGTTCCCCGCCAGGATGCGACACTCGCCGTGACGGCTTCGGCGATCATGGCGCAGATGTGGATGCCAATGAGAAGTCTGGACATGGCGGGGTTGGAACATGGCGCGAGACGGCACGAGGGCGCGCCTGCGGGAATCCATCGACTTCTGCTATAGTCCGTCTTCATTTCTTCCCGCAAGGATACCGATGATGGAATCGCAACTTCCGGAAAGCGCGTCTCTTTCCGATAGCCAGGAAAATCCCCTGCTGCGGCGCTGCACACTGGCCTTGAGCGTTCAGGAACTGGAAAAGGCACGTGAAGCGTATTTGCGCAAATGTGCCCGCAAGGCCAAGATGCCGGGGTTTCGCCCCGGCAAGGCGCCGCCTCACCTGATCGAACAGGAATATGGCGCGGAGGCGCGTGAAGAAGCCCTGACCGAACTGCTGGACCAGAGTTGGAAGGCCTATGCCGGCCAATTCAACGTCGCCTCCGTCCTGGACATGGAGGAGACGCCATCGCCCGATCCGGAAAAACGCTTGTTCGTGGCGACCTTCGAAGTCTTTCCCGAATTCGATCTGGCCGATTTGTCGCAGATATCCATCGTTCGCCCGGTCGTGGAAATCACCGAGGAGGATATCAATTTGCATCTTGATGACATGAGAATGAATCAGGGCGAGGATGTGGAAGTCGAACGCGGCGCGCAAATCGACGATTACGTGACGCTCAGTTATTCCATGACGCTTGATGGCGCGCCGCTTCCCGACGAAGATGCCGAAGAGATCGAAATCACCTTGGGAGAACAGGAAGACTGGAAAGCGTTCGATGAGGAAATCGTCGGATTGAAGGCCGGCGAGTCAAAGGATTTCGATTTCATTTACCCGGAAAGTGAACCCGATCTGGCGGGCAAGACTGTGCGGGTGCACGCGACGGTCTCCAAGGTCGAAGTCTGGAAATCGGCGGAACTCGACGCCGATTTCGCCAGGGAAAACGGCATCGACGACGGTGACCTGGATGCGCTGCGCGCCAGGATCAAGAAGGAGCTGGAAGAGGAAAGCGCGAAACTCGCCTGGCTGAAAACCAAAAACAATGTCTTGGACGCTTTGCAGGAAGCGCACACGGCATTCGCCGTTCCGGAATCCCTGGTTCAGGAGAAAACCCAGGAGCAGGTGGACGAAGTCATGGCGCGGCTCACGCAAGAAGGCAAAAAACCAAACTCGCCTCAGCCAGATCTTTCCGACGACGACAGGGAATCAATTGCCGAAGAGATTCGGCAAGAAATCCGCTTGGCCCTCATCCTGGAGAAAGTCGGCGCGCTCGAGAACGTCCAGATTCTCGCCAAGGCTTCTTCTTCCGAGGCGCTGGTGCGGGAAAACCGGATCATCCAGCGAATATTGGACAAAGCCCAGGTAGTCGATGAGCCCAACAGCCATGGAACGCTGGAAGACTGGTATTTCGATTTCCGGTATCGTTGAAAGGGCTGAGAATCGATGAATGGGCAGGCATCCGTGCCTGCCCTGATTGTATTGCGGCGATACGGCTACTGAAGCGTAGCGGCACGATACGCTGGCAGGCAATGGAATCCGCATAAATCCGAGATCATGAATTGGTTCTTGCCAGCGCAACAAGGGGAAGAGGAACGCAGTGGCAAACGCTCGTGATAATGACTAAAACATGGTTCGATCAGCCTGTTCGCCAAGAAGCGTAATTAAATTAAAAGCAGGTGATTCTATGCAAATAATCATCTTCTATGCAAATAATCATCTCGGACGAAACCTGCCGTAAACCATCTTGGTCGTTGTCGACGAGGAAACCGCGCATTTCTGTTTCGACAAGGCCGCTTCCACGCGCAAATCCCGTAGATATGTCATTGCAAGCACCTGCGCTACAATAACCGGACGCGTGCCATCTGTCCAAGTGCAAGGAAAAATCATGGCGGGAAAAAATGTGAGTTGTGAAGTGCTCCCATGCAGTATCGAGCACGACTCTTTTGTCTTCGTGAGTTACGCCCACGCAGACGCACAAACCGTCTTTCCCATCATCGAGCGCGTCCATGCGGGCGGGTACGCCATCTGGTACGACAAAGGCATCACCATCAGTTCGACCTGGACAGATGAGATTGCCATTGCCATCAAGAGATGCAAGGTTCTTTTGCTCTTCGTCTCCAGGCATTCCATGGAATCGACCTATGTCCGCTCCGAGGTCGAATTCGCACTCAACCAGAAGATACGGGTGATTCCCGTGTATCTCGACAGCATGGATGTCCTGCCGCCAGGGCTGGCGCTGGGATTGAACGCGACCCAAGGGGTCATGGAGATCGACTCGCCCCAGATCGTCGCCCAACAGATTTGCAAGGCGCTGGACTACAACAAGGTGCGAAAGGAAAGCGAGCCGGTGGTATTGCCGGACGCGGTGGTGAAAAAACGCCTGCCCTTGCTCTATCTCGGCGCAACCGTGTTGGTCGTGCTGCTTGCCGCGCTTTTCCTTTTCCTGTTCAGACCAGCTTCTCCCATTCAATTGGAAAAAACCGTCTTCGCTCCCGCCGAATCCATCTATGTCGTCCTGAACGCCATCACACCGGAGCAGATCAAACAGGGCGCGATTCTTGTCGTGGTGGCCGAGGGCGCGAAGCCGGAGGAATATGTCGATCGCAAGCGCGTCGATATGGAAGAATTTTATACCTTCCGACACTACCATCCGGAGTGGGGTGAAAAATACGTGCTCCAATTGCACGCGCCGGTCGCGGGCGGAAAGTACACGCTCCGATTGCACGCGCCCGACAAGGAATTGACGCCCGCCTCGCTCGTGGGAGAAGCGCGGATCACGGTTGCCGGCGATTCGCTCGGTGCCTTTGCCATTGCCACGAACAAGACATCTTTTGCGCCTTATGAACGTATCATCGTGCGGACTTCCGGCGTCAGCCAGCGGATGATCAAGGACGGCGCGCTCGTCGGCCTCTTCAAGAAGGACAAGCCGGGCAATTGGCTGACCTATGACTGGGCCAAGGAGCGGGATGAGGAAAAATTCTTCGACGCGCCCAAGGAGCCGGGCGAATACGAAATCCAGGCGCACATCAACAATCAGGTGATGGATGAACCAACGCTCGTCGCCCGCGTTCCCATCCTGGTGCTGCCGCAGCCGGAGGACGCGCGGTGAATTTGTCCAACCTGCTCAGTTATGACAACATTGTCATTCAGTCGCATGACGCGCCCGACGCGGATTCGATTGCCAGCGGCTTCGCGCTTTTGAAATACATCGAGTCGAAAGGCGGGAAGGCGCGGCTCGTCTATGGCGGCAGAGACCGGATCAACAAGCCGAACCTGAAGCTGATGGTCGAATTGCTGGACATCCCGATCGAATATGTGGAAACCCTGCCGCCGCCCGCCCTGCTGATTACGGTCGATTGCCAGTACGGGGCGGGCAATGTCACGCGCTTCGAGGCGGACACGGTTGCGGTATTCGATCACCACTGGCCGGAGATCGCCGAAACCGAAAACACCGTCATCCGTCCGGCGCTGGGCAGTTGCGCGACGCTCATCTGGGATGTCATGCGCGAGGCCGGGTACGACTTTTCTTCCGACCCGAAAGTCTATAACGCGCTCTATTATGGCTTGTTTTCCGACACCAATCATTTTGCCGAAATTCGACATCCGCTCGATCATGACTTGGCGGAATTCATGCCGGTAGATTTGGGCGTCATGAAGCGGCTGAAGCATTCCGCGCTTTCCATGGAAGAGTTGGCCGTCGTTTCACATTCCCTTTCGTCGCCGCGGATCATCGGGAATATGGGGCTGTTCCACACCGAACCGTGCGACCCCAACATCCTGGGTTTTTCTTCCGACATTGCGCGTCAGGTCGACCAGTTTGCCTACTGCATCGTGTATTGCCATCTTCCGGCCGGGTTGAAGCTTTCCATTCGCAGCACGTCGCGCGAGGTCATGGCCAACGAGCTGGCCGCCTTCCTGACACGGGAAGCGGGTTCCGGCGGCGGCGGCATCGAAAAGGCCGGAGCCTATCTCAGTTATGCGGGCATCGAGAAGGTCGCGCCGGGCATGTCGCCGGACGCCTATCTGAAAAAGCAGATCCACCAATACCAGGAGAATTACGATCTCGTCGATTGCGAACATCACAACCTGGATTTTTCCACGGCAGGCCGCTTCGTGAAATTGAAGCATCCCGCAGGTTTTGCGCGTTCCACGGAAATCTTTCCCGAAAACACGCACATCTGCGTGCGCACCCTGGAAGGCGACATCGACATGGTGGCCTCGGCAAACATCTACATCATGATCGGCATCGAAAACGAGGTCTATTCGATTGAGCGCGAGAAATTCGAGCGCGAATACGATGTTACGGAGGAAAAATATGTTCCCGCCGCCCCGTATTTGCCCTCGGTCATCGAAGTCATGAAAGGACGGAGGGTTTCCTTGTTGCCCTTTGCCCATACTTGCGTCCCCCGGAAGGAAAAGGCCATCCGCGCCATGCCCCTTTTGCGGGATACCAAGGTATTGACCCGCTGGGACAAGGAAAAATACTTCCTTGGCCGCATCGGAGATTACCTTGCCGTCCCGGAACAGGCGTACAACGATGTCTATGTAATCTCCCGGCGAATCTTCCCCCGCATCTACGCCCCGCAACCTGGCTGAGCACCCCCTTCCCTTTTCAAATCTTCAACCTGAAGTTCCAGCCTTTTTTCTTCTTCCGATTGGCCCGCGGATCAAGTGAGGTTTCGCGGCTCAAGGTTTGCTGGTCAAGCGATCAAGCATGGCCTTGACCGCGCGAATTTGCGCGCCGGCCTGGGTGTGGTAATTCGGTCCGGTATATCCCCACCAATCCCAGCAGCCATAGGGGTTGGTCTTGGTGGGATTGATCTGTCTGTTCTTGATGGTCTGCGGGTAGAGCACGATCAGCTTGTTGCTCTCCGCCCAACGGTTATAACCCGCTTCGCGGACAAATACCGTGCCGATGGTTTCGGCCTGTTGCATGCAGCCATGAAAGGCAATGTGGACACGGCAGCCGCCCTCGCGGCAAGCGGCGGGAACATAGACATAGGCCGTGCGATCCATGCTGTCCGTTCCGGTGGTAAACGCATGCTGGTCGAAAGCCAGCAAGGCGGCATCGTGGGTGTCGGCGGGCGGATTCAATGTGCCGAGCAAATGGGCAAGCAGGCGGCCGGGGGCATCGAAATCGCCGCAACGGTTGATGAAGGGCGTGCCGGTCACCGCGCAATCGTTGGCATCTTTTGCCGTGGCACTGAGCATGGCGTGGCCCGCGTCGGCAATGCGTTCGTACTCGATGGCCGAAGCGGGCACCCAGTTGCGGTAAAAATCATAGGTCTGGTCGACCACTGCGGTCTTCACTGTGCCATCCCGGCCACCGGAGAGCAGCCAGAGGCGGCTGCGGGCGAGATTGTCGAGGTTGTCGATCGCCTGCTCCCGGGCCTGTTTCCTCGCCTCGCTCACCATGTCCCGCAGCGGCGGGACGGGTAGGGAGGACGACGGAGACATGCATGCGGCGGTCAACATCATGGTGCCCATCGCGCAGTAATAAGGTCCGCCGGCAAGAACACCCGCGCCGCTCACCTGACTGGAATGAGCGACATGGAACTGCACGGCCATGAACGCGCCCGAAGACAGGCCGGAAACGGTCACGGAATCGGCACGGGCGCCGAGCGCGGGCAAGGGCGTTTGCGCCCACGCGCTGCCTTGGAAAACACCCAGCGCGAGCGCCAGGAGGACATTTTTTGCGATATGTGGCACGGGTGATGCTCCTGTGATTGCCGCCACGCTGGACGAAGCGGAAAATCTTATCGCGTTTTGGGGCACATCGCGGGCACTTTGTGGACTTCTCTTTGAATCGACCGCCAACAAATGACCCCCACCGTGTTGCTCTGTTCGGCGAGTAACCGACCGCGGTCGTCATGTTGGCGGCTCGATATGGTAATATCCTGATTTTTTACGGCTTGGGCGATGGCGATTATTGACTTCGATGTTACGCTGTGCGTATCGTCACAACAATATGAGGTTGAGGACATGGTACGACTGGTCAATAAAACCGCCAGTCGGGCATTTTCAGCCTCTTCGATATGTGACGATAATCGCGTTTTCTGGGATTTCGATCATGATACGGAGAATCTCTCATTCGATGAAGTATCGCCAATGCTTGTCAATTGGGCTACACGATACGTAGAGGTTTTGGCCTCGATAGAAGATGCAGTGTTTATGTTATGGTATACGATACATACAGACACGGAATTTGTAGGTCTGGCCCTGGAATCGGCGCACTTACAGGCATTGGGTTCGTGCAAGATTGGTTTGATGATTAGTGCTTATACACAACCAGGTGATAATCCTGGTAAATGACAGATTACGAATTTGACCTCCAAAAGGAATCTCTGGAGAAAAATATGAATTCAGAAGTTATGCTGACTATAAGCATTACAGACTGTTTTTGCATTCCGTAGGTGTTGCGATAAACGTAATAGCGAAATCGTGCGAAATTTCAAACGAGGAATCGGTTGCTTGAGAGGATCATCCTTATTGAAGGTAAGCTGCTGGCACATGTAGTGTCATCCAAACTCCATTGTCCGCCAAATAGAACTTAAAGCCCTGTTGGTGCATGAGCATGGCTTTTACCTTGAGCACAACGGGCTTGCCGTAACGCTGCCCGACCGCCGTAGCGGTTTGCTCATCTTCCGACAAATGCACATAGTGCCGGGAGCCGGGCAACAAACCTTGTTCCCTGATCGAATCCAGAAACCGCGTAGCAGTACCGTGATACAGAAACTCCGGCGGCTGTTTCTCCACATGTGCAATCGCCACGCTTGGTGTCGAATGACCCTGTGCGGCGCGAATTCGCAAACCATCCTCTGAAACCGTAAAGCGTTTCTTGTCGCTGGTTTCGACGACCTCTTGAATCAAAGCTAGGGTCAATGCCTGGCCGGATTGGTTGGCGCGGGCGATCAGCAAATCAATGTTTGTCCAGCCCTCAGCGTCAAGCGTCAAGCCGATAGTTTCCGGCTTGTGGCGGAGTACGAAGCTCAGGAATTTGCTGATTTCAGTGTGCTGTTTGCTCATGCTTATCGGTCATGGTCACAAAGAACCGTTTTCTAA
>JAITCV010000239.1 GCA_031282905.1 Azoarcus sp. | reverse complement strand
CGTCGTCGTTCCATGTTGGGGTTTGTGGGGGTGTTGTCATGTTCGGTACCTGCCGGAATGTTGAAGGGACTTAATAAGAATCCTTATTATTCTTAAACATGTTTTTTATCCTGTCAATTCCCCTGCCAGGGTTTTTCGTCAATGCAAGTCAGGAAGTCGGGGAAACACAGGACAAGGCACAGTCAAACAGTCGGCG
The DNA here is from genome assembly GCA_031282905.1 of Azoarcus sp. Lineage (GTDB taxonomy): Bacteria > Pseudomonadota > Gammaproteobacteria > Burkholderiales > Rhodocyclaceae > WRNU01. The sequence continues at coordinate 3,912 of JAITCV010000239.1, read as the reverse complement.
GCTTCGCCGCCGCTCGCTTTCGCCTCACCCATGAGCTGGAAACGGAAACGACCTGGAAAACCGTTTTTGCCCACTTCGTACATTTCCCCCTGCCCAGGCCGCCCACTGCTTGCTATGATGCCCGCCCCGTCGGCGGAATCACCCGGACGGGAAACCCTTTCCGCTTCCGCAGGTAGAAAAAACGGTATGAGCATCTATGCCCTGGGCACACGCAAACCCCGGATCGGCGAAAACACATGGATCGCCCACAACGCTGTTGTCATTGGCGACGTCGATACTGGACGCAATGTGAGCATCTGGTACAACGTGGTCATTCGTGGCGACAACGACCCGATCGTGATTGGCGATGGCACCAACATCCAGGACGGTTCCATCCTCCACAACGATGAAGGCGTGCCGCTCACCATTGGCGCGAATGTCACCGTCGGCCATATGGTGATGTTGCACGGCTGTACCATCGGCGATGGCTGCCTGATCGGCATCAACGCCGTGGTGCTGAACAATGCGGTCGTCGGCAAGGATTGCCTGATCGGCGCGAACACACTGATTTCCGAAGGCAAGGTCATTCCTGAGCGCTCGCTGGTGGTCGGCTCGCCAGGACGGGTCATCCGCAGCCTCAATGATGAAGAAGTCGCCCAGTTGCACGCCAATGCCCGCCATTACGTCGACAACGCCGAACGTTACCGCAAGGAATTTTCCGCGCTGCTCAATGCGGACATGATGCTCGTGCCATGACGAATGCCCTGCGCCTGCCCGCGTTCCTGCTGGTGCTCATCACGCTCGGCGCATGTTCCACCCCAACGGTTCGCGGCCCCTATTTCAGCCTTGATGCCAGCCAGCGCCAGGAGATCGTGCTCTACGCACTCGGCCTGCTCGATACCGGCTACCGTTTCGGCGGACGCAATCCGGATGCCGGGTTGGATTGCAGCGGCATGGTGAGCTACGTGGTGGAAAAAGTCAGCGGCCTCAAACTGCCACACAGCGCCGCCGCCATCGCCGCGCGCACCCGGCCCATCGAGCGCGAGCAGCTCGCGCCGGGCGATCTGGTGTTCTTCAACACCATGGAAAAACGCCATTCGCACATGGGCATCTATATCGGCGATGGCCGTTTCATCCACGCGCCATCGGGCCAGGGAAAGGTGCGGCTCGAATATCTCGATGCGAAATACTTCGCCAGCCATATGGATGGCATGCGCACGCTGGCCGCCGAATGATATCTACAGGACATCGTCCAGCATCTGGCCAATGTGATCATCTGGCAAAGCCCAAGGCCAGAGCATGAAAAAGCCCGCTGAAGCGGGCTTTTTCATCTTGTGCTTCCGGGGCCTTTATTCCGCCTTGGGTGCGGGCGCCTGCGGTTCGAGCAGCGCCTTGATGCTGAGGCGAATCTTGCCGCGTTCGTCGGTATCCAGCACTTTTACTCTCACCGCCTGGCCTTCCTTGACGTAATCGGCGACCTTTTCGACTCGCTCGTGAGCGATCTGCGAGACGTGGAGCAGACCATCGCGGCCCGGCATGATATTGACGATCGCGCCGAAATCGAGCAGGCGCACGACCGTTCCGTCATAGACCTTGCCCACTTCGACTTCAGCGGTAATCGCACCGATTTTCTCCTTGGCGGCCTGCGCGCCCTCGGCGCTGATGCAGGAGATGGTCACGCTGCCATCGTCCTCGATCTCGATCACCGCGCCGGTTTCTTCCTGGAGGGCGCGAATCACCGCACCGCCCTTGCCGATCACGTCGCGGATTTTTTCCGGGTTGATCTTCATCGTGATCATGCGCGGCGCAAATTCGGAGACATTGCCGCGCGCACCTTCGATCGACTGCTTCATCACGCCGAGGATGTGGCGGCGGCCTTCGCCAGCCTGCGATAGCGCGACCTTCATGATTTCCCGGGTGATGCCCTGGATCTTGATATCCATTTGCAGCGCGGTGATGCCGTCTTCCGTCCCCGCGACTTTGAAATCCATGTCGCCGAGGTGATCTTCGTCGCCCAGGATGTCGGTGAGCACCGCGAAACGGTTGCCTTCCTTGATCAGCCCCATGGCGATGCCGGCAACATGGTTCTTGATCGGCACCCCGGCATCCATCAGCGCGAGCGAGCCGCCACAAACCGAGGCCATCGAGGATGAGCCATTGGATTCCATGATCTCGGACACCAGACGGATGGTGTAACTGAAATCTTCTTTCTTGGGCAACGCGGCGATCAGCGCGCGCTTGGCCAGGCGGCCATGGCCGATCTCACGGCGCTTGGTTGCGCCGAAGCGGCCCGTCTCACCGGTGCAAAACGGCGGGAAGTTGTAGTGCAGCATGAAGTTTTCGCGGTATTCGCCCGCGATGGCGTCGATGATCTGTTCATCGCGCCCGGTGCCGAGCGTCGCCACCACCAGCGCCTGGGTTTCGCCCCGGGTAAACAACGCCGAACCGTGGGTGCGCGGCAATACGCCGGTGCGGATTTCGATCGGACGCACGCTGCGGGTGTCGCGGCCATCGATGCGCGGTTCGCCGTTGAGAATGCGGTTGCGGACGATATCCGCTTCCAGCGAGAACAAAATGTCCTTCACTTCATTTTCCCCAGGCGTGGCTTCGCTCGCGTTCACCAGATCAACTGTGGCTTTTTCGATTTCGGCGAGGCGGATGCTGCGCGCCTGCTTGCTGGTGATGGAGAACGCCTGTTCGAGTTGGGGACGGGCGAATTCGGTGATCCGGGCGATCAGCGGCTCGTTTTTCGCGGGCGACTGCCAATCCCATTCCGGCTTGCCCGCGATCTCGACCAGTTCGTTGATCGCGCGGATGACTGCCTGCTGCTGTTCATGACCGAACACGACCGCGCCGAGCATGATCTCTTCGGAGAGTTCCCGCGCTTCCGATTCGACCATCAGCACCGCCGCCGCGGTACCGGCGACGACGAGGTTGAGCTGGCTGGTTTCCAGTTCGGTGGCGGTCGGGTTGAGGATGTACTGACCATCGGCATAACCGACCCGCGCCGCGCCGATGGGGCCATCGAACGGCACGCCGGAAATCGACAGGGCGGCGGAGGCGGCGATCATCGCCGGAATGTCGGCGTCGATTTCAGGGTTGAGCGACAACACGATGACGATGATCTGGACTTCGTTGTAGAAACCCTCCGGAAACAGCGGACGAATCGGACGGTCGATCAGACGCGAAGTCAGGGTTTCTTTCTCGGTTGGACGCCCTTCGCGCTTGAAAAAGCCGCCTGGAATGCGGCCGGCGGCATAGAACTTTTCGACGTAATCGACGGTGAGCGGGAAAAAATCCTGCCCGGGCTTGGTATCCCGGGCGGCGCAGACGGAGGCGATCACCACCGTGTCTTCCATGTTGACGATGACCGCGCCACCCGCCTGGCGGGCGATTTCGCCCGTTTCGAGGGTCACGGTGTGTTTACCGTAGGCGAAGGTTTTCTTGATCGAGGTAGGCAAGGGAAATTCCTTTATACGTTATGCGGCAAACAACAACCGCGTGGAGTGGATATGACAAAGCCGGGAAAGCCCCACGGGGCCAACCCGGCTTTTCTGATTCGGAACACCGCCTGTGGCGCTGTCGGGCCAATCACGCGCTTACTTGCACGCGTCTACTTGCGCAGGCCCAGGCGTTCGATCAGCTTGCGATAGCTCTCGGCATCCCGGTCTTTCAGATAATCGAGCAGCTTGCGGCGACGGCTGACCATTTTCAGCAGCCCACGGCGGGAGTGGTGATCCTTGCCGTGTTCCTTGAAGTGGCCAGTCAGGCCATTGATGCGGGCGGTCAGCAGGGCGACCTGGACTTCGGGAGATCCGGTGTCGCCCTTGGCGCGCTGGTAATCGGAGACAACTTGCGCCTTGGTTGCAATATCGAGAGCCATATGTGTGTTTACTCGTTCGTTCGGCCAATCAGAAGCGGGCGATTGTAGCC
>JAITCV010000008.1 GCA_031282905.1 Azoarcus sp. | reverse complement strand
CACGAGCAACCTCGACGCCGAAGGCGCGGAAGTCTGGAAAGCGTCCGAGCAGATGCCCACAGCCGATGCACGCGAGATTTTTACCCGCAGCAACGCCCTGGACGCGCTGGCGAGCAACGGCGTCACATTCACGTGGGACGGTGTGAGCGGATGGCAGCGAACCCTCCTGCAAGATGGCGACAGTGATCCCGACCATGGCAAGGACATCATCGACTACCTGCGCGGCAGCGACGCCCTGGAATCCACCCTCGGCGGCCCTTTCCGCAAGCGCACCCATGTCAGCGGACAAGCCGCGCTGGGCGATAGCGTGAACACCACCCCGATCTATGACAAAGACACCGAAACCCTCTATCAAGGGGCCAACGACGGCATGCTGCATGCCTTCAGCGCCACGACCGGCGTGGAACGCTTCGCCTATGTTCCCACCGGCGTCTTCCACAAACTGCCCCGGCTGGCCGACCCCGCCTATGGCCATCAGTTCTATGTGGATGGCGATGTCGAGATCACGGGCCTGGGCAGTGAACGTTATCTGGTCGGCGTGCTGGGCCGCGGCGGCAAGGGGGCATATGGCCTGAAGGTCACCACTCCGGAGAGTTTCGGCACGGGCGATGTGAAATGGGAATTCAATGGCCGCATCGACCGCATCGACGCCACGGAGTGCACCGGCAACGTCGATGACGATTGGGATGACATGGGCTTCGTCATCGGCAAGCCGGTCATCGCCAGGACCAGCGCGACCGAGGCCGTCGCCATCGTGAGCAATGGTTACAACAGTTGCCGGAACAAGGCGGCGCTCTACCTGATCGACGTCAAGACCGGCGCAGTGCGGCAGAAGATTGTCGCGGCGCCGGAAGGCGCCGATGACAACGGTCTCTCCGCCCCGTTCTGGCTGGATGCCGACAGGGATGGCTACCTCAGCACGCCCGACACGATCTACGCCGGCGACCTGAAGGGCAACCTGTGGCGGTTCGAATATGATAGTGGCGCAAGCGAATGGAAAGCCAGTTACGGCGGCGCGGCGCAGCCGATGTTTACCGCTGGCGCGGGCCAGTCGATCACGAGCGCGCCGCTGGCCATCATCCATCCCGACAGCAATGACATCTACGTCGTCGTCGGCACTGGCCTGTTCCTGCAAAGCGACGACAAGGAAGATTTCACCGTGCAAAGCTGGTATGGCCTGATCGACAAGAACGACGGCCCCTCCCCGATCACGCGCGGCGAGTTGAAGACGCGCTCGCTCACGTTCGATGGCGAAACGGGCATCTTGTCCGATGGCACGACCGTGGATGTGCGCTTCGTCGATCAAGCGGTCGAGGGCGATATGGTGGGCCAGAAAGGCTGGCATATCGATTTCAACCTTGTCAGCGACAAAGGCGAGCGCATCGTGACACCTGCGACCGCGTTCAGCGCGGGCGTCGGCGCCAGCAAGATGGTGCTCATGGTCAGCTCGCTGGTGCCTTCGGACGACAAGTGCACGGGCGGTGGCCGTGGTCATCTGAACATCATCAATGCCTTCACCGGCGGCGAACTTGAATTCCCCATCGTCGACGTCAATCACGATGGCAAGGTCGGCAGCGAGGATCGCTATGATGGCCGCGTGCCCGCCAGTCTCGGTTTCAATGGCATACCGGGCCCGACCCCGCCGTTGGATGACCCCTGCAAGGATAAAGTCCTCGCCCTTGGCACGACGACAGGCGCGGTCCATGCCACCAAGTTGGTCTGCCCCGGCAGTTCCGGGGTCAAGGGACGGCTGTCGTGGCGTGAAATCGTCGAGTGAGTGTCAGGAGAGAATTCAAGGGGGGAGACAGGAGGCGGCGCATGCGCCGCCTTTTTCGTTGCCTGATTCAAAGGCATGGGAGGTCTTCGCTTTTCGCTCCCCTGTTCATGCTCCGCCGGTTCACTCCGCTCACCAAGGCCCGGATCGAGGCGGTGACGATGTTGTCATCGATTCCCACTCCGTAGCACTCGCCTGTGCCTCGTCCATCGACCAGTTCGAGAAACGCGCAGGCGCGGGCGTCGGCGCCGTGTCGGCTGGCGCTGATGGATTGTTCCTCGAAGCTGCGTACCTGGACATCGATCTCCGCGTGCTGGAGCGCGCGTGCCGCGGCGTCGATCGGGCCGTTGCCTTCCCCTTCGAGCGCGCGCCGTTCGCCATCGATATCGACGACGAGGCGGATGCCCTGCGCCTGGCCGCGCTCGAACAGATGATGCTCGACGTAATGCAGCGGACGATCGGTTTCGAGATAGGTGCGGGAGAAAAGCCGCCAGATCGCCTCGGCGCTCATTTCGCCGCCTGTCTCGGTCATTTTCTGCACTTCGCGCGAGAATTCCACTTGCAAGCGCCGTGGCATGGCGATGCCGTGAGCGGTTTCCAGCAGCCAGGCGACGCCGCCCTTGCCCGACTGGCTGTTGACGCGGATGACCGAGTCGTAATTGCGCCCTATGTCGGCGGGGTCGATCGGCAGGTAGGGCAGGTTCCAGGACGCATCCGCCCGTTGCGCGGCGAAGCCCTTGCGGATCGCGTCCTGATGGGAACCGGAGAACGCGGTAAACACGAGGTCACCGGCATAGGGGTGGCGGGGATGGATGGGCAGGCCGGTGCATTGCTCGAAAGTGCGCGCCACCGCGTTGATGTCGGAAAAATCAAGCCCGGGGGATATTCCCTGGGTGTAGAGGTTGAGCGCGAGGGTGATGAGGTCGACGTTGCCGGTGCGCTCGCCGTTGCCGAACAGACAGCCTTCGATGCGGTCGGCGCCCGCGAGCAGGCCCAGCTCGGCGGCGGCCACGCCGGTGCCGCGGTCGTTGTGAGGATGCAGCGAGATCGTCACGCTGTCGCGGCGGGCGAGGTTGCGGTCCATCCATTCGATCTGATCGGCATAGACGTTGGGGGTGGCGAGCTCGACCGTGGCGGGCAGGTTGAGGATGAGCTTGTTTGCCGGGGTGGCCCCCCAGGCCGCGCTCACCGCGTCGCACACTTCGCGGGCGAAGTCGGGCTCGGTCGCGGAAAAGGTCTCCGGGCTGTATTCAAGCATGATTTCGACATCGGGAATCGTCCGCGCGAGCGCGCGAATGCGTCCGGCCGCCGAGGTCGCCAGCCGGACGATTTCTTCCTTTTCCATGCCGAACACCACTTCGCGGAAAGTGGGTGAAGTGGCGTTGTAGAGGTGAACGATGACGCGCCGCGCGCCACGCACGGCTTCCATGGTGCGGACGATGATTTCCTCGCGCGCCTGGGTGAGCACTTCGATGGTGACATCGGGCGGAATGTGAGCGCCTTCGATCAGATGGCGAACAAAGTCGAAATCGGTTTGCGAGGCGGCGGGAAAACCCACTTCGATTTCCTTGAAGCCCACCGCGCACAGGGTGCGAAAAAGGCGCATCTTGCGCTCCCCATCCATCGGCTCGAACAACGCTTGGTTGCCATCGCGCAGATCGGTGCTCATCCACACCGGCGCGTGGGTGATCGTCCGGTTGGGCCACCGACGGTCGGGAAGGTTGATCGGCGTGAATGGACAGTACTTTTTTCCAGGTTCGGACAACATCATGGCGGCATCCTCGATGCGGTAATCAAATGAATCTGAAATCCCGGTGGCTGCCGAGGTTTCAGGATGGATGTCATCCTACGCGGTCCGCCCTGACAGACGATTGCGATTTTTGTTGATTACGGCATAAAATGGACAGATTATTTCCATTTTGACAAATTCAATGGCAGGATATTTCAACGATGAACGCATCCGTACAACTCGACCGCTACGATCGCCAGATTCTCGAACTGTTGCAGGCCGAAGGCAGGATCAGCAACCAGGACCTTGCCGACCGGGTCAGCCTGTCGCCTTCGGCCTGCCTGCGCCGAGTGCGCGCGCTGGAGGAATCGGGTCTGATCACCGGCTATCGCGCGCTGCTCGATGCCCGCCGCCTCGGTCTGTCGCTGATGGCCTTGCTCCACATCTCGATGGATCGTCATACTCCCGAACGCTTCGCTCATTTCGAGCGCGAAATCGCCCGGATCGATGAAGTGCTCGAATGCCTGCTCATCACCGGCCAGGATGCCGATTACCAGTTGAAAATCGTCATCGCCGACATGGATGCCTACCGGGAACTGCTGATCCAGCACATCACCCGCATCACCGGGGTCGCGGGCGTGCATAGCAGTTTCGTGTTGCAGCGGGTGATCGACAAAACCGCGCTGCCCGTGATCCGCGGCGGCGATACTATACATATATCATGAACCGGTGAATTTCATGCGCATCCTGATCATCGAAGACGAACCCAAGACCGGGAATTATCTGCGCCAGGGGTTGCTGGAAGCGGGGTTCAGGGTCGATCTCGCGCGCACCGGGCCGGATGGCCTGCATCTGGCGCTCACCGAATCTCCCGACCTCGTACTCCTGGATGTGATGCTGCCCGGATTGGATGGCTGGCAGGTGCTGCAAACGCTGCGCGGCGCGGGCAAGGACATGGCGGTGCTGTTTCTCACCGCCCGCGACCAGGTCGACGATCGGGTGCGGGGGCTGGAACTGGGCGCCGACGATTATCTGGTCAAGCCTTTCGCGTTCTCGGAATTGCTGGCGCGGGTGCGCACGCTTTTGCGCCGGGGCAAGAATGCGGAAAACCCGTCCAGATCATTGCGCGTCGCCAATCTGGAACTGGATTTGTTGAGTCGGCGGGCGAGCCGGGCGGGACAGCGTATCGATCTCACCGCCAAGGAATTTGCCTTGCTCGAACTGTTCATGCGCCGCCGGGGAGAAGTGCTGCCGCGTTCGCTGATCGCCTCGCAGGTCTGGGACATGAATTTCGATAGCGACACCAACGTCATAGAAGTTGCCGTGCGCCGGTTGCGCGCCAAGATGGATGATGATTTCGAGCCGCGCCTGATCCGCACCGTGCGCGGTATGGGGTATGTGCTGGAAGCGCCGTCATGATCCCGGATTCTTCCGCCCCGGGCCGCTCGCTCACCTTGCGGCTGGCGCTGTTGTTCGCGCTGTTGTCTACCCTGATCCTGCTGGGACTGGGATTATTCCTGCGCCAATCGGTCGAACGCCATTTCCTTGAACAGGATGCGGACGAATTGCGCGGTCGGCTTGCCCTCGTCCGCCGCGCGCTTCTGGATATTCCGCCGGACACGCCCGCCACGGATGCTCTCGCCCGGTTGGGCGCGCTGGTCTCGGTCTCGCCGCCGCAGAGCCTCACCGTGCTGGACGCGACGGACAAGCTGCTGTTTACGACCGCGCCGCATCCCCCCTCATGGCTGTTGCGGGAAAGCATCGCCGCACCGGACGATGTCTTGCCGCCATTGCGTCACGGCGACATGGTCTTTCCAATGCAAAAATCATCGACAGCGGATGGCGCGCCCACATCGCACGTCCATGCCGCAAGTGTTCGAGACACGGAGCCGGACAGCGTAGACAGCGCACGCGGCCTGCTGGCCTGGGCGCGGCTGGCCAACGGACAAATGAGCAAGGTGGCGATCGCCATGAGCATCGCCCATCACCAGCATTTCATGGCCGGTTTCATGCGCTCGCTCGCCTGGGCGCTGGCGCTGGCGGCGCTGGCGAATGTGCTGTGCGCTGGTCTGGCCGCCCGCCGTGGCCTGTCGCCTCTCGAAGCGATGGCGAAACTTGCCCGCCGGGTCTCGGGCGAGCGCCTGCATGAACGCATCGCGGCGGAAACCCTTCCGCTCGAACTGCAACCCCTGGGCTGCGAACTCAACGCCATGCTGGACAGGCTGAAGGAAGCGTTCGCCCGTCTCTCCGGTTTTGCCTCGGACATCGCCCATGAACTGCGCACCCCGCTCACCGCGATGATGACCCAGGCCCAGGTCACGCTGGCGCGGACGGACAACCCCGAACAATGCCGGGAAGCGCTCTATTCGCTGCTCGAAGAATGCGAGCGGCTGTCGCACACGATCGGCGACATGTTGTTTCTCGCCCAGGCGGACAACGGCCTCATGGTGTTGCGCCGGGAAGACATCGACCTGGCCGCCTTGCTGCATTCGCTCGTCGATTTCTACGGCATCCTCGCGGAAGAAAAACAAGCCAGCCTGACGGTGGAAGGCGCGGCCCATGCCCACGGTGACCCTCCGATGCTGCGCCGGGCCTTGGGCAATCTGATCTCCAACGCCATCCGCCACACCGCGCCCGGCGGGCAAATCCATGTCCGTCTGCGGATGGCGGAAGCGCAGGTGATCCTGGAGGTGGAAAACCAGGGAGAACCCATACCGCCGCAACATCTGGAGCGCATTTTCGAGCGTTTCTACCGTATCGACCCGGCGCGGCAACGGGGCGACATGGGCGGAACCGGGCTGGGACTCGCCATCGCCCGCTCGATTGCGCAGGCCCACGGCGGCGACATCAGGGCCGAAAACAACGGCGATTCGGTCCGGTTCACCCTGTGTTTGCCGCTCGCCACCGTCCCGCCGACGCCCCGATCACAAAAAAACTAACACTTTTGTAAAAAAACGTGTATCGTCCGCCCAGCAGTCGATTCAAGCTTGTCCCTGTGGTGTCGTATCCGTGTTCGTTTCATATCAAGAACGCTCGGTTGGATCCCCTCGATACGTTTCTTGATCGTTCCTGCGCTCAAACCCATCTTTACTAAGGAACGCAAAATGAGCACTCAAACTGGTACCGTCAAATGGTTCAACGACGCCAAGGGCTTCGGCTTCATCACCCCGGAAGCGGGCGGCGACGATCTCTTCGCCCACTTCAGCGAAATCCAGGGTAACGGCTTCAAGAGCCTGGCTGAAAACCAACGGGTTGAATTCGATGTCAAGACTGGCCCCAAGGGGCTGCAAGCGGCCAATATCCGCCCGCTCTGAACATCGCTAGCTGTCTCACCCTGCATCACGCGAAACGCGGCCCCGAAGGGCCGCGTTTTGTTTTCGCCTTCTCTTCCTTCTCCCGGCGCGCATCGCTGCTTATTCGTGCCGTCTATTCGTGCTTTCGCCATGACTGAACCCATCCCCTCCTTCGCTCAACTGGGCCTGTCCGCCGAGTTGCTCACGGCCTTGTCCGGCCTGGGTTACGAAACCCCATCCCCGATCCAGGCCGCTTGTATTCCGCATCTGCTCGACGGCCGCGACCTGCTCGGCGAAGCGCAGACCGGCACCGGCAAAACCGCCGCCTTCGCCCTGCCCGCGCTTGCTCGGCTCGATCTCTCCACCCCGGCGCCACAAGTGCTGGTGCTCACCCCCACCCGCGAACTGGCCCTCCAGGTCGCCGAAGCTTTCACCCGATACGCCCACCACCTGAAAGGCTTCCATGTGCTGCCGATCTACGGCGGCCAGAGCATGGTGGTGCAACTGCGCCAACTTGCGCGCGGCGCGCATGTCATCGTCGGCACGCCCGGACGGATCATGGATCACCTCGAACGCGGCAGCCTCAAACTCGACACGCTCAAGATCCTGGTGCTCGACGAAGCCGACGAGATGTTGCGCATGGGCTTCATCGACGATGTCGAATGGATCCTCGAACACACCCCGGACAGCCGCCAGACCGCGCTCTTTTCCGCGACCATGCCCCACGCCATCCGCGAGGTTGCCCACCGCCACCTGCGCGCGCCGGAAGAAATCAGGATTCGCACCGCGACCTCGACCGTAGACAAGATCCGCCAGCGTTACTGGCTGGTGCGCGGCGTAGACAAACTCGACGCCCTCACCCGCATTCTCGACGCCGAGGAAAGTCTCGATGCCGCGCTCATCTTCGTGCGCACCAAGATCGGCACCGAGGAACTCGCCGACAAACTCGCCGCACGGGGTCACGCCGCCGCCGCGCTCAATGGCGACCTCACCCAGGGCCTGCGCGAGCGGGTGATCGAGCAACTGAAAAACGGCACGCTCGATATCGTCGTCGCCACCGACGTCGCCGCCCGCGGCATCGACGTCCCCCGGGTCAGCCATGTGATCAATTACGACATCCCCTACGACACCGAGGCTTATGTACACCGCATTGGCCGTACCGGGCGCGCTGGACGCGAAGGCACGGCCATCCTGTTCGTCTCCCCGCGTGAATCCAGGATGCTGAAAGTCATCGAACGCGCCACCCGCCAGCCCATCGAACCGATCGCGCTGCCCAGCCGGGAAGACGTCTCGACGCTGCGCATCAACCAGTTCAAGCAAAAAGTAGTCGACACGCTCGAAAACAACGAGGCCGACATTGGATTCTTCATGAACGTGGTCAACGGCCTCGCCGAAGAAAACGCGCTCGATATCCACGAAATTGCCGCCGCGCTCGCCTATCTGGTCCAGCTCGATCGCCCGCTGCGCATCGAGGAAGCGGGTCGGGGCTGGGATCTCGCCACCGCGCCCCAACATGCCGGCAAACCGCCGCGCGCGGAGATTTTCACCACCGGCGCACCGCGTGAGCGCGGTCGGCGCAATGAAAATACGCCGCGTCCGCACTTCCAGGGCGGCAAACTGTTGCGCTACCGCATCGACGTTGGCCGCGACCAAGGAGCCAGCCCCAAGGAAATCGTCGGCGCCATCGCCAACGAAGGCGGTATCGAGGGCCGTTACATTGGCCAGATCGATCTGTTCGACGATTTTTCCACCGTCGAACTCCCCCCCCTGTCC
>JAITCV010000235.1 GCA_031282905.1 Azoarcus sp. | reverse complement strand
TGTCGAACAGGTTATTCACATTCAACTGGATGTTCAGATGTTTGCCGAATTGATAAGCCGCCATCAGGTTTGCGACCGCATAAGCATCTTGCCGGGAATGAAAACCAGCGCGCTTGTAGTAGATGTCGCTTTGCCAGTTGACGCCGCCACCCACGCGCCAGGGGCCGTGACGGTAGGAGGTAAAGAGTTTCACCTGATGCTGTGGCAATTCAGTGCTGGCGCGTTGCCCGACGTTGGCGGGATTGGCGTCTTTCCGGGTTTCCTTGTCGACGAAGGTATAGCCCGCGCCGATTTGCCAGTTGGACGTAATCGCGCCCTGGATTTCCAGATCGACGCCTTGGCTTCTGACCAAGCCCGCCGCCCGGTAGCAATAGGTGGCCGGATAGGAAGGGCAGATGCTTTGATCGTCCAGTTGCATGGCGAGTTTTTCCTGATCGATCCGGAACAGGGCGGCACTGGCGTTCAACGCGCCATCGAAGTATTCGCCCTTGACGCCGATTTCATAATTCTTGCCGACCACGGGGTCGAGCAGGTTGCTGGAAACGTTGTAATTGTTCTGCGGCAAAAAGATGTCGGTGTAGCTGGCGTAGACCGAATGCCGGGTATCCAGATCGTAGATCAGGCCAGCATACTTGGTCAGATTGTGGTTCACTTTGTAATCGGCGGTTTTCGCGGTAAGCGATTTGCTTTCATAGGTGTACCAGTCGAGCCTTGCGCCCAGAATGAGTTTCAAGGGGTCGGCCAGATTGAGGCGGGTCGTGACGTAAACCCCGGTTTGCTCCGTATCGGTGTGCAGTAGCCAAGCATTGAGGTTAATGGAAGGTTTGGGTAGCAGTGAAGGATTCCAGTGATGAATATCCATGCCGGTGGATAATGCCGCGCCGCCGCCGTAACCATGAAACTTGCCATCGCGTCGGCTGAGGCCAACTGCCAGCTCATGTTCCCGTTCCAGCAGGCGGAAAGGTCCGTTGGCGTGGAATTCGTAGCTCGTCCACTCATCTTGATAAATGTATTTACCCGCGCCGTGATCATATTGGCTGGTTGTCGCGTTCCAGCTATTCCAGCTATAACGCATACGCTGCTCTGCCTGGGTGTAATTGAGCGAGAAATTCAGCTTCCAGCGATTATCGAAACGGTGTTCCAGACTGGCAAAGGCGGAAGTATTTTCTCTGTTTCTGTATTCCCATTCATTGCCCAGGAAAGTGGAACGGGGCAGCTTCAGGTCACTGCCGTCGGCGGCGACCGGTAGCCTGGGTATGCCCTGAGCGGGAACGCTATCGTTTTCCTGCCGGGAGGCGCTCACGGTGAGGAGTGTGTCGCGGCTCAAATCCGCTTCAGCAATGAAATACAGGGTTTTGTGCTGGCTGGAAGCCACGTCCGCAAAACTGTCGTGATCCTGCCAGGCGGCCACGGCGCGGGCGCGTAATGTTTTCGCCGCATTGAGCGGCCCGGAAATATCCATTTCAGCGCCGTAACGATCCCAGCTTCCCGCATTGCCGTTCAAGCGGAATTGGAGATCATGCGTCGGATGCTTGCGCACCAGATTGATGGACGCCGAAGGATTGCCCGCGCCCTGGGTCAATCCCGTTGCGCCGCGCACAAATTCGATGTGATCGTAGATCGCCATATCGGTCAACAGCACTTCTCCTCTGTTGCCGTTTGCCGCTGGCAAACCATCGAAAGTGAATCGATGCACCGCGAACCCGCGCGCGGAAAAAGAATTCAGACCCGGTAATCCCGCAGCGGTGAGTCCGGGCGTATTCTGTACAACATCGTCGATCGTGACCATGTTCTGGTCTTCGATACGCTGGCGGGTGATAACGGTGACGGATTGCGGCGTTTCGCGGATGGCGAGCGGCAGCTTGGTGGCTGTGCTCATCTGCGGCGTGGTGTAGGAGCCGCTGCCTTCGGTGACGGCGGAAGGTTCCGGCGAGGCGGTGACGGAGATGGCGGGGAGGACGGTTTCTTCGTCCGGGGAGGATGTTTCTGAATCGGCATTTTGCGCCTGGGCTACCCCCATGCAAAAAATGCCCAGGAAGGTCATTAGAATGCGCGCAGAGCGCCGATCATCGGGGGGGGGGGGGGGGTAAAAAGCTCCGCGCGCGAAGTGCGTCCACAGGCGTCGAAAACAGCCTTTTCGGGCCATCCGTTGGAAGGGGGAAACTGGGGTGCCGGCATTCATTCTGGGTACTCCTTCTCAAGTCGCAAAATATGAGAGCCGACCAAAATGGTATTGGTTCTCAATAAGAAGAGCGAAGGATAAACCCAAAATCACGCAAGTCAAACTTTTTTTCAGAGCATCGGCCAGATCCCGGCAAAAGCGCCCGGCGCCGACGCACAGGAGACAGACGGCGAACGCGACGCGCAAGGGCGTGATCCAGGAACGGGAAGATGATTCGGGGAGAGGGGAAATCATGGGTAAAACTCCTTCATGGGGGCGCGAAAAAAGCAAACCAGGCGGCTTCTTTCATCCACGTCCAAGATCCAGGAAACACCGGCGAGCATCCGCAGGGCCTCGTCCAGAGGCATCGGCCCGATGCGGTAATGCGCCGCCGGAAGCGGCAGGGTGTCCAGGA
>JAITCV010000232.1 GCA_031282905.1 Azoarcus sp. | reverse complement strand
GCCATTTCGCCGCATACCGACACCGGCAGTTCGGCCTTCGCGCCGGCCTGGAGGGTGATGGCGATCAGCCGCAGCACGGCGGGATGGAGCGGATCGTAGAGGTGGACGACCGCCTCGTTGGAGCGGTCGATCGCCAAGGTGTATTGGATCAGATCATTGGTGCCGATCGACAGGAAAGACAAACGTGGAATCAGCATGCCAAGAGCAAGCGCGGCGGCCGGCACTTCGATCATGCCGCCGACGGGCAGATTCTCGTCGAACTTGATCCTTTCCTCGCTCAACTCTTCCTTGGCCTTGGCGATCAGGGTCAGGGTCTGGTCGATCTCGTCGACGTGGGCGAGCATCGGCACCATGATCTGGAGTTTGCCGTACACCGAGGCGCGCAGCAGAGCGCGCAACTGGGTGAGGAAAATCTTGGGTTCGGCAAGCGAATAACGCACCGCCCGAAGACCCAACGCCGGGTTGGGTTCGCTGCGCGCGCCGTTGAGCGCCTTGTCCGAACCGACATCGAAGGTGCGGATGGTAACCGGCTTGCCGCCGACGGTCTTCAGCACCATGCGGTAAGCCTCGAACTGCTCATCCTCGTCGGGCAGCATGTCGCGGCCAATGAACAGGAATTCGGTACGATAAAGGCCGATGCCATCCGCGTTGATTTCCCTCAGTTGAGCAACATCCTTGGGGCCGTCGATATTGGCCAGGAGCTGGATGCTGGAGCCATCGAGCGTGGTGGCCGGGGTATCGCGCAAGCGCTTGAGCTTGGTGCGCTCCAGTTCGAGCGTGGAGCGGCGAAGCTGGTATTCCTCGACGATGTTCTCGTCGGGCGAGACGATGATGACGCCGCGCGTGCCATCGACAATGACAAGTTCATTATCCTCGACCAGGTCGCGGATATGGTAGAGGCCGACGACGGCGGGAATGCCGAGGTTGCGGGCGACAATGGCGGTATGGCTGGTGGGACCGCCGACATCGGTGACGAAACCGGCGATGTTGTGATCACGAAAACCGATGGTGTCGGCGGGAGAAAGATCATGGGCGACAACCACCGTGCCCACGCCATCCTTGCGCCGCGGCGGCAGATGGCCGGGCTGGCCAAGCAGCGCCTTGACCAGGCGCTCGACCACTTGCACCACATCGGCCTGGCGTTCGCGCAGATAAGGGTCTTCGATCTGGCGGAACTGCTCGACCACCGCCTCCATCTGCTGCACCAGTGCCCATTCGGCATTGCAGCGGCGGGTCTCGATATGCGCGCGCGCCGCCGCGACCAGGATGGGGTCGGTGAGCATCATCCGTTGCAAGTCGATGAACGCGCCGACTTCGCCATGCGGCGCGGACGAGGTGGCGGTTTTCAGCCCGACCAGTTCACCTTCCACCATCGCCACCGCCTCGTCGAGGCGGGCCAGTTCGTCCTCCAGGTGACGCGGCGCGATGTGATAGTGATTCACCTCGAGCAGCGCGTGCGACACCAGATGCACACGCCCGATGGCGATGCCCTGCGAGACCGGCAAACCATGTACGGTGAAACTCATCACACCCCTACTCATCCTCGCCGAAGCGGTCGTTGATCAACGCGATGATCCGCATCAGCGCCACATCGGCATCCGTCCCCTCGGTCTCGATGGCGATCACCGTGCCCTGCGATGCGGCGAGCATCATGATGCCCATAATGCTTTTTGCATTCACCCGGCGTTCGCCGCGCGTCAACCAGATCTCAGCGGAAAATCCAGCCGCCAATTGTGTGAGTTTGGCCGAGGCGCGCGCGTGCAGCCCCAGCTTGTTGATGATCGTCACTTCTGCACTTGGCATTTCCCTTCTCTGCTCTTGCATCAGGATGAACCGTTGATTGTAGCCGATGGAAAAGCATTGCCGCGCGGTGGACGCTTCGATGCGCTTCGATAACGCTGGAAGACCATCCCGCTCCTGCCATGCCTGTCGATAACCGGAAACCCGTATGAATAGCCGCGCCTCACGGGAAAAGCACAATCTGGACGCGAAATCCGGGCGTTTTTCTTCCGGTCGTTTGCCGCAAAGCTGCTCGGCGTTTTTTTGCGGTCAGAGGATCGTCGGCGTTTCCAAATCGACGATTGCTCATCACGGCTGGAACGTTGCATGGATTACGCTCAGACTACAGAGCCTCCGTCTTCTGTCCCCTGAATCCCATGAGCTTCTTTTCTCCTCACGACTCCCCGCTCGGCAAGCCAACCGCCCGCCGCGATACCTACGCTCCCGAACTGCTGTTTCCCATGGCGCGTCAAGGCAAACGCGATGAAATCGGCGTCCGGGGCGACGCCTTGCCCTTCGTGGGCGAAGATATCTGGAACGCATATGAATTGTCATGGCTCGATGCACGTGGCAAGCCGGTGGTGGCGCTGGCGCGGTTCCGGGTGCCGGCGTCGAGTCCCGGGCTGATCGAATCGAAATCGCTCAAGCTCTATCTCAACGCCTTCAATCAGCAGCGGATGCCCGATGCCGAAACGGTGCGCGCAACGATTGCGCGCGATTTGTCGGCGGCAGTCGGCGCGACGGTCGGGGTGGAAGTGATGCCCTTGGCCGGGTATCCACAACGGCGGTTCGCTTATCCAGACGGCGTATGCCTCGACAGCCTCGATATCGATATCGAGCATTACCGGCTTTGCCCCGATTATCTGCGCGCCGACGGCGCGGCGGTCAGCGAGACCTTGTATTCGCATTTGCTGAAGTCCAATTGCCTGGTCACTGGCCAGCCCGATTGGGGCATGCTGGCGGTGCGCTACACCGGCCCGGCGATCGACCGCGTCGGCTTGCTGCGCTACATCGTGTCCTTTCGCCAGCACAACGAATTCCATGAGCAATGCGTCGAGCGGGCGTTCTGTGACATCCTGGCGCGTTGCCAGCCAACGGAACTGACAGTGTGGGCGCGCTATACGCGGCGCGGCGGGCTCGACATCAACCCCCTGCGCGCCACCCCCGGTTCGACCGCGCAGCCTTGGGATGGTGATGAGATCCGGCAATAGAGCGATTCACGGAACAGGATGCTCTCTTACAAAATAAAGGACAATCTGATGTCTTATTTACTACAAACGCTAAAAGTTGTTCTCATCATCCCCATTTTTATCGGCATATATATTGTCATCAATATAACTGTTAATCATCAAATGGCAGAGTCTTTCTGCAAAAATTTAGCAGTAGGACAAGAATACGGCTATGTCATCAATAGAATAAAACCTCCAGCTTTTTCAAAATATGATGTATCGATCATTCCGACGTATAAGGGCGCAGAAAAATGGAGTGGAGTGATACAAGTTAAATGGCGGGAGCATTTAAGTCGCTATGATTGGTTCTGCACTATAGTCGTTCAGGACGAGAAAGTGCTGACAAGCTATACATCGTCTCGTGATAATTCATGACGTAGCTGATGTGTATAAGATGGATAATACATGAAGTCAGAAGACATTCCTCGGCAATCAGAAAATGGAGTGGCAGGTATGGTGACCCCCATCGGCATTCGCCTAGCCGATGACAAAAAATCCCTCTATTTACGACAACCGCGACCGTTTGCCTAAATCGTCACGCAGGAAAACCACCGCCCGCACTTCATCTATGACCGTCATGGATCGCCTCGCGAAAGAAACCGAGTTCGACGGCAGAAAGCAGATGCCAGGAAAACCCGTGGCGGCCGGCGCGTCATCGACGATGATGCGCCGTACATCCAGATCGAGGCGACCTTCCCGGACAAGCGTCAAATCGGTTACTGTACACTGATTAACCGTTCATCAACCCGTATCGACCCATGAGGACGAAAACATGAGCATTTCCTACCATCAACTTGCGGTTACCGGTTATCTGCGCGCGCTCGATAATCTGGATCACCTGCTCGACAAGGCCATCGAACACGTCCAGGCGCGCAAGCTCGACGAACGCGCCTTGCTTGACGCGCGTCTTTTTCCCGACATGTTCCCGCTCTCGCGCCAAATCCAGATGGTGAGCGTCATGACCGCGAATGGCGTGGCTTGGCTCATCGGCAAGGAAACGCCGCAGTTCGAGAATACCGAGACAACTTTTGCCGCGCTCAAGCGCCTCCTCGCCCAAACGGCTGAATTTCTCAAGAGCGTCAAGGAAAGTGATTTTGCCGACAGCGCGAACCGTGAAGTGCGTCTGCCATGGAAACCAAACGAGCCATTGCGCGGCGAAGTCTTCCTGTTGCAGCATTCGATTCCAAATGTCTATTTCCACTTAACGACGGCTTATGACATCATGCGCCACAATGGCGTGGAAATCGGCAAGGCGGATTACCTTGGGAAAATTGCCGGTTAGGGCAATCAGAGGACAGAATATGCGTCGGCCCCCTTCTTCCCGCAAAGGAAGAAGGGAAGGCGCTTTTCGCTTTGGGCGCGAGGAGAAAATCCTCGGGGGTTTTTCTTGCAGGAATTTCCCTTGAAAATTGATCTGATGTCTGCTCATACACACGAAATCGCAACCTGACGCGCGCGTCGCCTTCCAGGATGATTTGCCATGCTTATTCCACGCTTTTGGGCCGAAGCCAGTTTGCAGCACCGCAGTGCTCCCAGTCTGGAGCGCAAACGAAAGCCATCCATCGTCCTGCGCCGTTTCGGCTGGTCGAATGAAAGCCAGGAAGCCGCGCAGGCCCATGCGGAAATGCGCGTGCGCGAAGCAATGGAACAGGTATTGCGCGGCAATGAATTGCCCCGGAAGGAACTGAAATGGACTTACGGCACGGATGGTTTGCCCATCCGGGAGGAGATCGTCGCCCAGCAGGGCGAGGCGATCATTACCCGTAATTCCTATGGCGTGCGCTGCCTGAATACGCCCAATGTCCTGTTCGCGGATGTCGATTTCGATTCTTGTGAACCGCCGGAAGAACCGCCCGATAACCCCGATGACCAACCCGCACCGAAGGCAAAAATAATCCCGGGCCGCCTGGTCTTCCTGTCCATTGTTTCCATGGGTTTGATCTTCGGACCCAGGTTTGCCGGTACGTCCGCGCTGGCATTCCTGGTTTGCGCGTTGTGGATCTTTTTCTTTCCTGTTGACTTTCCACGTCCTGGTTTTTCATCAAGATCACATCGAACATCGATATTCGGGCCATGGCTTTCAGCCGAGCAAATCGAGAAGCTCGCCCACGCCATGCTGGAACGATTCCGCCAGTTTGCCCAATCTCATCCTGATTGGAATATACGGCTTTATCGCAGCCCTGGCGGTTTTCGGCTCATGGTCACGCATCGATCATTTCTGCCTTCGGAGCCGGAAGTGCTCGAGTTTTTCAAGGCGACAGGCACCGATCCGAAATACCAGGCCATGTGTCTGAAGCAGCAATGTTTTCGCGCGCGGGTCAGCGCCAAACCATGGAACATCAACCCAAATGGCGCGGTTTTCTTCGCTCCTCTGCGCGGCGGCGTTTGGCCGGTTGCGCCAGCACGCATGGAAAAACGCCGTGCATGGATCGAACAATACGAAATTGCCGCCCAACCATACGCAGCCTGTACTTTTATCGAAAGCCTGGGTAGTGGCATGGAGCATCCCGAAATCCATCCCGTGCGCGAATGGCATGATAAGCTCTGCCGCGCGCTGGATGCCTCATTACCACTTGCATGAGCACGAATCCAAGGGAAATCGCCACGGCAAAGGATACCGCGAACAGGACTATTTCCATTACAAGCCGCTGACGAATGCTCATCCAGCGCAATGCCCGCAACAGATTTCCGTGTGAAATACCGGGGCATTGTTCGTGCGAGCGCGCGAGGCTTGTCATGTATTTCAATTCGTTTGTTTTCACGATAACTGCGGGTTTTTTCCATGGCAAAGCCCGCGAATATCCGTCAGTAAAAATAAAGACCGCAATTCCGTCGATATCGCGGCCAATATGATCTCGACAAGGCGTCCGTCTGTTGTTCAGAAACCCTTTTTCTTCCGCCCTTTTTTGTTACACTCTGCCGCTCGATTAAAACCAAATCACTGCCGTGGAAACCTTGCTCCTGTCCTGCTACACCGTCACCAGCGCGCTTGGTCGTGGGTTGGAAGCAACCCGCGCGGCGCTGACGGCCTGCCGCAGCGGCTTGAGGAGATGCGATTTCGATGACGCCGCGCTCGATACCTGGATAGGCCGGGTCGATGGCGTGGAAGAGGTGGCGCTGCCGCCCGGATTCGCCGCCTGTGACTGCCGCAACAATCGTTTGGCCTGCCTGGGGCTTGCCCAGGATGGCTTTCTCGATGCGACGCGCGCGGCCATCGCCCGCCATGGCGCGCAACGGGTGGCGGTGCTGCTCGGTACCAGCACCGCCGGCATCCTCGCCACCGAGCTTGCCTATCGCCGCCGCAAGGCGGATGGCGGGTTACCAGACGATTTCAACTACCGGGGCACCCACAATATTTTTTCGGTGGCCGAATTCACCCGCAAACTCATCGGCGCGGCCGGTCCGGCCTGGGTGGTGTCGACCGCCTGTTCATCGAGCGCCAAGGTGTTCGCCGACGCGGCGCGTCTCATCGGCAGCGGTCTGGTCGACGCGGCGGTGGTCGGCGGGGTCGATTCGCTGTGCATGACCACGCTTTATGGTTTCAATTCGCTCGAACTGGTCGGGCCGCAACCTTGCCGCCCTTTCGACCCCGGGCGCGGCGGCATCTCGATCGGCGAGGGCGCGGCCTTCGCCTTGGTCGAACGCGCCGCGTCGCCCCCTGAGGGCGCGGTGCTGCTCGCGGGCCATGGCGAATCGAGCGATGCGCATCACATGTCTTCCCCCCACCCCGAGGGATTGGGCGCGCGGCGGGCGATGGCGGAGGCGCTTACCCGCGCCGGGTTGAGGCCGACGGACATCGACTATATCCATCTCCACGGTACCGGCACGCCCGCCAATGACAGCGCCGAAGCCCGGGCGGTGCGCGCGCTGTTCGACGATCCGCCGCCCGCCAGTTCGACCAAGGGCGCAACCGGCCATACCTTGGGCGCGGCGGGCGCGCTGGGCGCGGTGTTTTGCGCGCTGGCGCTCACCGACGGCCTGATTCCGGGCAGTCCGGGCACGCGCACGGTCGATCCGGCGAGCGGCTTGCCCTATGTCATAACGCCGCGTCCGGCCCGCCTGCGTCATGTATTGGCAAACGCGCTGGGCTTTGGCGGCACCAATTGCAGCTTGGTGTTTTCCCGCGTGGAGGGCAAGGCATGAGCGCGACATCTGTAAGCGCACGGCGGATATCTGTAAGCGCGGTCGTGCGCGGCGGCGGCGTGCTCGGCCCCGGCCTTGATGGCTGGAAACAGACGCTGGCCATGCTTGGCGGCGATGCGGACTGGCAAGCCGCGCCGACCCGTATCCCGACCCCCCAGATCCTGCCTGCCGCCGAACGGCGGCGGGTGGGCGCCGTGGTCAAACTTGCGCTTGAAGTGGGCCTGCAAGCGGTCGA
>JAITCV010000171.1 GCA_031282905.1 Azoarcus sp. | reverse complement strand
TTCAAGTTGAAATCCATCGTACTGGACGCCTATTTCGACGCCTGCTGTGAGCTTGCCATCGCCAAGGGATATTCCCACGAAGAAGTCATGGGCGAAATCATCAAAAGGTTCGAGAACGCTTATACCTGTCCGGCGGAAAGGCTGATGCTGACCGTCATTCTCTACGTGTTGTGCGGCGGCTGGTTTCCCGAATGGCACAAGCGCTTGCATGAATCCATCGTCAGGCAAATCAGCGGCGGCGGCTTGGAGAGGATATTGTCGGAGATTCCGGAAGGCATACAGGAAGGCGACGAGGAAAGCGAAAAAGAGGAGATCCTTTCCGACCTCCGCATTGATTTTATCCCCGGCCTTGCGTAGCCTGCCATGCGGGCGTGCTTTTACACGGGCAAGAATATCGACCTACTGAGCGTGAGCACGGAATTCGAGAATCTGACGCCATTTGCCGTGCAAACTTCCGGGGTCACATCTTCCTGTATCGCGGCCATCAGATCGGCAGCAACCCTTTGCGTCCGTCGAGCTATTTACTGTCCAACCCGGATACGGGCAACTGGCGGGGGCAGAGCTGGGAATTCGGGTGATTTGCGAGCCACCAGCATCTCTGCCAGCCGCCGAAAACCGGCGTCGCTGTAGTCGGCGAGCACATCAGAATATTTTCTCATTGCGCCGAATTTTCCCCGGATGCCCGACGCGATGAGGAGCAAAGGCACAGCAAGAAATTAGCGGCAGCCCTTCAGGGCTGCCGGTCTAACCTAACTCCATTGGGAAGGGGTTTGCATCCCCTCCCCAATGGCTACGGTCGAGCCACCGGCCTGAAGGGCGGGGTTTCAATCTACATTGCCAATCTATTTCGCTCTAAAACAAACCACGCACAGCGCAAATCCCGCAAGCGCGTTGATAACGCCCGCGACGACGACTCCCGTCCAGCCAAGTTGCACAAATATGCGCGTGGAGGCAAAAGATCCCGCCGCTCCGCCCAAAAAATAGCAAACCATATAGCACGCATTCAGGCGGCTTCTTGAGTTGGCGCTCAGCGCGTATATTCGGCTCATTGTGGAGATGTGTATGATTTGCGCGGCCATATCGAACGCGGCAATGCCGATTATGAACAGCGCGATGGAGCTGGGAGCAAAATATATGGGAAACCACGAAAATGCCAAAAGCGCAAATCCAAAAGTTATGACGACATTGCTTTTTCTTTTGTCTGCCAATCTGCCCGCATACGGCGCCATAAACACCCCCGCAACTCCCGCAAGTCCGAACAGTCCGATGATGGCGTCGTTGAAATAGTAAGGCTTGCTTGAGAGCATAAGCGCGCTTGGCGTCCACAAAAAACTGAAAACGGCGAAATTGAGCGCGCCCAAAACGCCGAAAAGTATCAATTTCGGGTGTTCGGCGAACTGCGAGAGCGTGGAGATCAGAAGCATCCCATATGACATTTTACCTGGAGCGGGGCTAAATGGAATCTCCCTATACAAAAGCAAGGTTATGACAGATAACATCACTGCCGCAGCCATATAAATGCTCCTCCAACTTCCTATCTGCGAGGCAAATCCCGCCGCGATTCTGGCAAATAAAACACCAAGCAGCAATCCTCCCATTACAATGCCGACAACCCTTCCTCTCTCGCTCTCCTTCGCCAAATCGGCGGCGAATGGCACTATCACTTGCACGACTGCCGAAAAAAGTCCCGCTACGATGGTTCCCACAAGAAGCCATATGATATTTTGCGAAAAAGCGGAGATGAGCAAACCCGCGACTGCAAGCAAAAGCATGGATATAATCAGCCGCCGCCGCTCCAGCACATCTCCCAGAGGCACCAAAGCGAGCAATCCAATCGCGTAAGAGATTTGCGCCGCAGTGATGATAAGTCCCGTGGAAGCGTCGTCTATCTGAAGACTGAGCGCTATCGTATGCAAAAGCGGTTGAGCGTAATAGTTGCTTGCTACCGCACCTCCCGTTGCTATTGCAAGTAAAAATATAAATTCGGTTGAAAGTGGTTTGATTGCTGGCATATCATATCCTTTAATTTAATCAACCCCTGCCGTATCTTCCAGAAGACACTACGGGTGGCGGTGGCAAGATGGTTGCGATCTCCAAAACCTCAGCTTGCGCGAATCGTGATGAAGATGCGTCAAAAAAACAAATCCTATTTTTGCCAGTTTGTCTTGGGGTTGCACCAGGCAAAGCCTGGCTTCAAACCGCGTAAATCCAACGCCAAGCCCGCCCGTTCTCAAAACGCAATGGCCACGCCGAAATGCAGCCGGGGAACGCTTTCTCCATTACCCCACGCCAGATCGAGCGCCAGCGGCCCGGCGGGGCTTTTCCAGCGCGCGCCGAAACCATAGCCGGTGTGCGCCTTGAACGAGGCGCGGGAATCCGCCGCGTCGCCACTGTCGATGAACAGGGCAAGGCCGGCTTCGGGGCGGAACCAATGCACATATTCCACGTTGATCGTCGCCAGATAGCGCCCGCCCACCGTGGCCGCCCCTTCCGTCACCCCCAGGCTCTTGTAGGCGAAACCGCGCACCGATTGCGTGCCGCCGGCGCGGAAGAGGAAATCTTGCGGCACGCCGTCGCGGCTCTTGGCCAGGGTTGCGCCCAGTTCGCCACGCACGGAGAACACATCGCGCGCGTCTACGGTGAAGTAGTGCTGATAACGCCCATAAGCGCGCACGAAATTCTGCCCTTGCGGCGACAGGCCCAGACCGCCGCCCAACTGGATTTCGAGTACATGGCCCCGCCGGGGGTCGAGTACGTCATCGACATCGCGCCATACCCGGATGCCGTTCAGGGTCAAGGTGTCATAACGGCTGCGTTCCGCCTTGTCAGGGTGGATTTCCTCACGCTGGAAACGCGCGGTGAGCTGGATTTCCCCGTTGTCACGCTCCATGGTCCGGTTTACGCCCATGGCTTGACTCATGATCTTGAGTCCTTCGAAATCGCTGTGGTCGATGCTCATGCCGATGCCATCGCGCCGCCTTTGGTTCAAGGGCAGGAAGAGATCGGTGAAGATCGCTTGTCGCCGCTGTTCGAGGCGCAATCCGCTGGACAAATCCCAACCGCGTCCGAACAGGTTGATATCGCGGTAATTCGCTTCCACCCGCGCGCCGGTATTGCTCGATACTCCCACGCCGAATCCCAATCGATAACGCCGGGCTTCCCTGACTTGCACCCGCACGGGCACTGCGGCGGCGCGGCTGGGGTCGGGGTCGATGCTCACGACCACCGTGGCCAGTTGCGGCGCCGATTGCAAGGTGGTCTGGAAGGCGAGCAATGCCTGACGATCGTAAATATCTCCCACCTGGAGTGGGCTGTGGCGGGTCACGAAATCCACGGGTAGATCGCGCAGACCGCTGACTTCAAGTTCGCCAAGGCGAAAAACCGGGCCGCTGTCGACGATCAGTTTGAGCTTCACTTCACCGCGTTCCGCATCGACATCAGCCAGCGAAGAAGAAAACTTCGCCGCCGCGTATCCCCGGCTGGTGAGCGCATCGATCAGCGCGTGCTTGGCACTGTCCCAGTTTTCCTGCCGGAATGGCTCGCCCACGGGCAGGCCCCAGGCTTTGCGCAATTGCTCGCGCCGTGACTCTTCGTCATCGTCTTCGCCGAATTCCCCTTCGAACAGGATGCTGACCGCGACGATCGAGGCCCGCGCGCCGGGCTCGACGACCAGTTTCCAGTGTTCCGGATCGCTGCGGTCGATGCGGATGCGCGCGGAAAAATAGCCTTCGGTGGCGAGCAGTTCAGCGACTTCACGCCGGGCGCGCCGGGTGAGCGCGGTGCGATCCGGACCGGCATCGGGAATCTCGTCCGCCTTCATGCGCAGCAAACGGACGTGTTGCGCGAGCAACCCTCGGATGTCTTCCGGCGCGTCCAGCTCGACGCCGACCGTTGCCCGGACAGGCGTCGCGCACAATGCCATGACGATGAGCAGGTGGCGGAGTAAACAGCGCATGGCAAAAAAATGAAATCCCGCCCGCGACCACGGCGGGAAACATGGCGAAAAATCAGCCTTCGCGGTGATAAGCCACCACCCGCTCGACTTCATTGCGTGAACCGAGGATCACCGGCACGCGCTGGTGCAGTTTTTGCGGCTGGAGGTCGAGAATGCGTTCGCGCCCGGTACTCGCGGCCCCGCCCGCCTGCTCGATCAACATCGCCATCGGGTTGGCCTCGTACATCAGCCTGAGCCTGCCCCCCTGAAGGCGAATCTTTTCATCGAGCGGATAGAGGAAGATCCCACCGCGGGTGAGCACCCGATGCACGTCGGCCACCATCGAGGCTACCCAGCGCATATTGAAATCGACGCCGCGCGGGCCGTCCTTGCCCTGTTGCAGTTCGGTGATGTAACGCTGCACGGGTTTTTCCCAGTGACGCGCGTTGGAGGCGTTGATCGCGAATTCGCGGGTGTCCTCGGGCACGGTCATGAACGGATGGGTATGGATGAATTCCCCGGTCTCACGGTCGAGGGTGAAGGCATGTACGCCATTGCCGACAGTGAGCACCAACTGGGTCGATGGCCCATAGGTCACGTAGCCCGCCGCTACCTGCTTGCGCCCCGGCTGGAGAAAATCCGCCTCGGCAGGGGCGTGGTCCCGCCGCGGATTTTCAAGCACCGAGAAAATGGTGCCGACCGTGACATTGATGTCGATGTTCGACGAGCCATCGAGCGGGTCGAACAGCAGCAGGTAATCGCCGCGGGGATGATCACAGGGAATCTGGTGCACATTTTCGAGTTCCTCGGAAGCCATCGCTGCCAGATGTCCACCCCATTCATTGGCTTGGAGCAGGATTTCATTGGCGATGACATCGAGTTTTTTCTGCGCCTCGCCCTGCACGTTTTCAGTGCCCGCCTCGCCAAGCATCCCGGCAAGCGCGCCTTTCGAGACCTTGACGCCAATGGTCTTGGCCGCGCGGGCGACGACATCGAGCAGCAGGCGCAAATCGGCCGGCGCCCTGCCCGCGCGCTGTTCTTCGATCAGAAACCGGGTGAGGCTGACAGCTTGCGCCATGAAAATTCCCATAAGGCAGAGGATTGGACAGGAGGAGCGGAAAAACCTTGGATTATCCCAGGAAACCTACCGCCAGCGCGGATCGACAAAACAATGCATGCCAATGCGCGCTACAACACATAGCGCGCCAGATCTTCACGTCCGGCGATGCCTTCGAGACGCTGGTCGACATAAGCGGCATTGATGGTGAGTTCGCCCAGCTTGCCACTTCCCGCTTCGAAGGAGACTTCTTCGAGCAGTTTTTCCACCACCGTGTAAAGACGACGGGCGCCGATGTTCTCGGTTTTTTCGTTTACCTGGAAAGCGATTTCGGCCAAGCGGCGGATGCCATCGGCCGTGAAGACCAACATCACTCCGTCGGTGGCCAGTAGCGCCTCATACTGACGGGTAAGGCAGGCATCGGTGCTGGTAAGGATGCGCTCGAAATCATCGACTGCCAGCGAATCCAGTTCGACCCGGATCGGGAAACGCCCCTGCAATTCGGGGATCAGGTCACTGGGACGTGAGAGATGAAACGCGCCGCTGGCGATGAACAGGATGTGATCGGTCTTGACCATGCCATATTTGGTCGACACCGTGGCCCCTTCGACCAGCGGCAGCAGATCGCGCTGCACGCCCTGGCGCGACACATCCACGCCGCTGGTATCACCCCGGGTGGCGATCTTGTCGATTTCATCGAGAAAAACGATGCCATTCTGCTCGACCGCGCGCAGCGCGTCGCTTTTCACCTCTTCGTCGTTGATGAGTTTTTCCGCTTCTTCGTCGGTCAACAGGCGCATGGCTTCGGCAATCTTCAGGCGGCGCAGTTTTTTCTTGCCGCTGCCCAGATTCTGGAACATGCCTTGAATCTGCTGGGTGAGGTCTTCCATGCCCGGCGGGGCGAAAATTTCGGCGTGCATGGTGGGCGCAGCCAGTTCGATCTCGACTTCCTTGTCGTCCAGTTCGCCTTCGCGCAACTTCTTGCGGAATTTCTGCCGCGTCCCCTGCTCCTGGACTTCGCCGGAAACAAAGCCCACGGTCGCCGTCGCGGGCGGCAGCAAGGCGTCGAGCACCCGGTCTTCGGCGGCGTCGAGCGCGTTGTTGCGCACCAGCCGCATGGCGCGTTCGCGCCCGTCCTTGATGGCGATTTCCATCAGATCGCGGATGATCGTGTCCACGTCGCGGCCGACATAACCTACTTCGGTAAACTTGGTCGCCTCGATCTTGATGAAAGGCGCCTGGGTCAGCCGCGCCAGCCGCCGGGCGATTTCGGTCTTGCCAACCCCGGTGGGGCCGATCATCAGGATGTTCTTGGGCGTGATTTCCGTGCGCAGTGGCTCCGCTACCTGCGCGCGCCGCCAACGGTTACGCAGGGCGACCGCGACCGCGCGCTTGGCCTTGTCCTGACCGACGATGTGTTTGTCGAGTTCAGAGACGATCTCTGCCGGGGTCATCTGGCTCATGTTCATTCGTCCAGCGTTTCGATGGTGTGGTGTTGGTTGGTGTAGATGCATAGATCGCCAGCAATCGCCAACGACTTTGCGACGATATCCCGCGGTTCGAGCGCCGTGTTTTCGAGCAGCGCGCGCGCCGCGGATTGCGCATAGGCGCCGCCGCTGCCGATGGCGACGATGCCTTCTTCGGGTTCGAGCACGTCACCGTTGCCGGTGATGATCAGCGAGTGCTCGGGATCGGCCACCGCGAGCATGGCTTCGAGCCGCCGCAGCATGCGGTCGGTACGCCAGTCCTTGGCCAGTTCCACCGCGCTGCGCAACAGGTTGCCTTGGTGCTTGTCGAGCTTGGCCTCGAAACGCTCGAACAAGGTGAAGGCGTCGGCGGTGCCGCCGGCAAAGCCGGCGAGTATCCTGCCCTCATACAGGGTACGCACTTTCCTGGCCGATGCCTTGACCACGATGTTGCCGAGTGTGACCTGACCATCACCGCCAAGCGCAACCCGGCGGCCACGACGAACCGAAAGGATGGTCGTGCCGTGATACTGTTCCATGAAGATGATTCCTGAGGGTGAGGAAGGATGAGAAACGAAGTGAGAGGAAGCAGGGCAAGAAAAAACGGAAGGGGCCGATTTGAGACCGGCCCCTTTTTCCGTTCAGATCCGTTCAGATGCGCAGCATGACCTGCGCTACCTGATCAATGCTCATCACCCGCATCAGCGCGGCCACCATGGCATTGACGTTCACCAATTTCACCACCTTGCCGCGCGCCTGTAGCGTGGCCAGCGCGTTGAACAGCGAGCCGGCGGCAACGAAATCCATCCGCCGCAGGGAAGCGCAATCGACCACCACCACCTGACGGTCGGCGGCAAACTCGGTGAGCTTGCGAATCGCCTCTCCGCTCGAACCGGAGATTTCGCCCTCGAAGCTGAATTCTTCCTCACCGCGTTCCACACTTTCGGCAGCGGCCGCTTCTTCGCTCGGCAACGGCACCTTCGATTCCCACGACGGTGGCGATTCCTCGAAAGTCACGGCGTAATCGACCGCCAGATCCTCGAAGCGAGCGCTCTCGCCGGTGTATTTCAGCATCTCCAGCAACAGAATCCAGAGATCGCGGTTCTTGGCAACTCCGACCTCGATTTTCCCGTTGAGCAGCGTCGCCAGCTTGGTGGCATTGAGGACGGTCAGCCGCACCCGGTCGGAGGTAAGCTGGGCCAGCGCCTGCTTGAACAAGGCACAACCCGCGTCGTCAGCCGAACGCAATTTGCCGAGATCGATACGGATCGCGCCGCCCTTGCGCCCGATCGAGCAGATCTGCTGCAACTGTTGCGCGGTCTGGGCGGAGAGCGCGCCGGTAATGTTGATCAGCGGCACGGAATCCCCCAGCCGCTTGCGTGACTGGAGAGAGAGATCTTCCCAAGGCGGGGGCGAACGCTCGAAACGGCGCGCGTAGTCGATCACGCGCGCTTCGAATTTTTCTTTCTGGCCCGTCAGCCGGAAGAGATCGAGCAGCATCATCCACAGCCCTTCCCCCACCGTGTTCTTCGGATCGTCGAACACCGTCGTGAGCATGCTTTCGGCATCACGATCATTGCCGTTGGCGTAGAGAACCGCAGCTTCCTCATATACGACGCCGATACCGACACCGGCGCTCTCCATGACCTCGATACCACTGTGCGGGCTGGCGGAAAAATCGAGTTCGGAGAGCTTGGTCGCCGGCGGCGGAACATGAGCCGACGCAGGCATCCCTCCCACAGGATTCGTGCCAGATTTCTTGTTGTTGCTGCCGAAAAGATTGAACGCCACGCCTGAACCAGCCCTGAAAATATGTCGAGGGAAAAGAAATTCTAGACCATGAACACAAGGAGAACCGGATTATGCCATGTTTCATGCTGTCGTGGGCAATCACGCCAAGGCCGAAAAATATCCCCGGGAAACGAATGCTTACCTTTTACCCAAATTCAGGCACACGTCCGCAACGCGCTGTCTCGGCTAAAATGCGCCGATGCAAACGTCACTCCTCCCTACTCCCGAGGGCTCGCAGCCCTGTTTCGTCCTGCCCATCCGCGTCTATTACGAAGACACGGATGCCGCAGGTGTCGTGTATTACGCCAACTACCTGCGCTTTTGCGAGCGCGCGCGCACCGAATGGCTGCGGGCGCTTGGTTTCGACCAGCGCGGCCTGCTCGCGGAAGGAAACGCCGCTTTTGTCGTGCGCAGCGTACATGCCGATTACCTCGCTCCCGCCCGGCTCGACGACCGCCTCGTCGTCGCCAATACCCTGCACGACCTGCACGGCGCCAGCGTGTTCTTCACCCAGCGCGTGCTGCGCGAACACGACCAGACCTTGCTCTTCGTCGCCGACATCAAGATCGTTTGCGTCAATCTCGACCAAGGACGCTCCATGCGCTGGCCAGAGAGTATTTACGCAAAGATCAGCGCCCAACTTCAGGCAAGCCCCACGCCATGACTGTCACTCACGACCTTTCCATTTTCAGCCTGATCACCCAGGCCAGTATCCTCGTCAAGCTGGTGATGGGGCTACTCGCCCTGCTCTCGCTCACCTCGTGGTACTGGATTTTCCGCAAGTGGTTCCAGATTCGCGCCGCGCGCTCCAAAACCGACCAGTTCGAGCGCAGTTTCTGGAGCGGCAGCGATCTCAACATCCTGTTCCAGGGCGCATCGAACGGACGCCACTACACCGGCAGCATGGAACGCATCTTCGAAGCCGGCTACCGCGAATTCACCAAACTGCGCGCCAAGAGCCACGATCCCGGCGCCACCATCGACGGCGCCCGCCGGGCGATGCGCGCCACCTTCCAGCGCGAGGTCGATGATCTCGAAGCGCACCTTGCCTTTCTCGCCTCGGTCGGCTCGGTTTCGCCCTATATCGGTCTTTTTGGCACGGTATGGGGAATCATGAACGCCTTCCGCGGCCTCTCCAATGTCGGCACCGCCACCCTCACCCAGGTCGCCCCCGGCATTGCCGAAGCCCTGGTCGCCACCGCGATCGGCCTGTTCGCGGCGATTCCCGCGGTGATCGCCTACAACCGTTACGCTCACGACATCGACCGCATCAGCATCCGCTTCGAGAGCTTCATGGAAGAGTTCTCCAACATCCTCCAGCGCCATCTGCGCTGACCCACGGAAGCGAAACCATGCGCCAGCGCCGCCTGATGAACCAGATCAACGTCGTCCCCTATATCGACGTGATGCTGGTGCTGCTCGTCATCTTCATGGTGACCGCCCCCATGATCCAATCCGGCAACATCGATGTGCCCTCGGCGGGGCCGCTCGCCAGCCCTCCCGTCGAAGCGGCCATCATCGAAATCAAGAAGGACGGCAGCCTTTCACTCCGGCTCAA
This sequence comes from Azoarcus sp., assembly GCA_031282905.1. Lineage (GTDB taxonomy): Bacteria > Pseudomonadota > Gammaproteobacteria > Burkholderiales > Rhodocyclaceae > WRNU01. The sequence continues at coordinate 1,367 of JAITCV010000171.1, read as the reverse complement.
TGCCGGCGCACAGCCGATTCCACTGACCGACATCACCTTCGCGCGCGAGATCAAGGCCCAACTCACCACCCATCCCGACAAGCCCATGCTCATCGCCGCCGACAGCAGCCTGCCTTACCAGAAAGTCATCGACACGCTCGAAACCGTGCGCCAGGCGGGCGCAAGAAAAGTCAGCCTGCAAACTCAATCGGGCAGTTCCAGCCGATGAGCGGACGCAGCATCGGCCAGGAACAGCCGGGAAAAACTCTCTCCCTCATCCTCACCATTGCCGTTCACTTCGGGCTGGTCGCCTTTCTTTTCTTTGGCATCCGCTGGCAAAACCAGCCTCCCGCTTCGCTCGAAGTCGAACTGGTTGGCCCCGACAGGCAAGCCCGCACCACCCCGGCGCCCGCTCCGACACGGCAGCCACGGCCACGGCCCACGCAGCCACAACCCGCACCGCCGCAAGTGCAGACGCCGCCTCCGCCCCCCCCCACGCCGGAAATCGCCACCCGGCCACCCGTCACGCCACCGCCCGCCACGCAACCCCGGCAGCCTCCCCCGACGGCCACGCCGCCCCAACGGCCGCCAGCGCTCACGCCGCCTCCCCGGCAGCCGCAACCCCGCCCCACCCCGCCCCGCCCCGCCCCCCGTGACGATGACTACATAACCAAGCTGCTCAACGATCAGCTTCAAAAAGACGATGCCGCCCGCGCCGAGGAAATCTTGCGCGGCAACAGCGCCCAGTCCAGCGCGCCGCGCAACGCCGGGGAACTCGATGCCTACAAGAATGCCATCCGCGCCAAGGTGCGCGGCAAACTGCTCCCGCCGCTGGGCATTACCGGCAATCCCGAGGCCACGTTCGAAGTCGACCAGCTCCCGGGCGGCGATGTGCTGGACATCCGCCTGGTGCGCTCTTCGGGCAACGGTGCGCTCGACGCCGCCATCGAACGCGCCATCCGCAGCGCCAGCCCCCTGCCGCTCCCCGCAAACCCCAAACTCTTCGAGCGCACACTGGAATTGACATTCCGTCCGCTGGGAGAATGAAAAATACTTTGCGCACAAGTGTCGACATGTCGCAACATGATGGTTTTTCCATGAACGATGATTTGATTCTTGTCGCCAGTATCTTGTGGCTATAATCCGCAACTCATTTCGCACCGTGCCATGATCTCGTCCTCCACTTCCCTTGGCAAACACCTGCGCCGGGTGTTTGCGTGTTTTCTTGCTCTCCTGCTCGCCTCCCTTGCCGGGCCGGCGCGCGCGCAATTGGTGATAGATATCGTTGGCGCGGGCGCGACCCGTTACCCGGTGGTTGTCCCGGTATTCGAAAACGAGGGCAGCTTGCCGCGCTCGGTCTCCGACATCGTGCGCGCCGACCTCGAACG
>JAITCV010000166.1 GCA_031282905.1 Azoarcus sp. | reverse complement strand
GGCATCTGGCGGTAATCCTCGAAACGAAAGCGTTCCGGATCGGGCAAGCCCCGGCCCAGCGGCAATTCCAATGAATGCGCGAAATTGTATGCTTCCAATTCCCTGGGGTCGGTCGGTTTGTCCCAATCTCGTTGTTGCGTCCATTCCTTCGGTGTCCGGCCGTTGGTCGATCCCAACCATTTCGGCAGCATCACCAGCAGATTCAGCAGCAGCAAGAGACACAGTATGATTCCCAGGCTTCGTTGGCTCATTTCATTCGGTCTCCCGCGAGAGGCTATGAAGCTTGATTGCGGTCGTCATCATCACTGCGCGTTTCCTGCCATCTTCGCCATCCTTTCAGCAGGGTCATCTGGTCTTTCGATTTTGTCCAGATAGCACTCTGCCGCGCTTTGGAGAAGCGCGAAGTCGAGGATGGTATGAGCGTTGGGTGTTGACATGGTAATACTCCTTTCAGAAACTGGGTGAAAAACGCATTTTTGATGCATCATGATCGATGGGCTTCAAAACCTGGAAAACAAAAGTGAATGGATAAGACACTTTTGTATTCCGCAACCTTACTTTGCCATCAGAGCGTAAGGTAGATGGACAGACATTGGCAAACTCCCAATCAAGATGATCGGGATATTGATGTGCGGCCACAAAACTGCGACGGACACCGAGTATCTCGCCGGTGATCCGGTCGAGGACAATCAATTCTCCACCCGCAATGCCAAATTCCCGGTCGCGCTCGCGCCGGATGCCGCGCCAGGTATAGGCATAACGGGATTCAAGCTGTTCAATGGGGATAACTTCTCCGTCTGGCTTTGTATAGTCAAAATTATGGTAGCGCCAGTATGGCGCATTCCCGGAACCTGTCCAAGGTGTGATCCGCCAACTCTCAACGGTCAGTGGACTGGCAATATCTTCGGGTCGGCGTTGGCTTTCAAAATAGCGAAAACCTTTTCCGGGACCACCAAGGAACGTGTTAGGACTTCCATTTTCTTCCCAATGTGACCAATCAGCCGGATCTTCAAACCCATAGCGATCCCGCAAAATCTCCTCGGTGCGCTTGGGCATGGCGCGCATCTGGTAAATCCCTTCCACTTTATCGACTGTCCTGAAGATATATTCTCCGGCTTCCCGCGCGCACAGTTGATAAAAATACGCCGCCGCCGTGACCCGATGCGGCATCTGGCGGTAATCCTTGAAACGAAAGCGTTCCGGATCGGGCAAGCCCCGGCCCAGCGGCAATTCCAATGAATGCGCGAAGTTGTATGCTTCCAGTTCCCTGGGGTCGGTCGGTTTGTCCCAATCTCGTTGTTGCGCCCATTCCTTCGGTGTCCCGTTGGTCAATCCCAGCCATTTCGGCAGCATCACCAGCAGATTCAGCAGCAGCAAGAGACACAGTGTGATTCCCAGGCTTCGTTGGCTCATTTCATTCGGTCTCCCGCGAGAGGCGCGTGGTCATGCTTGTAGAGCCCGCTCGCCTTGACATCCGCGTCACCGGCATTTCTTTGAAATCAATGGTATGGAGCTTGATTGCTGTCGTCATCACGCATCCTCCGTTTCCGCCACATCTTCCAGGGAAGCTTGCAGGAAAATCTGCAATTGCTCGACCCACTGCACGCCCCTGGCCTTGTCCAGCAATGCGGAAATCTGGATTTTGTGCTGACGTTCAGGGGTTTCCCAGACGTCCAGGCGACCGATTTTGTCGCCTCCCAGATGAATATCCTGATAACATATCCGCCGCGGGCGCAGGTTGGCCTCCCGCTGTTGACGCAATTCCTCGGTGCGAACCAAGCTTTCCGTTCTGCGTCGGGAAAGATTTTCCGCAAAGGTCTGCTTCAGGATCCGCAGAGTTTCTTCTTCGCCAATGATAGATACCGCTTTCTTCAAGGTTTCCGCCAGCGAGGCCGAAAACTTTTCCGGATTTGCCTTGCCCGCCACGAGAATGGAGTCAGGCAACTCGAAAAATGCCTTCAATCGGGTTATGCCGCGCTCGGAACCGTAACCCAGGGCAGCCACGATTTCCGCCGGTTTGTGTCCCGCTTTCCGCAGTTTCTCTGCCAAAAGGGCATGATCCAGTTCCGTTTCCCGCTGCGTGTCATTGTGCAGGCGGCTGGACTTCACCACGGCCAGCGGCGAGTTCGCGGAACCCAGCACGACCACCCGCACGTCCAGCGTCTCCCAACCCAGCGACTGCGCCGCGAGATAGCGCGTCACGCCCGATATTCCTCATCCTTTTCCCCCGGATACACGGTGATCGGCTCCTTCTGTCCATCCTCCGCAAGACTGCGCGCAAGCTCCTCGATCCGCTTGAGCGTGCGAATGCTGCGTACATTGAAGGGCGAGGGCGCGAGCTGCGCCAGCGGTATCTTGAGGATTTCGGCGGAAAGTCTTGTTGTCATGACGCGCTTCCAAGTAGGGGTGACGATGAATCCATGAAGCCTATCATGATAAAAAGTCATGCAATGGAAAAATGATGATTTGTCTTGCGGGCTGGCGTTCGGGATGATGATGTGTCGTCATTGTGCCCGTTGTAATCGATTCTGGAGACGATGTGTGTAGTTTTCATGATACACCCCATGCCCGGCAGGCCGGACATGGGGGGCCACATTCAACCCATATCCTCCCACTGCCCGCCGATGATCATGCAATAACCTGGCATAATCCGCCGACAACGCCGTCGCGGGCGGGGCGTTGTCGTCGTCCATCGCGTTGACGAAAGCTTGCGCGCGCCGCGTCGAGCGTGGCGCCGCCGACCGGGCACGATCCTTCGCTTTGCCCGCGCAGGATCGTGGGGAATGAACCTGTTTCGGCCTCATGTTCGTTTCATGGTTGTATCGCCCATTTTCCAAAGGAGTGTCACCATGAAATACAAGACTGCCCTGGTTCGATTTTCCGCCATGACGGCGTTGCTGCTGGCGGGGTGCGCGGACTACAGCGCGGCTCCCGAAATACAGCGGTCGCCGCCGACAAGCACGCCAGAACCCGCGCATGATTCGGCGCAAGCGTCGCCTCCCCCGCCCAATGCGGTCGTGTCTCCCGCCGCTGAGCTTGCTCCCGCCGCATCCGCTCCTGAAATGAATAAGCCCGCGCACGCGCCCGCTCCCGAGTTCGAGATGGCTTATCGCGCCGCGCCTGAAATGGCCCGCGCCAGCAATGATCTGATCATCATAACGCGCGAAGACAAGTCGTTTCCCCCGACGTTCGCGGAAAATAGCGAACGTTACGGCAAGATCAGCGACAACCCGGTGAAGCGCGTGGCCGAGGAGCCGGTGTCGACCTTCTCCGTCGATGTCGATACCGGCAGCTACAGCAACGTGCGGCGCATGCTCACCCATGGCCAGTTGCCGCCGAAGGATGCGGTGCGGGTCGAGGAAATGATCAATTATTTCCCCTATCGCTACGCGCGCCCGACGGACGGCAAGCCGTTCGCGGTGCATACGGCGACCGCCATCGCGCCGTGGAACGCGGACAGGGTGCTGCTGCGGGTTGCGCTCAAGGGCGAAGACATGGCCAAGGAAACCTTGCCTCCGGTCAATCTGGTGTTTCTCGTCGACGTATCCGGTTCGATGTTTTCCAATGACAAATTACCGCTATTGACCGCGTCGTTGAAACTGCTGGTCAATCAGATGAGAAAAGACGACCGGATTTCACTGGTGACCTATGCGGGATCGACCGCGGTGGTGTTGTCTGGCACGCCGGGCAGCGACAAGGAGAAAATCCGCGCGGCGCTCGACCGTCTGAACGCGAGCGGCAGCACCGCGGGCGCGGCGGGCATCAAGCTTGCCTACCAGGAAGCGCGGAAGAATTTCATCCGCGGAGGCATCAACCGCATCCTGCTGGCGACCGATGGCGATTTCAACGTCGGCATCACCGATTTCGACCAACTGAAACAGATGATCGAGACCGAACGCAAGAACGGGGTGTCGTTTTCAACCCTGGGCTTTGGCACGGGCAATTACAACGAGCACCTGATGGAGCAATTGGCGGACGCGGGCAACGGCGCCTATTCCTATATCGACTCGCTGATGGAAGGCAAGAAAGTGCTGGTCAATGAAATGACCTCGACGCTGGCGACGATTGCAAAAGACGTCAAGATCCAGATCGAATTCAATCCGGCGCGGGTGAGCGAATACCGGCTGATCGGTTACGAAAACCGCCAGCTTCGCCGCGAGGATTTCAACAATGACAAGGTCGACGCGGGCGATATCGGCGCGGGACACACGGTCACGGCCTTGTATGAACTCACCTTGGCCGGGCAAAAAGGCGCGATCGATCCACTGCGCTACCAGCCCCAGGCCAAGCCTCGGGACGAGGCCGCGAACAGCGGGGAACTGGCTTTCGTCAAACTGCGCTACAAGGCGCCGGATGGCGAGCAAAGCACGCTGATCGAACGCAAGATAACGCACGAAGCATCAACGAGCATCGACCAGGCCGATGAGGATTTCCGCCTCGCGGCGGCGGTGGCTGGCTTTGGTCAATTGCTGCGCGGCAACGCCGACCTGGGGACATGGCGCTATCGGGACGCGCGGGCACTGGCGAGGAACCGCGGGACACACGCGGCGGATGACGCGCTGACCGATTACCGCGGCGAACTGGTCAAGCTGATCGAACTGGCGGAGGCGCTATCGGGACGGCAGGACGAGCAGGATTGACGAAGCGGGCGGCGCGGGCGGCGGCAGAACGCCGCTGCCCGTCCGTCGGCTCGCGGGCATTTATACTCGCCGGAATGAACGCCCATCCCCAAGCTCCCATGCCCGTCGACAGCCTGCCCGATGAAGACCTGATGGTGTTGGTCACCCAGGGCATCATCGCAGCGCCCATCGCCGAACTGTTTCGCCGACACAATCGCGCGCTGTTCAACTTCATCGCCTGGAACTGCCAGGGCAACCTGGCCGAAGCCGAGGATATCTGCCAGAAGACCTGGCTCAAGCTCATGCGTTGCGCAAGTTATCGACCTGCCGCCGCTTTTCGCGCCTTTCTCTACCAGATCGCGCGCAATACCTTGATCGACGCCAGGCGGAGCGCCTATTCGTCGCACGAAGCGCTCGACGGCAGCGAAGAACATATCCCGGATGACGATCTGAGCCCGGAGGCGGAATTGAGCCTCAAGCAAAACCTGCATCGGGTACGCGAAGCGGTGATGGGTTTGCCGGTGGCGCAGCGTGAAGTCGTGGTGCTGCGTTTTTTCAGCGAACTATCGATGGAAGAAATCGCCACGGCGGCAGGCGTGGGGTTCGAGACGGTCAAAAGCCGCCTGCGTTATGCGTTCGCGCATTTGCGCCGCGCCCTGGAACAAGCCGAATGAACGCGGTGGAAAAATTCATCGCGGGCAAAGGTCGGCTTGCCGCCGTGCTTGGCGCCATGCCGTTCTTCGAGTCATCGGCAGCGCTGGCGCGCAACATCCAGGATGCGGCGCGCGCCGAAGAACGAACCCTGCGCGCCTGCGAATTCGAGCCTCCCGCAAACCTTGGCCGCGAGGTACTCGCCGCTGCGCGCGCGCTGGACGAAGCACAGTCCCCCCGCCGTGAAGCCCTGTGGACGCAGATTGCCCGTGGCGACGAAATCGACGCGGCACTGGGCGCGCCGGTAAACGCGGACACCGCAAACTGGCTGCGCGAACAGGCACGTCTGTTTACTACGTCCACGCCTCCCGCAGCCACATCACGCCCGGCGCGGCGATGGTGGACGCTGGGGCTGTCTGTGGGTCTGACGTTTTTCGTTGCCATCCTCGCGCAGCGTTATTTCTTGGTCGCTGGAAACGATGCCGCGCCTCAGATGCAGGACACAAGCGTGGCGCTGCTGTCCCCATCGCCGCCAAGGGCGGAAGCGGCGCCCCCTCCTCCTCCCGGCATCATGGCGGAAACCGAGCCGTTCGGCGGGCAAATGGCCGACCCAGTGGAAGCAGAACCGCTCAGCGAACGAGCAGCCCAGGCAAAACCCGCCATGCCATCCCGGGCTGCCGCCGTGACAAGGCCGCGCGACCAACTGGATGCCAACATGGCGACAGCGGAAAACAAGTCCATTGACATGGCAGAAAGGCAACGCGCCGCGCTTGCCCCCGCAGTTCCAGACATGAGCGAGCACGCGGCAGTAAGCTTGGCGATCGACGCGCCACAATGGTCCGCTGTCATTCGCCATGGTCATGGCATGAGCAGCGATCTGCCCGCCCGTTCTGCCAAGCATGATCTTGTCTGGCAACTCTCCGCCAGCGACCCCACCGCGCCGGAATTCCAGGCGCTCGCCAAACGCCTGCGGGAGGCTCTGCCCGCCGGGGACAAACTGGAAACGCACGCCGACCCGGCAATCCCCGCAGGACAGGCACGACTGATGAGGCGGCCGGAAAACCCTGGATAAGCGCAGCGATCCAATAGCGGACGCCAAGCTTTTCCTTCTCTCTTTTATGGGGAAGGTGGATGAAGAGATTCCATTCAGGCGCGGTGTGCCGTATATCGTTTGGCTGAAAGTTTCAGACGTACGGCGATCAGTAGAGCTTGAATACCGGTGTGGAGAGACCACAAGACAAATTCGATGAGGATGAGCCGTGTTGCGGTTGGTGGGGGGGCGGTTCGGCAAGGGGAAAGAAAGGGAAAGAAAAACAAACGGTGGGAAAAGCATGATTACATGAGAAAATCTCCGCTTTTGCGTCGGACTCCGCCCGGCGGAGTCCGAGATGGAGCAGCCCATGACCGATCGTCTTGTTGTTTTCGATACCACCTTGCGTGACGGCGAGCAAAGCCCAGGCGCGTCGATGACGCGGGAAGAAAAAATCCGCGTTGCCCGCCAACTGGAAAAAATGCGCGTGGATGTGCTCGAGGCAGGGTTCGCTGCCGCCTCGCTCGGCGATTTCGACGCCATCCGCGCCATTGCCGAAACCCTGAAGGACACCACGGTCTGTTCGCTGGCGCGGGCGAATGAGAGCGACATCGAGCGGGCGGGGGAGGCGATCCGGCCCGCACCCAGAAAGCGGGTGCACACCTTCATTGCCACCAGCCCGATCCACATGGAGAAAAAACTGCGCATGACGCCCGATCAGGTGGTGGAACAGGCGGTCAGGGCGATCGGCTGGGCGCGGCGTCATACCGATGACGTGGAATTCTCCGCCGAGGACGCGGGACGCTCCGAACTGGACTTTCTCTGTCGCATTTTCGAAGCGGTGATCGAGGCTGGGGCGACCACCATCAATGTACCGGATACCGTGGGCTACAACCTGCCCCATCAGTTCGCGGAGACCATACGGCAATTGCTCGAACGGGTACCCAATGCCGACAAGGTGGTCTGGTCGGTACATTGTCATAACGACCTGGGGCTGGCCGTCGCCAATTCACTTGCCGCCGTGCTGGCGGGCGCGCGCCAGGTGGAATGCACGATCAATGGCCTGGGCGAACGGGCGGGCAATGCCTCGCTGGAAGAAGTGGTGATGGCCGTGCGCACGCGCGCGGACGTCTTTCCGGTGGAAACCCGCATCGATGCCACCCAGATCGTGCCCGCGTCCAAGCTGGTCTCCCAGATCACCGGCTATCCAGTACAGCCGAACAAGGCCATCGTCGGGGCCAATGCCTTTGCGCATGAATCTGGCATTCACCAGGATGGCGTGCTGAAACACCGGGAAACCTATGAAATCATGCGCGCCGAAGAGGTGGGTTGGACGACGAACAAGCTCGTGCTGGGCAAGCATTCCGGGCGCAATGCGTTCAAGAGCCGCCTGGCCGATCTGGGCATCGTGCTGGAGAGCGACGAGGCGTTGAACGCGGCGTTTGCCCGTTTCAAGGAATTGGCCGACAAGAAACACGAGATTTTCGACGAAGACTTGCAAGCCCTTGTTTCCGATGAAACCGTGACGCCCGCGCAGGAATATTACAAACTCAATTATTCGCAGGTTTCATCCGAGACCGGGGAGACGCCTCACGCCCGGGTGACGCTGAGCGTGGATGGGCAGGAACGGCAAGCACA
>JAITCV010000140.1 GCA_031282905.1 Azoarcus sp. | reverse complement strand
CTGTCGGAGGCGGCGCACGTCAGCGGCGCTTCGCCGGCGCGCGCCTGGGCGCAGGTGGTATTCCGTCTGGTTCTGCCGAGCTTTCTGGTGAGTGGGTATCTGGCGGCGGTCGCCATCAGCGGCAGCCTGGATATCCCGCTGTTGCTGGGCGGCCCTGGGCTCAATACGCTCTCCACCACGGTCTACACCTTGAACACGCGCGGCCAAGTGGGCGTCGCCTCGGCGCTGTTGATCCTGCTGTGCCTCTTCATCCTGGCGCCCGGCATCGTGGCTGCGGCGCTGCGCGGCACACGGCGGGGAGCAAATTCTTCAGAACGCGGAGCGGATTCTTCAGAACGCGCCTCAGGACGGGCCGACGCTGGCGTGCTGGGAGCGAGGGCGTCCAGAGAAAGTTTCGAGGGCGGGACACCGTCGTCCCCAGTCATCCTTCCGTCATCGACGAATATTCCGGAGTAGCCCAATGGCAAAAGTGAGCATCGAGCGATTGCACAAGCGTTTCCACGCCGGTCAGGATTGCGCCCGCGCCATCGACGGGCTGGATTTGACCATCGCGCCGGGTGAATTCTTCGTCCTGCTCGGTCCCAGCGGCTGCGGCAAGACCAGCACGCTGCGTTGCCTCGCCGGACTCGACAAGCCCGACGCCGGTCGCATCCGCATCGGCGATCACACCGTGGCCGACCCGGAAGCCGCGCTTTTCGTGCCGCCTCATCGCCGTGACATCGGCATGGTATTCCAGAGCTACGCGCTGTGGCCCCACATGACCGTTTTCAATAACGTGGCCTATCCGCTCAAGGCGCGCGGCAAAGCGCTCACGCGCGGCGAACTCGCGCGGCTGGCAAACCAGGCGCTGGAACTGGTCGATCTGCGGGGACTGGGCGAGCGTTATCCGCATGAACTCTCTGGCGGACAGCAGCAGCGGATCGCCCTGGCCCGCGCGCTGGTCGCCTCGCCGCAATTGGTGTTGTTCGATGAACCCCTATCCAACCTGGATGCCCAGTTGCGCATCTACTTGCGGCGGGAATTGCGCGCCATCCATGGCAAAACCGGCTGCACGGCCCTGTATGTCACGCACGATCAGACCGAAGCCCTGGTGCTGGCCGACCGCATCGGGGTCATGAAGGCGGGGCGGCTGGAACAACTGGGCAGTCCGGAAGACGTCCATGAACGGCCGGCCACGAAATCCGTCGCGCTGTTTCTCGGTTTCGACAATTTCGTGCGCGGCACCGTGGTGGAGTGCGCCAGCCCTTATCTCGGCGTGGATATCGGACTGGGGTTTCCCCTGTACGCGCGGGCACACGCGGCCCTCGCCGTTGGCGACCCGGTCGAAATCGCCGTGCGGGCCTCGAGCCTGTTGGCGACGCCCGTCAGCCGGGGCCAGACCAGTCATGCCTTGTCGCTCCAGATACAAGATGTCGATTACCACGGCGAGCGTTACGAAGTGGCGGCGAACTGCGGTTCGCTGGCGCTGAGGATCAGTCTGCTGGCGCGCGACTGGGGTGGACGCGCGGCATTTCCGCCGCCCTCGGGAGAAATCCATGTCGATTTTCCTCCCGACAAACTGGTTGCCCTGCCTGTTCATCCAATGGAGTCCGACTCATGAAAAGCCTGTTTTCGTCATCACGCCAAATCGGCGGGGGGTTGATGTTATCCCTGACGTTATCTCTGACGCTGTCCCTGCCGATGGCCGCCTGCTCGGACCCGGAGCAGGCGGAAACGGCCGCGGAAACCCGCGCGCACACCCCTGCTCCGGCGTTCGCGCATGATCAGGCCATCCGCGACCTTTATGCCGCGGCCCTGGCGGCGGGCGAATCGGAACTGGTGCTCTACACGGCATTTCCGGACACCGCCGCGCTGTGGCAGGCATTCAACCAGGATTTTCCCGGGATTCGCCTGATTCCCTCGCTCTCGCAGCAGGTCTATACCCGCCTGGAAGGCGAGGCACGCTCCGGCAACGCCATGGGCGATCTGGTCCTGGCCGGTTGGGGCACCCTGGCCGAACTGGTGCGCCAAGGACGCATCGAGCGCCATGTGCCGGAGACGGCCCGGCATCTGCCGGAAAGATATGCCGATCCGGAAGGCTATTACCAATTGCCCTGGGTCAATGCGTTCACCCTGGCCTACAACACCAGCCAAATCGCGCCCGAGGAGGTGCCGTCCACCTGGGCGGACATCCTCGACGAACGCTGGAAGGGCAAATTCAGCCATCCCCGCTTTGGCGGCATCAGTCCCCATGACGCATCCCTGATCGTGCTGCAGGAAGGCGGCAAATTGTCGGACGACGATCTCTTCCGGCTGCGCGAACACGCTCGCCCGAGCGACGGCAGCGGCAACCAGATCGTCATGACCCAATTGGCCCAGGGACGGTTTGCCTTCATTCTTTTCGTGCCGGCCCAGAGCGTGACGCGCCTGGCGGACAGTGGCGCGCCGATCAAGGCGGCTTTCCCGCAAGACGCCACCGTGCTCTACGGCCCCGGCGTGGGGCTGGTCAAGGGCGCGCCTCACCCCCATGCCGCCAAGCTGCTCAAGAATTGGCTGTTTACCCCGCGCGCCCAGGCGCTGATCGCGGCGCAGGAATATGCCTACGGCACCATGCCCGGCACACCGCCGCCACCGGGCTTTCCGCCTGTCGATACCTTCGAGCAAGTTCACATTCCTTATGCCGAAGCCAATGCCTATTTCGACCGATATCGCCAGAAGGTCGCCACGATATGGGGATTGGATTGAGCCGGTGCGCACGGTCAAGCCCAAGGCGGGGAAGGATAGCGCGGACGTCCTTTGGGCATCGGTGGCCCCACAAATCGGGTTCTACAGATCGACGCTGTATCCCAGGGTGGTGATGGGGTCGCGTTCGGGCAATTTTGTAGGTTGGATAAGCGTAGCGTAATCCGACATTCGTCCCCACGATGCGCAGCACAAGCAAAACCAAAGAACAGCGGCGCTTTGCGCCGGTGATGAACCAATGTCGGATTACGCCTTTGGCTTATCCAACCTACGAAACTGGCATCACATGGAACCGGCTATCGCGTTGAACTTATCGAGCATCTCGAACTGGAGCCGCAGCGCCTCGGCACCCCATGGCAAGGAAAGCTTGCCCGGCCTCGATCACGCGATGACGTTGTCTCCGTCGGTGGCCAAGAGAGCCGAGGGCCCATTTCGCGGCTTCACCGCGCGCACCATGCTGAAATCATTGCCTTGCGGACATCACGCTCTTGCCGCCCCCCGGCGCGGGCTGCTACTCTCGGACACTTTGTGGCAACGCGGAAATATTCCCCTCATGGCCCCCCCCCCTGATTATCTGGAACGCATTCTCAACGCCAGGGTGTACGACGTTGCCACGGAAACGCCGCTCGACTTCGCCGCCAACCTCTCCGCCCGCGTTCATAACCGCCTCTACCTCAAGCGCGAAGACATGCAGCCGGTTTTCAGTTTCAAACTGCGCGGCGCATACAACAAAATGGCGAACCTGCCGGCGGCGGCGCTCAAGCGCGTAGTGATCTGCGCTTCCGCTGGCAACCATGCCCAAGGCGTGGCGCTGTCGGCGCAAAAACTTGGTACGCGGGCGGTCATCGTCATGCCCGCCACCACGCCGCAAATCAAGATCGACGCGGTGCGCGCGCGCGGCGGCGAAGTCGTGCTCGCGGGCGAATCCTATTCCGACGCCTACGCGCATGCCATCGAAGTCGAAAAACGCGACAAACTCACCTTCGTCCACCCCTACGACGACCCCGACGTCATCGCCGGGCAAGGCACGATCGGCATGGAAATCCTGCGTGCCCATCCACAGCCGATCCACGCCGTATTCTGCGCCATCGGCGGCGGCGGCCTCATCGCGGGGGTGGCGGCTTATATCAAACGCCTGCGCCCGGAGACAAAAATCATCGGCGTCGAAACCTTCGACGCCAACGCCATGGCGCGATCGCTGGCCGCGGGCGAACCCGTCACGCTGGAACAAGTCGGTCTCTTCGCCGACGGCACGGCGGTCAAGCGCGTCGGCGACGAAACCTTCCGGCTTTGCCAGCAATACGTCGACGAAATCATCGAAGTCGATAACGACGCCATCTGCGCTTCGATCAAGGATGTCTTCGAAGATACCCGCTCGATTCTCGAACCCTCGGGCGCACTGGCCGTGGCCGGGGCCAAGGAATATGCGCAACGCCACAAATTGCGCGACAGAAACCTGGTCGCCGTCGCCTCGGGAGCGAACATGAATTTCGACCGCCTGCGTTTCGTCGCCGAGCGCGCCGAACTCGGCGAACAACGCGAGGCCGTGCTCGCGGTGACGATTCCCGAGCAACCCGGTTCATTTCGCAAATTCTGTCAATTACTTGGCAATCGCAATATCACCGAATTCAATTACCGTTATGCCGATGCGGAAAAAGCCCATATCTTCGTCGGCGTCACCGTACATAATCGCGCCGAAGCCGCGCGTCTCATCGAATTGCTCGAACGCCATCAGTTGCCTGCCCTCGACCTCACCGACAACGAAATGGCCAAGACCCATGCGCGTTACATGGTGGGCGGTCATGCGCCGCAGGCCGAACATGAAGTGGTCTATCGTTTCACCTTTCCCGAACGTCCCGGCGCGCTGATGGATTTTCTCTCCCACCTGCGCTCGGACTGGAACATCAGCCTGTTCCATTACCGCAACCACGGCGCCGATTTTGGCCGCGTGCTCGCTGGTATGCAGGTTCCGCCAGGTAGTCAGGCAAGTTTCGCCGACTTTCTCCACCGTCTTGGCTACGGATATACCGATGAGACCGCCAACCCGGTCTATCGCCTTTTCCTCGGGTGAAACGGCCAGCATGACTCCCCACGCGGCGCAACGAAAATGAAAGAAATCTTCCGCGCCCACCTTGGGTTCGCCACCCTGCTCGTGCTGACCGGTATCCTGGCTGTCATGTGGCTTTCCACGCATGACAACAACCGCATCCTCCGGGAAGAAGAAAACATCCGCGCCCAGGCTGAACGCGATATCGCCTATGTCCTCCACGACACCGGGCAATTGTTGAGCAATGTCGATCTCGTCCTGAAAACGCTGCTCGACACCGCCCCCCGCGCCCAGCGCGAGCGGGCATGGACGCCCCTGCTTCAGAACACCCTGCGCAACACACCCTATCTGCGTTCGATCTCGCTGGTCGATGACCAGAACATCGTCATCGCCAGTACCACGGCGGACAATATCGGCCTCGTCCTGGATCCGAAAAACGACATCCCTTTCGCTTCCTCGCCCGGCGGCGTTCTGCACATCGGCCCCCCTCACACGGGACGCGATCTCGCCGATGGTCAGCCCCAGACCGACAACGGCCGCGGCACGCCCGATCAAGGCTTCGTCCCGATCAGCTACACGGCCGAAAACCGCGCGCTGCGCCTGGTCGCCACCCTGAACCTGAATTACCTGATTCGCCAGGTGACCGATATCCTGGGCGCCACCGGGGCCCGGGTCAGCCTGTTGCGCCATGATGGCCTGCGCCTGTTCGACACCCGCAGCGTCGATGCCAGCCTGCTGATGGCCGAACGCGAACTCACCAGACAATGGCAATACGGCGATCCCGGCAAGGCCCGGATACTGGAGACTGTCGACGGTCACCATCTGATCACCGTCTGCCGCCTCCACGGTCAGCTTCCGATTGGCGCCATCTGGACCGTTGACCGCGAGCAATCATTGGCCAACATCCGCGCGCAAATCCAACGGCAGAATGTCCTTGTCCTGCTGCTGGTGCTGATCGCCATGAGCAACGCCGTGATCGGCTACCTGCTGTTTCGCCGCGCCAACCGCCGCGAACACCTGCTGCGCATCCAGGCCGAAGCGCACCGGCGCACGCTCGAGACCTCGTTCAACGCCTGCTCCAATGCTGCCGTCGTCACCGACAGTGACGGGGTCATCGAATGGGTCAACCCGTCGTTTGCCGAACTCACCGGCTACACCGCCACTGAAGCGATCGGCCAGCGTCCGGGCAGCCTGATCAAATCCGGTCTCCAAGGCAACGGCTTTTATCGCCAGATGTGGCAGACCTTGCGCTCCGGCCATGTCTGGCGCGGCGAACTGGTCAATCGCCGCAAGGATGGCACGCTCTATGATGAAAGAATGACCATCTCCCCGGTAAACGGCACCGAAGGCTCCATCCAGCATTTCATCGCCATCAAGGAAGACTTCACCCAACACAAGGCCGAGCGCGAGCAACTCGAAATCGCCAACGTCCGCCTCAGAACCATCGTCAATAATTTTCCCGGCGCGGTCATCATGGAAGACCCCCATGGCCGGATCGCGCTGGTCAACCCCTATGCGCTCGAACTGCTGGGCATCCCGTCTACCGAGGGATACACCGTGGAGCAGCCGCTGCAACCGCTCACCCGCCTGCTCAGCCTCATCGCCGAAGACAGCATGGCCTTCGTCGAGCGCGTCGAAGAGTTGCGCGAACGCGCCCGGCCGTTCTACAACGAGGAAATCCGCTTCAAGGACGGGCGCTGGATGGAACGCGATTTCATCCCGATACGCCACCACGACACCTCATTTGGCTTCCTTCACATCTATCGCGACATCTCGCAGCGCAAACGCCACGCGCACGAACTATGGCAAATGGCCACCACCGATCCGCTCACCGGCATCCCCAACCGCCGCGCGTTCTTCGAATGCCTCGATCACGAGCGCAATCGCATATCCAGATATCAGACAAGGGCAGCCATCCTGATGCTGGATATCGATTATTTCAAACGCATCAACGACACCTACGGTCACGCTGCGGGCGACGCCATGCTTTGTCACATCGTGGGGCATGTCAGGGAACTGCTGCGCGAATCCGACTCCTTCGGCCGCCTGGGCGGCGAAGAGTTCGGCATCCTGCTGCCCGAAACCAGCCTCGAAGGCGCGCGGGACCTCTCCGAACGCATCCGCCTGACGCTCGAACAGCAGCCGCTCAACTACAACAACACCACCATCAACGTCACCACCAGCATCGGCATCACCATCATGGACGCCAGCGACAACAACGTCGACCGCGCCCTCTCCCGCGCCGACCATGCCCTCTACTCCGCCAAGCACAAGGGCCGCAACCGGGTGGAAATTGCCTGACGACCGGGCCGCTTGCGACTTGGATCGACGATTTGAAAAGATTCAAGGGGCACGCCGGTATGACACGATGCTTACTTCTCCAGGAAAACTGGAGGCTTCCGCTTCCGCGCACATGAGCGCCTGTGTTTTTTGCCGGGAAGCACCGCCTGTGCCTGTGCCGATCAGGGGAAAGGCAATGGTGCGATAGCCCTTTTCCGCCGCCAGTTCGAGCGCGGAGCGCGTTGCGGTGCGGATGGAATATTCTGTAGCGAACCACAACAAATTGATGCCCGCCACATGGATGATGCCCCGAAACGGCAAGCGTCCGGCGCTCGTGTGCACGGCGTGGCCGAGTGGAATCGGGCCATGCCGGGCAAGTTCCCGGAAGGGTTCCAGGCCGCCGCGCCGCTTGATCGCCGCGGAGACGCCCTGCGGCAGCAGGAGCCACCAGGGAATGATATTGCGATTCCAGGCATTGACGATGACATCGACCGGCTGATCGAGGAGATCGCCTTCCACGACCCGTATCCGTGCTTTTTCCATGTTGCGTGTTTTTCCAAGGCATCAAGAATCCGGATCATGTGCGTTGCCATGTTCATTGCTCGGCGCTGACATGCTCTGCGCTTACGTTGCGGGCAAGTTCGGAATCGGTGGCGAGCAGTTCGATCATGTCGCCCAGGATGCTCGCGCCCTCGTCGAGCAACACATCGCGGACGGTCTTGCGCGCTTTTTCGGCGGCCAGATCCACACTCAGGCTGCGTTCGTCGCTGAACAGGCCATCGTCATTATCCGGAAGATCGGCGCCATCCGGGCCGACGATGCCGAGTAGCTGGTTGCGGATCTTGGCGCGGGCTTCCTGGCGGCGATATTCCGCGCGGCGCCTGGCTTCGTTGAGCGAGATCGTCCTGCGCTGGCGCATTGCTTTCAACTCTTCGGCGTCTTCCTGAAGCTGGTGGAAACCGGCATCCTTGGCAACCCGTTGTTCATGGCGCACGTTCAGTTCGGGCAGCAGGGCGGCGATATTGCCCACGCTGTGGTATTCGGCGGGGCCGATGCGCGTCCAGGGCAGAGCATTGTCATAGCTCGCTTCGCCGAAATGCTCGGTATCGGACAGTGAGGGCAGGGCGATGTCGGGGGTGACGCCGCGTAGCTGGGTGGTGCCGCCGGAGATGCGGAAGAACTGGGCGACAGTCAGCTTCAGTTCGCCGTAGCGGGGCGGTTTGCTGCGGGCGATTTCGTCGAGGTCGATCAGGGTTTGCACCGTGCCCTTGCCGAAACTGTCTTCGCCGATGATGATGCCTCGGCCATAATCCTGGATGGCGGCGGCGAAGATTTCCGATGCCGAGGCCGACGCGCGGTTGATGAGCACGGCGAGCGGCCCATCCCAGGCCATGCCCGCCACGAGGTCGCGCTCGATGCGCATCTGGCCGCGCGCGTTGTGCTGGATGACGACCGGACCGCTGTCGATGAATAGTCCGGTGAGCGAGACCGCTTCGTCGAGCACGCCGCCGGCGTTGTTGCGCAGGTCGAGCAGCAAGGCGTCGATGCCGTCATGCTTGAGTTGTTCGATCAACTGGGCGGTGTCGCGGGTGGCGCTGCGGAAGTTGCCGGGATTCCTGCGGCGCGCTTCGGAGTCCTGGTAGAAACTGGGCAGTTTGATGACGCCGATGCGGTGGATGCTGCCGCTGCTGTGAATTTCGCGGATTTCGCTCTTCGCGGCCTGGTTTTCGAGACGGATGGTGGCGCGCACCAGCGTGACCCGGTGATGTTCGTCATCGATGCCAGCGGGCAGGAGATCGAGCACCACGGTGGTGTTGGCCGCGCCCCGGATGAGGTTGACGACTTCGTTCGCGCGCCAGCCGGTGACATCGACCATGGGGCCATCGCCCTGGGCAACCCCGACGATGCGGTCGCCGACTTCGATCTTGCCGGAGCGCAGCGCCGGGCCACCGGCGATCAGTTCGCGCACGGTGACATAGTCATCGCGTTCCTGGAGCACCGCGCCGATGCCGACCAGCGACAGTTTCATCGAGATGGCGAAATCTTCGGCGGCGCGGGGGCCAAGGTAGCTGGTGTGGGGTTCGAGCGCGCTGGCCCAGGCATTCATGAAGGTCTGGAACACTTCATCGCTGGAAAAACGGGCGGCGCGATCCAGCGCGTGTTCATACCGCTTGGACAGGGTGGTGCGGATGGCCGCGTCGTTCATGCCGCCAAGGCGCAGGCGCAGCCAGTCGTTCTTGATCCGCTTGCGCCAGATTTCGCGCAATTCGCCGGTTGAAGCGGCCCACGGCGCTTCACTGCGGTCGGGGGTATAGGTTTCGTTGAGGCTGAAATCGAATTTGGTATCGAGCAGTGCGCGTATCACGTTCATCTGCTCGTTCGTCCGTCGGGTATAACGGGCGAAAAGGGCGAAGGGCAGATCGAGTCGTCCGGCGCGGATGGCATCGTCCAGGGTCGTGCGCGCGAAAGCGAATTCGTCGATGTCCGCTTGCAGCAGGAAGAGACGGTTGGGGTCGAGCGCCTTGAGATAGCGTTCGAAAATCTGCTGGGAGAGCGCATCGTCGAGCGGCTGAGCCTTGTAGTGATGGCGGGACAGCAGCTCGACGCTGGTGAGCGCGGTCTCGGCGTGGGCTGGGCTGGGGGTAAGCGGCGCGGCCGGCGCTGGCGCGGCGGCGGTGTGCGTAGACAGGACAAACAGGGGGGCGGCAAGCAATGCGATTCGGTTCAACGAACGATTCATCGGCGTGGGGAGTCAGAAAAGGGAGTCAAAATGGGGAGGGGAGGGGGGATGGAAGGGCGATAAAACGCGGGTTGCACGAGCGGATCCGCGAATTTCCTAGTCTAACTGAGAGGTTCGTGACTTGTGCGTGGTTTTTCGGGCATTGTTCCAACCAATTCTTGCCCTATGCTGCGGCTTTGATGAGGAGTCCCGTTTTCCCCGATGAACCTGGATCTTCATTCCAGCAAAATTTACCCACAGCAATGGCACGGCTTTGTAGCGGGCGACGCATGCAGCGCCTCTGGCATCACGTGGGGCCACAAATCGGGTTCCAAAGCTACAAGCAAACTCGTCATTCCAGCGAAAGATTGAACGTAACTCATTGATTCTCAAGGATAAAATATCTTCGAGATGTCATCTTGCTTCAATCGTCATCGTGCTGGTTGAGGGACTGGTCGAACTGGTAGATCACATCGTCGGCGAGGTCGTCGATTTCAGTGGGGGATAAACCGAAGAAAAAGGCAACCGCGCCGCGCGCCTTGCTCCATTCGGTATCGTGCGCCGTGCGCAGGTGGGTGCGCGCGATGTATTCAGCCGCGACGTTGATCGCGATCATGCGATGGGCATCACTGTCGACGTTGCGCGGGTCTTCGAGCTGGGCGTAATCGTGATGGTTGAGGATGCCCTGGGTGACGGCGTCGGACAGTCCCCAGGAGCGCGCGAGGTAATATCCCAGCACGGCATGGTTGGTGCCGATGACTTCGTCCTCGATGGTGGTGAATACCTTTTCGGCATTGCGGTTGGCTTCGCGGAGCACGTCCTTGTATTCGGGATAACGCTGGGCCAGCAAGGGAATGCCGCAATCATGGAACAGGCCGAAGGTATAGGCGGCGTCGGGGTTGATGCGCCCGACCGCGTGGGCCAGCCTGGAACTGGCGATGGCCGTGTAGCGTGAGCTGTCCCAAAAACGTTCGAGCGAGGCGTGGTTGTTGCCAATCGAGCTTTGCAGCAAGGCTTCATGCACCAGATTGGCGAGCGAGCCGAAACCCAGCAGGCTGACCGCGTCCGAGATGGATTCGATCCGGCGATTGCCGCTGATCAGGGGGGAATTGGCGCTGCGGATGACAACCGATGCAATGCCAACGTCCTGAATGATGAGCCCGGCGATTTTCTTGTTGTTGGTGATCGGGCTCCTCAGTTCGTTCATCAACTGAGTCAGGATGGCCGGGCAGGCGGGTATGGTGATTCCCTTGAGGGCTTTTGCGGCAACGTCGCTCATGATGTCATTGTGCCTTCTGTCGGCGCTCATCGTTCAAGAATTCGTCAAAATACTGGCGGGATTTCCGCCCGAGTGCAAGTGATATTCGCGAGAACGACGTAAAATTCGCATGATTCAGGGAAGCGGGAGACGAGAAGATGGAAGAAATACAGGCATGGCTGGCGCGGGTAACGGGCGGAAACGCGGAAATCACTTTCGCGCTTTATGTCGGCCTGATCGTGTGCGCGGTGGTGATTTTCAACTTCGCGCTGGGCCGGGTGCTGGGGAAGCTCGAAGAAAAAACGCGCCACATGAAAACGCCATGGGATTTCGCCCTGGTTTCGGCCATTCGCCGTCCAGGAAGCATGCTGGCGTGGGTCGTCGGCCTGGCGTTCGCCGCCCGGATCGCCGGCGACAGAACCGGCATTGCGCTGTTCGACGCCGTGCCAACCCTGCGCACGGTCGGGGTGATCGCCTGTTTCGCCTGGTTCATGCTGCGTTTCATCAACAACACGCAGCGGGTGCTGGTGGCGCTCAAGGTGACCCAGGGCGAGCCGGTCGACCGTACCACGATCGATGCCGTTGGCAAGCTCGCGCGTATCGTGGTGCTGATCGTCGCGGTGCTGGTCGGTCTGCAGAGCCTGGGCTTCTCGGTGTCCGGCGTGCTGGCCTTCGGCGGTATCGGCGGTATCGCGGTGGGTTTCGCGGCCAAGGATCTGCTCGCCAATTTCTTCGGCGGATTGATGGTCTATCTCGATCGTCCGTTCGCGGTCGGCGACTGGATTCGTTCGTCGGAGAAGAACATCGAGGGCACGGTGGAGGAAATCGGCTGGCGGCTGACTCGTATTCGCACCTTCGACAAACGGCCCCTTTATGTGCCCAACCAGATTTTTACCCAGATCACGGTGGAAAATCCATCGCGGATGAGCAATCGCCGCATCAACGAGACCATCGGCGTGCGCTACGAAGACATCGCGGCGCTGCCCGCCATCGTCGATGACATCCGCGACATGCTGGCCAATCATCCCGAAATCGACCCCAGCCAGACCTTGATCGTCAATTTCAACCAATACAACGAATATTCCCTGGACATTCTGGTGTACACCTTTACCCGTACCACGGTATGGGTGGATTTCCACGTGATCAAACAGGACATCCTGCTGAAGATTTCCGCAATCATCACCCGCCACGGCGCGGAGATCGCTTTCCCCACTCGCATCTCCTACAGCGCGCAGCTATCCAACAAGCCAGCCAAGATGTCCGAAGATCAGAAGTAGACGACTGTAGGGGCGCGGCGCGCCGTGCCCCTACTACGGCCTGTTCCACACCGTCTTCTTTTCTCTTCCGAACGAAGCACTCGACCGCTATCAATCGCCCGCCACGCTGCCGGGCAGGGTCAGGGTGAAGGTCACTCCCTCTCCGGGGATGCTGTCCGCCTTGATCGTGCCGCCCAGGTTGCGGGTGATGATGTTGTAGACGAGATGCAGCCCCAGACCGCTGCCGCCCTGGCCGCGTTTGG
>JAITCV010000131.1 GCA_031282905.1 Azoarcus sp. | reverse complement strand
AACCGGTGATGCGCGCGCCCGTCAGGGGTTTGCTTTGGGCATATTCTTCGCGGATTGCCATCAGACCGGGCATTTCGGTTTCGGCAATGGCGATTTCTTTCCGGCCCCATTCGGCGAGGGCGAGGTCGGTGACGACGTGATCGTGGGGAGCGGTCATGGCGGAATTCCTTCGAGGCGATGGCCGAGGCTGGAGGCGATGGGGAAACGTGAACATCCGCCGCCCCGTGTCCGGCAAAGGGTTATCGGGGCGAGCGCCGTTGATCCGTGCCACCGGTTTGCGGCCGACGGCGGCCTCCGAGCCTGGGATGAGAAATCTCGCAACGCTCCTCGGAGAAGGGGCGAATTATACGGGCAAGTCTTTCATGGCTCAATTGCCGGTAGGGGCCTTGGCATAACTGCTTGTTTGTGAACGACTTTTCGGTAGGGATGGGCAGAGATTTACGGCGTTTGCGTGTGCAATTGCCCTGCCGATTCCCGCCGGGCCAACTTGTTCGGATCATGGAGCGGCGATTCATCGACTCCGTGGAAGAAAAAGGATATGGCCGCCGGGTGCCCCTGGAACTGCACGACCAGGTCTAACCCGTCCCCTGTCCCCGGTTTTCCGACATCTGCCCGCTGGCGCGGGAAGCGGAAAACTCCAGCAGATGACGGCCCGTGTGCGAGCCGGATGTTGCCATCGCCTTTTCGGGCGGGCCTTCGACCACCACGTATCCGCCCTGGTCGCCGCCCTCCGGCCCGAGGTCGATCAGCCAGTCGGCTTCGGCGATGACGTCGAGGTCGTGCTCGATCACCAGCACCGTGTGCCCAGCCGCGGTCAAGCGATGGAGTACGCGAATCAGCTTTTCCACATCGGCCATGTGCAGGCCGACCGTGGGTTCGTCGAGCACATAGAGCGTATGGCGGTCGGGCGGCAGCGGCAGGCCGCTGGCGGCATCGTCCGGACGCGGACGTACCTTGGCAAGCTCCGTCACCAGTTTGATGCGTTGCGCTTCGCCGCCGGAGAGCGTCGGGCTGGGTTGGCCCAGGGTCAGATAGCCGAGGCCGACTTCCTGTAACAGGCGCAACGGGTGGGCGATTCCCGGATGGGCGGCGAAGAATTCCACCGCTTCGTCTACCGCCATCGCCAGCACCGCGGCCACCGATTGGCCGCGCCAGAGCACTGCCAGGGTTTCGGCGTTGAAACGCGCGCCACCGCAGGCTTCGCATGGCGTCTTGACGTCGGGCAGGAAATTCATCTCCACCGTGATTTGCCCCGCGCCTTCGCAGACCGGGCAACGTCCGGCGCCGGTGTTGAAGGAAAAACGCGAGGCCGAAAAGCCTCGTCCGCGGGCATCGGGCGTATCGGCAAAGAGCTTGCGGATGGCATCCCAGAACCCGACGTAGGTCGCCGGGCAGGAGCGCGGGGTTTTGCCAATCGGGGTTTGGTCGACTTCCAGCACCCGCCCAAGCCGCGCCCAGCCATCAAGCGCGCGGCAGCCGATGAGGGGCGCATGGCTGGCGATGTTGTGTTCCACCCGTCCGCTTGTTCCCCGCCGCCGCGCGCGCGCGGCTTCGGGGTCGCCGAGCAGCGCGCGCAAATTGGCGTGGATGACGTCGCGGGCCAGCGTCGACTTGCCCGAACCGGATACCCCGGTGACCACGGTGAGGCGGGCAAGCGGCACTCGCGCCGTGATTTCCTTCAGATTGTGCAGTTTCGCGCCCACGACGGTGAGCGCCGGATGATTCGCGTCCACGGGCTGGCGCGGCGCCCACGGATGCGGACGCGGCGCGCGCAGACTGGCGCCGGTGACCGATGCGGGCGCGGCGAGGAGGGCGGCGAGATCGCCTTCGGCTACGACCTCGCCGCCCCGCGTGCCCGCGCCGGGGCCGAGGTCGATGAGGTAGTCGGCGCGACGGATGGTCTCTTCGTCATGTTCGACCACCACCAGGGTATTGCCCCGGTCGCGCAGGGCGGTCAGGGTATCGAGCAGCAAACGATTGTCGCGCGGATGCAGGCCGATGGTCGGTTCGTCGAGCACGTAGCATACGCCGCGCAGGTTGGAGCCGAGTTGGGCGGCAAGGCGGATGCGTTGCGCTTCGCCGCCCGACAGTGTCGGCGCGGCGCGGTCGAGGGCGAGATAGCCGAGGCCGACGCGCTGGAGGAAATCGAGACGGGCGCGAATTTCCGTGATCAGATCGCGGGCAATGTCGGTCTCGCGCGCGTCGAGCGTCAGGCGGGCAAAAAACGCGGCGGCGTTTTCGACCGACAGGGTTGCCAGTTCATGCAGCCCGAGTTCGCGGAAACGCAGCGCCCTGGCCACCGGGTTGAGCCTTGCGCCTTCGCACACTGGGCAGGTTTCGTCGCGCCGCACCCATTCGTCGACCTTGCCAAGATCGAGTTGATCGGGGTCTTCGATCTGTGCCGTCGTCGTCTTCAGTCCGGTGCCGTAGCAGGCCGGGCACCAGCCGTGCCGTGTGTTGTAGGACAGCAGCCGGGGGTCCGGCTCGGGAAAACTGGCGCCGCATTGCGGGCAGGCGCGCAGGGTGGAAAAGGTGACCGGGCGGGCGCCCGGCGTGCCCAGCGCCAGCACCTGGAGCACGCCCTTGCCGTGGTCGAGCGCGTCGCGCACGAAGTCGCGCAACAGGGTTTCGCGCTCGGGATTGACTACCACCATGCCCAGAGGCAGTTCGATGTTGTGTTCGCGGTAGCGGTCGAGCCGGGGCCATTTCGCGGTGGGCAGATAGTCGCCATCGACCCGCAATTGTGTGTAGCCCTTGCCCTTGGCCCATTTGGCGAGTTCGTTGTAGAGCCCTTTGCGATTGATCACCAACGGCGCCAGCACTTCGATGGATGCCTGGCGATAGTCGTGCATGAGTTGGGCGACGATGGCCTCGAAGCTCTGTGGCCTGACTTCCACTTGGCAATGCGGACAAAACTGGGTACCGAGCTTGACGTAGAGCAGACGCAGGAAAGGCTGGATTTCGGTCAGGGTCGCCACCGTGCTTTTGTAGCCGCCGCGGCTGGCGCGCTGCTCGATTGCCACCGTCGGTGGAATGCCGGCCAGGCGGTCGACGTCGGGCCGCCGCGCCGGTTGCACGAACTGGCGAGCATAGGCATTGAGCGATTCGAGATAACGGCGCTGGCCCTCGCCAAAGATGATGTCGAAAGCCAGCGTCGATTTGCCCGATCCCGACAAACCGGTGACCACGGTGAAACGGTCGCGCGGAATGCGTGCGCTGATGTTCTTCAGGTTGTGCTCGCGGGCATGGAAGATTTCGATGGCCGGCGCGCTCGCCCGGTATTGCGCCCGCGCTTCGGCGACCATCGGCCGCCGGGCTTGTTCGCGGATGCGCGCCAGGGTGGCGGCATGGTCGCGCAAGGCCGCGCCGGTGTGGGAGGCGGCATGTCCGCCCAGTTCCCGCGGCGTGCCCTCGGCCACCAGTTCGCCGCCTTGTTCGCCGCCTTCGGGGCCGAGGTCGATCACCCAATCGGCGGCGGTAATGACATCCAGGTTGTGCTCGATGACGATCAGCGAATGCCCTGCGGCGATGAGGCGGTCGAAGGCCCGCAGCAAGGTGGCGACATCCTCGAAGTGCAGGCCGGTCGTCGGTTCGTCGAACAGAAAGAGTAGACCGGGTGTGTCGCCATCCTCGCCATTCTGTTTCTGTCCTCTGGCTTTTGCTTTCTGTCCTTTGACCTTGCCCGAGGCTTCGGCGAGATGACCGGCCAGTTTCAGCCGCTGCGCTTCGCCGCCGGAGAGCGTGGGTACCGGCTGGCCAAGGCGCAAGTAATCAAGTCCGACTTCGGCGAGCGGCGCGAGCGCGGCCAGCACTTTGGGCTGGCCAGCGAAAAAGCCGAGCGCCTCGGAGACGGTCAGCTCCAGCACATCGGCAACGGATTTTTCCTGCCAGCGCAATTCGAGCACTTCCGGGCGGTAGCGTTTGCCGTCGCAGTCCGGGCAGCGCAGCCAGACATCGGAGAGAAACTGCATCTCGACATGCTCGAAACCCGAGCCGGAGCAGGTCGGGCAGCGCCCATGACCGGCGTTGAAGCTGAAGGTGCCTGGGCTGTAGCCGCGCTGTTTCGCTTCTGGTAACGCGGCAAAAAGCTGACGGATCGCATCCCAGGCGCCGATGTAGCTCACTGGATTGGAACGTGAGCTTTTGCCGATTGGCGACTGATCGACCATCACCACGCCCCGCAGATGCTCAAGGCCATCGACCGATTCGAACCTGCCCGCCGCCTGTTCCAGCGATTGGCCGAAATGGCGCGCCAGCGCGGGATAAAGCACATCCTGGATCAAGGTCGATTTACCCGAACCCGACACGCCGGTGAGGCAGACGAGACGCTGGAGTGGAAAAGCCACGGTCATGGCGCGCAAATTGTGTTCCGCCGCGCCCACCAGGCGCAGCCGGGGCGTGGCCGCCGTGACCGCGCGCGCGCTTCTCACCCCGGCGATCTGTTTTTTCCCGGCGAGCCAGGGGCCGGTTACCGAGGCGGCGTCGCGCATGATCGCCACCGGCGCGCCGCGGGCGACGAGTTGGCCGCCGCGCTCGCCGGGGCCGGGGCCGATTTCCAGCAATTCGTCGGCGGCAAGCATCACCTGGGGATCATGTTCGACCACGACCAAGGTATTGCCGGCGTCGCGCAGGCGGGTCATCACCCCGAGGATGCGTCCGATGTCTCGCGGATGCAGGCCAATCGAAGGTTCGTCGAGCACGAACAACGTGTTGACCAGCGAAGTGCCCAGCGCGGTGGTGAGATTGATGCGCTGCACCTCGCCACCGGAGAGGGTGCGCGACTGGCGGTCGAGGGTCAGGTAGCCGAGACCGACATCACTCAGGTAATCGAGGCGGGCGCGAATCTCGTCCAGGATCAGCACGCTCGCCTCATCGGCTCCGGACAGGCTGGACAGGCGGGCGCGGATCTTGTCGACCGGCAACGCCATCAATTCGTTGATCGCCAGCCCTCTGTCGTCATCGTCGGCGAGCGGCAGCCGCCACAGCAGCGCCTGAGGTTTCAGCCGCGCGCCATGACAAGCCGGACATTCGGTGTAGCTGCGGTAATGCGACAGCAGCACCCGGATATGCATCTTGTAAGCCTTGCTCTCCAGCCAGTCGAAGAAGTGGCGCACACCATACCAATGGCGCGGCCAGGATGACGACCAGCTTTTCCATTTATCGTCGCCTTCGAGCACCCAGCGCCGATGTTCGGGCGGCAGGTCGCGAAAAGGAATATCGGTCGCCACGCCGTATTTCGGCGCCATCCGCATCAGATCGTCCTGGCATTCATGGAAGCTGCGTGTCTGCCACGGTTTGACCGCGCCCGCGGCGAGCGTTTTCGATTCGTCCGGCACCACCAGGGAAAAATCGACCCCGATCACCCGCCCGAAACCCCGGCAAGTCTCGCAGGCGCCGATCGCCGAATTGAACGAGAACAGACCCGGCGTGGGATCACTGTACTGGATATCGCAATCGGCGCAGTGCAAGCCTTCGGAATAACGCCACACCTCATCCTCGCCCGCGTAGACATCAAGACGACCATGGCCGCGCTGCAGGGCAGCCTCCAGCGCCTCGGCCAGCCGCGCCGGTTCGACCGATGACAGACGGAAACGATCCTGTACCACCAGCAACGTGTCGCCCTCATCCGCCTGGATGCGGGTGTACCCCTGGGCGGCGAGCAATTGGGTGATTTCCTCGATGGAAAAATTTTTGGGCACCGGCAACGGAAAGCAAATCACCAGCCGCGGATCGCCCGCGGCCTGGGCGCGGCGGGCAAGGTCGGCGGCGATGGAAGCCGGGGTATCGCGCCGCACGGGTTTGCCGCAGCGTTGGCAATACAGGCGGGCCGCGCGCGCATAGAGCAATTTGAAATGGTCGGCCAGCTCGGTCATGGTGCCGACGGTAGAGCGCGAACCGCGAATCTGGGCGGTCTGGTCGATGGCGATCGCCGGAGGCACGCCTTCGATCTTCTCGACCCTGGGTTTATCCATGCGATCGAGGAACTGGCGCGCGTAGGGCGAAAAAGTCTCGATGTAACGGCGCTGCCCCTCGGCGTAGAGCGTGTCGAACACCAGCGAGGATTTGCCCGAACCGGAGACGCCGGTCACCACGGTCAAACGGTTCAAGGGCAAATCCAGCGACAGGTTGCGCAAGTTGTTCTGGGTCGCGCCACGTATGTGGATGTAGCCAGCGTCGCGGGAAGGAGTAGACATGATGGGGCGGAACAGGGAGGGGGAAGCGCATTGTAGTGCGTAGCGGAGAACAGAAGACTGATGACAGAAGACAGAAAAAATCACCAGGCACGAAGCGCCTGCATACTGGCTGTTCTCGGTTTGCCTTGCGGCGGCGAAGCGGTTCCCACGCCTGAATATCCATTGCATTATTTCTTCGTTCCATCCCCGGGCTGGGTGGGCTAGCCTCGCTCCCTTGTTTTTCCATCCAAAAGGACGCATGACCATGAAGCAACTCAAGTTCATTCGTACGGTATTGACCGGTGCGGCGGTGATGTTGGCGACCAGCGCCTTTGCCGCACAAACGCTGCTCAATGTTTCCTATGATCCAACCCGAGAGCTGTACAAGGAATTCAATGATGAATTCGTCAAGCACTGGAAGGCGAGCACTGGCGAAGATCTTGAGATCAAGCAGTCGCATGGCGGCTCGGGCAAGCAGGCGCGTTCGGTAATCGACGGGCTGGAAGCCGACGTGGTGACCCTGGCGCTTGCCTATGACATCGATGAAATCGTTGAGAAGACCGGCAAGATAGCGCCTGACTGGCAGAAGCGTTTTGCCGACAACAGTGCGCCCTACACCTCGACCATCGTATTCCTGGTGCGCAAGGGCAATCCCAAAGGCATCAAGGATTGGGATGATCTGGTAAAGCCGGGCATCGAGATCATCACGCCGAACCCCAAGACTTCGGGCGGAGCGCGCTGGAACTATCTCGCGGCCTGGGGTTACGCGCTGAGGAAGAACGGCAACGACGAAGCCAAGGCGAAGGATTTCGTCGCCCGGCTCTTCAAGCAAGTGCCTGTGCTCGACTCAGGCGCGCGTGGTTCGACCAATACTTTCGTGCAGCGTGGTATCGGTGACGTGTTGCTGGCGTGGGAAAACGAAGCACTGTTATCGATCAATGAACTGGGGCCGGATCAATTCGAGATCATCGCGCCGCCGCTCTCCATCCTTGCCGAGCCGCCGGTCACGGTCGTCGACGCGATTGTCCAGAAGCGTGGCACCGAAAAACAGGCGAAGGCGTATCTCGAATACCTCTATTCCCCGGCCGGGCAGCGAATCGCGGCGAAGAACTATTACCGTCCGCGTCACCCCGAGCATGCCGCTGCCGCCGATCTGGCACGTTTCTCCAAATTGGAGCTGTTTACCATCGACGATGTTTTCGGCGGCTGGCAGAAAACGCAGAAAGCGCATTTCTCGGATGGCGGCATTTTCGACCAAATCTATACGTCGGGTAAATAAACTTGACGGCAGGCGGTTCCCGGTCCCCTTTTTCTTACCACGAAGGGCGGAAATCCGGCCTGTCGGCCTCCTTCTTCCCGTAAGGGGAGAAGGAAAACAAGTAGCTTTCGGAATAGCGGGCTTTTCCCTTCTCACCGGCAATTCGACATCCGCAACGCAATGCCGGTTTCTTCAATGCGATTGCCTTGAGCGCCATGGGTATCGTTCGTGTCTATGGCATCAACCCGTTCCGGTTTGCCACTGAAGCGGTTCGAGGCAAATTCTGGAAATGTTCAGGCGTCATTATCCGGAACGCACCGCGCAGCAAGCGATGGCGTCCCAGTTTGAGCAATAGCCGGTCGCGGGTAAGGAGGTGGGTGGCGGCTTGTTCGCAGGCGATTTCGAGAAATTTCTGGTCGTCCGGATCGCGGCACAGGGGCAAGGCGCAATTCACGCCCGCCATGACCGGGGGATGCAGACGGGCTTGGTAACGATCGACGATGTCCGCCTGCCGGGCGGCGGGGATGGCAAAACGCGGATAGGCGAGCACGCAGCGCAATTCCGCCAGCGCATCATCGCGGCTGCCCAGGGTGACCTGGGCGGTTTCGATGATGCGGGCGAGCGGGGCAAGAACGGGATCGTCAAAATGCCAAAGCGCCAGCACCGTGTTGGTGTCGAGCACCAAACGCGGCGCGGGCGCGGCGCATTCACTCGCTCTTGCTGGCATCGAGGCGCAGCTTGACGTAGCTGCCGGGGGCGTCTTCGAGGACTTTCAACTTGCCCTTGAGCGGATCGCGGGCTTCGACCTGAGTATTGTCATGGCTGGAAATCCAGCGCTGCCAATCTACCCACCATGAGCCGGGGTGTTGTTCGGCGCCGGTGAACCATTCTTCGGCGGTCGCGGGCAGTTTGGACGCGGGGTTGATCCAGTGTCCGTATTTGTTCGCGGCGGGTGGATTGACGATGCCGGCGATGTGACCCGAGCCGCCGAGCACGAAACGCACCGGGCCGCTGAAATGCCGGGCGCCCATGTAGGTGCTTTTCCACGGCGCGATGTGGTCTTCCATGGTCGAGATGAAGAAACATGGAATCTTGATCTTGCCGAGGTCGATCGGCACGCCGTCGAGTTCGATGCCACCGGGTTCGACCAGCTTGTTTTCCATGTACATCTTGCGCAGGTAGAAGCTGTGCATCTTCGCGGGCAGCCGGGTGGAGTCGGAATTCCAGTAGAGCAGGTCGAAGGGCATGGGGTCCTTGCCCATCAGGTAGTTGTTGACCACGAACGACCAGATCAGGTCATTGGCGCGCAGCATGTTGAAGGTGCCCGCCATTTCCGCGCCTTCGAGGTAGCCGCGTTTGAACATCTTTTGTTCGAGATGGGTGACTTGGTCTTCATCGATGAACACGCCCAGTTCGCCCGGTTCCTTGAAATCGGTAAGCGTGGTGAGGAAGGTGGCCGAAACGACGCGAGGCTGCTTTTTCGCCGCCAGCCAGGCCA
This sequence comes from Azoarcus sp., assembly GCA_031282905.1. Lineage (GTDB taxonomy): Bacteria > Pseudomonadota > Gammaproteobacteria > Burkholderiales > Rhodocyclaceae > WRNU01. Next base: position 4,244 of record JAITCV010000131.1, on the reverse strand, counting down.
GGGTGGCGGCGAGCAGGGTGCCGCCCAGGCAGTAGCCGAGGGCGTTGACCGTTTTTTCGCCGGTTTGTGTTTCGATGGCGTCGAGCGCGGCGAGGATGCCTTCGTGCATGTAGGAGGAGAAATCCTTGTCGGCCAGGGTTTCGTCCGGGTTGACCCATGAAATCACGAACACGGTGTGGCCTTGTTCGACCGCCCATTTGATCAGGGAGTTTTTCTCACGCAGATCGAGGATGTAGAACTTGTTGATCCATGGTGGCACCACCAGCAGCGGGAGTTTGAATGCCTTGGCGGTCGCGGGCAGGTACTGGATCAATTGCATCATGTCGTTCTGGAAGACCACCTTGCCCGGCGTGGTGGCAACGTTCTTGCCCAGTTCGAACGCCGAAGTATCGGTCATGCGCACGCGCAGGTTGCCGCCACCGTCTTCCATGTCGCGCAGGAGATTGTCCAGACCCTTGATCAGGTTCTGGCCGTTGCTCTTGATTGTTTCGCGGAACACTTCCGGATTGGTGAGGGCGAAATTCGATGGCGACAGCGCGTCGATGTACTGGCGGGTGTAGAAATCGACCTTTTTCTGCGTTTGATCGTCCAACCCTTCGATGCCGTTGACCGTATCGTGGATATGGCGGGCGGCGATCAGGTAGGACTGCTTGACGAAGTCGAACATGAAATGTTCCTGCCATTCCTCGTCACGAAAACGCTTGTCGCTGCGCGCGGGCGCGGCCACGGGCGCGGCCTGCATCCCGGCGAAGCGCAGCATCGAGTGTTGCCACAGCGAGAAGTAATCCCATACCAGGTTCATCTGGGTCTGGGCGAGTTTGTACGGGTTGGAGAGTAGACGGGCCATCATGTCCATGAACGCCTGGGCGATGCCCAGTTCGTCGGTCGGGGTAGACAACCCTTTCTGGATTTGACGCTGGACATGTTCGCCGATCAGGTGTGAGGCGCGGCGGGCGACTTCGGCGTAGGTCTTGGCGATTTCCTCGGGGTTGGGCAGGCTGGGGGAAGCGTCGGGGGTCGTGGTCATGATGTTGTTCTCCTGTTGAAATGTGTGGTCCTGCTTATTGCCCATCGATTGTTGCGCTGACACGGGAAAAGGCTGCGATGACCTCGGGAGGCGCCTGAACCAGTTCGATCAGCACGCCTTCGGCGCCGATGGGGAATTCATCGTTGCTCTTGGGGTGGAGGAAGGTGATGTCGTGGCCCGCCGCGCCCTTGCGGATGCCGCCGGGAGCAAAACGCACGCCTTGCGCGCTCAACCATTCGACCGCGCGGGGCAGATCGTCGATCCACAAGCCGACGTGGTTGAGCGGGGTGCCGTGGACGGCGGGCTTTTTATTGGGGTCGACCGGCTGCATCAGGTCGACTTCGACCTTGAACGGGCCGCGGCCCATCGCACAGATGTCTTCGTTTACGTTTTCTCGTTCCGAGACAAAATTGCCGGTGAGTTCGAGTCCGAGTTTATCGACCCACAGGGTGCGCAGTTTTTCCTTGCTTGGGCCGCCGATGGCGATCTGCTGGACACCGAGAACCTTGAACGGGCGTTGTGCCATGAAACTGTCTCCTTGATGATGCGGGCCGAAGAACCCAACATTGTAGCGGCCTGTTATCGATGCAGAAGCAGTCTTTCAGGATCGGGCCAGGAAAAAACATCATCCCCCGCGCCCACTCGTCGCAGGCGCGGGGGATGATTCGGTTGGCGATCTACTTGTTTTCAGTCGTCTTGCGACGCGAAGAACCCGCCTTGGGTTCGTGCGTGGTCGCGGGCGTTTGCGGGGAAACGCTCGTCTCGGCGGGGGTGGTGGTATTCATCACGTTCCACGGCCACAGCGCGGCGCTGGCGAAAGGATTGGCCGCAGGTTCCTCGGCCGCGCTCTCCGCGTGATGCTGGCTCATCGCCCGCACCGCGGCCAGCGCGGCACGCTGCACGTCCAGTCCCTGAATGGTCATTTGCAGCATGTTGAGGTTCATTTTCAGCCAGCCCTCGACCGCGCGCATGTCCGTGATGTGTTTGTCCAGTTCGTCAACATCGAGTGTTGGCGTCATCATGCCGGGCAGCGAAAACCCCATGCTGCCCCACATGTCGCGCACGAACTTGAGTGGATCCTGAGCATTATTGCCGGTAGTCATGACACGTCCCTCCCTTTGTGGATGTTGTCCCGACCATCTTACTCCGCATCAGTGTGAAAGGCGCAAGGGCATTTCCGCCGCCGGTAGACGTTCGATATCATCGTCGGCGCTTGCCTCGTCGCCATCATCCACTTCCACGTCTATCTCCAGTATTTCCAGCACCTGCCGACCAATGGCGCGGCAAGCGTTGGCGAGCGGCGTGGGGAATTGTTCCGGCACATGTTTTTGCAGCAGCAGTTTGGAAGACGACAGCGCGCCCACCGGGCGCAGGATGCGGTGACTGTAGTTGCCCATCAACTGCAAGACGTTGCGGTCGGCGGTCTCGCGTTGCCAGGCGTTGCTCGGCCATTGGGTCGGCACGGCGTAGGCGCGGGTAAACAGATCGAGATCGTGCACGACGGTACGGATATCCTCGTGCGACTCGCGAAAGGGCAGCAGCACGATGTCGGAGAGCGCGTAGAGCTTGCGGTCGAGATCGGTGCGATTGCCCGCGCCGTCGATGACGCCGATCCAGTCGTCGAGCGAACGCAGCTTGGCGATGACCTTGGTGAGGGCATCGGCATTGCGGGCGTCAGCGGTGACGTAACGGCGGCCATTGGGCGAGAGGGGCTCGCGGGAAGCATCGGTCAATATGCAGGCGGCGTGGTGCCCAAGCAGGCCCAGCCCCTGGGAGAGCATGTGGGAAAGCGTGGTTTTGCCGGTGCCGCCTTTGTTGCCGATCACGCAGATGATTTTGCTCATGATCCAAGTCCTCGGTGCGAAACAAGAGTTTGCCAGACAATTGGCATTGTTGCTCCGCAAGCGAGGTGGAAAGGCGCGAAAAAGCGGCCTTTCACCAGGTCAATTCCGTGGCTTGCCGGGGTGGATGCGCGATATGTGTGGAAAGATAGGGAGGTCGGGAGCGTGCCGTCGTCGCGCTCGATCGTGACCATTTCCGGGACATCCAAGCCGGATCGGGTTGAACCAATTCGCGTCCCCCTTGTCTTGTGGACGGCGAGCATGGTGGGGCCAAGTGTCGTTATACTCCCGCAGCTTTTGGCTTTTTATCGGCAAGACTGCGAGGGGAACGATAGCTGATGAACGATCGTGAAATCGACCAGATGCTGGTCGAGCGCGTTCAACGCGGGGACAAGCAGGCTTTTGGTCTGCTGGTGTCGAAATACCAGCGCAAGCTCCACCGCCTGCTCGCGCGGCTGGTGCGTGATCCAGCCGAGGTCGAAGATCTGGCCCAGGAAGTCTTCATCAAGGCTTATCGCGCCCTGGGCTCGTTTCGTGGCGAGAGTGCGTTCTACACATGGCTGTACCGGATTGGCTTGAACACCGCGAAAAACCATCTTGCCGCCCTGGGGCGGCGGGTGCCGGCGGCAAGCGGGCTGGATGTCAGCGAGGCGGAAGCTCACGCGGGGGGCGAGAAATTGCACAACCTCGACACCCCCGAACGTCAGTTGATGACCCGGCAGATCGCCCATACGGTGGAAGAGGCGATCGCCGCGCTGGCGCCGGAATTGCGCGAGGCCATCACCTTGCGCGAGTTGGAAGGGTTGAGTTATGAGGAAATCGCAAACGTCATGGACTGCCCGGTGGGCACGGTGCGTTCACGCATTTTCCGCGCCCGCGAAGCCATTGCCGCGCGGCTGCGCCCGTTGCTGGATACGCGCGCGGATGAACGCTGGTAATGCGCCGGTCATGACAATGGACTGGAAGCCGAAATAAGAATAGAGAGGGCTGCAATGAGAGAGAAACTTTCACTCATGCTGGATGGCGAACTGGACAAGGGCGCGGCGGAACGGGTGCTCGACCGCCTCGGCGCAGATGCGAACCTGCGCGAGGATTGGCTGACCTGGCGCCTGATTGGCGAAGCCATTCGCGGCGAGACCGGGGAAGAAACAAACGCGGATTCGGTGGATTTCACCATGAAGGTGATGTCCCGCCTGGAGGCGGAACCCATCGTATTCGTCCCGGGAATATTGGCCTCGTCGCGTTCGCCTGTTTCATCGCCACCGTATTTGTCTTCATCATCCTCATGGACGCGCCATCTGCTGCCGATCGCGGCATCGGTGATGGGCGTGCTGGCGGTAGGCGGCGTGGTGGCGACCCTGTCGCCGAATGAGCGG
>JAITCV010000116.1 GCA_031282905.1 Azoarcus sp. | reverse complement strand
GATGATCTGGATCACGCCATCGGGGTCGACCACGAAGGTGCCGCGTTCCGCAAGCCCCGCGCCTTCGATGTAAACACCGAAATTCTTGCTGATGACGTGCGTGGGATCGCCCACCAGCGCATATTGGATCTTCCGAATCGTGTCGGAGGTGTCGTGCCAGGCCTTGTGGGTGAAATGGGTATCGGTGGAGACGCCATAGATTTCCACGCCCAGCTTCTGGAACTCGGCGTAGTTGTCGGCGAGATCCCCAAGCTCGGTCGGGCAGACGAAGGTAAAGTCGGCGGGGTAGAAGAAAAACACAGACCACTTGCCCTTCAGATCGGCTTCGCTGATGTCGAAGAACTTGTCGTTCTGATAGACGGTGGCCTTGAAAGGCAGGACTTCGGTTTTGATGAGAGAAGTACTCATGTGACAGCTCCTTTTGATGGGTGGTTGAGGTGCAGGGCGAATAGTAGAGAATTTTACGTAGTCATTCCAATTGTTTTCTTTCATTTACGCAATACGATTAGCCTATAGCTATCGTTTGTTACTATTGAACAACGCAAGCACTATCAGAAGGACGGGTGCAATTAAAAATGGCGGAAATTTTGTCGATGCGAAGAACAAAACACCGCGTCACCCCCCTGCCTCGTCATGAGTACGATTAAAAATGAAGGAAAATTCTTTTCAGACGACGCCCAACTGCTTGCCGTCCCCCTCGCCCCTTGGGGGGAGAGGGAACGGCAAACGGTCGCGCTTCGTTTATTTCCTCCACTTTTAAGCGCCCTCCCGAACACAAATAGACTGGAAGCTGTCGTCTTCTGGCGGTATCATGTCGCCTTTCGCCTGCTGGCGTCCTTTCTGGATGCCTCAAAAGGATGAGCTTTCTTGCCCTCGTCGTCGTTTTTGTGCTGGAGCAGTTGCAGCCGTTGGATTACACACGCTGGATCAGGCGTCCGTTTGCGGCGTGGCTTGGTTTTCTGGAGCGCCACGGCAACGCGGGCGCTTACCGGCATGGCGTGCTGGTGGTGGCGATCGCGGTGGGCTTGCCCTTTCTTGCGGTTTTCGCGTTGTGCTGGGGCGCGGCGGAAGCCGGAGCGTTTCCGGCGTTTTTGTTGACCGTGGCCGTGCTCTATGGCGTCCTGGGGTTTCGCCAGTTCAGTCATTTCTATACGGACATCCAGACCGCGCTGCGCATGGAAGACACGGCACGGGCGCTGGCCCTGCTCGCCGAATGGCGTGGCGAGACCCTGCCGCGTCATGGCACGCCGGACATTGCCCGGCTCGCCATCGAAACCGCATTGGTGGCGGCGCATCGGCATGTGTTCGCCGTCCTGCTCTGGTTCGTGCTGTTGGGGCCTGCGGGCGCTGTGCTTTACCGGGGTTCGCATCTGTGCGCCGAACTTCTGTCCGAGCGGCAACGCCCGGAAGACGCCGCCTTCCGCCACTTTGCCCAACAGTGGTTTGCCGTCATGGAATGGTTGCCCGCGCGCGTGACGGCGGCAGCTTTTGCCGTGGTGGGAAATTTCGAGGATGCCCTCTATTGCTGGCGCACCCTCGCGTCACGCTGGCGTGACCGCGCGCAGGGCATCGTGCTCGCCAGTGGTGCGGGCGCGCTGGGCGTGCGTCTGGGCTTTGCCGTATTCGAAGGCGAGGACATCGACGCGCCCGTCACCGGCGAAGCCGCCGATCTGGAATTCATGCAGGGCGCAATTGGCCTCGTCTGGCGTGCCATTGCCCTGTGGTTGTTGCTGTTGCTGGTTTTGGGGCTTGTCAGATTGACAGGCTGATTCTGTGTAGCAAAAAGGAGTGTAGTTATGACGAAAGAAATTGTAGTCTTGAGCGCGGCGCGTTCCGCCGTGGGCGCCTATAACGGTTCGCTGAAGGATGTGGAACCCATCGATCTGGGTGCCCAGGTCATCCGCGAAAGCATCGCGCGCGCGAAAGTTGACCCCAAACAGATCAGCTTTGCCGCTGTCGGCAACATCATGCCGACGGAAGCCCGCTATCCCTACGTTGCCCGTGTGGCGACCATCAACGGCGGTCTTTCCATGGATTCCGTCGCTTTCGCGGTCAATCGTCTGTGTGGTTCCGCCATGCAGGCGGTAATTTCTTCCGCGCAGGCCATCATTCTGGGCGATGCCGAATACGCGCTGGCGGGCGGGGTGGAATCCATGACCCGCGCGGCCTACCTCCTGCCCGCGTTGCGTTTCGGCGCGCGCATGGGGGACACCAAGGCGCTGGACGCGATGGTCTCCGTGATTACCGACCCCTTCGGCGTCGGCCACATGGGGGTGACTGCGGAAAACCTGGCTGTGAAATGGGGCATCAGCCGTGAGGAACAGGACGCCTTTGCGCTGGAATCGCAAAAACGCGCCGCTGCCGCCCAGGCCGCCGGTCATTTCAAGAGCCAGATCGTGCCCATCACCCTGAAGAGCCGCAAGGGCGATGTGATTTTCGATACCGACGAGCAGATCAAGGGCGATACCACGCTGGAGGCGCTCGCCAAGATGAAACCGGCCTTCAAGAAGGAAGGCGGCACGGTGACGGCGGGGAATGCTTCCAGCCTCAACGACGCGGCGGCCTTCCTCGTGCTGGCCGATGCCGCCAAGGCTGCCGCCAGTGGCTTCAAGCCCATCGCGCGTCTGGTTTCCTACGCCATTTCCGGCGTGCCCAACGACGTCATGGGCGAAGGCCCCATCCCCGCCACCAAGCTGGCGCTTGCCCGCGCGGGGCTGACCCTCGACCAGATCGACGTGATCGAATCGAACGAAGCCTTTGCAGCGCAATCGCTGACGGTTGCCAAGGGACTGGGTCTGGACCCCGCCAAGACCAACCCGAACGGCGGCGCCATTGCCATCGGCCACCCGGTTTCCGCCACCGGCGGCGTCATCATCACCAAGCTGCTCCACGAGCTGCAACGCACCGGCAAGAAATATGGTCTCGCAACCATGTGCATCGGCGGCGGTCAAGGCATCGCCACCATCTACGAACGGCTTTGATCCCCTCCCTGCCTTTCTGAAGTGAAAGGCAGATTGAGCGATTCAGGGCGATGACGTGTCATCGCCCTGATTTTTTTCGGTCTGCGATTTCCACACATTCGGACGCCAGGCTTTTCCGGCGCGATGAAAACAACGCGCCCCGGCGGAAAAAAACCGGGGCGCGTATCGCATGCGGTTCCCGGCGTGAAACCGGGAAAGCCGGGGAAAACGATCAGAATGTATGCCGAATGCCGAACTGAAAACCGTTCTGGTATTTGTCGCCGGCATACGCGCCGTCGCCCGCGGCCACCACGACGAGACCGCCCGCTTTCACCGGCGCGTTCTGCCGCGCTTTGTCGTTGTGCGTATCGGCAATGGCGGCAAACAGGTTGGTGCGTTTGGAAAGCGCGTAGGTGTATCCCAACGCGAACTGACGTCCCTTGCCGCTGTCGGCATCCCAATCCAGCTTCGACTGGTTATAGGAAGCCAGGATGGCGTGCTTGCCGAAGGGCACGGTGACGCCCAGCAACCAGGCGTTCAGTTTCAGGTCGTCGCCGTCTACACCCAGAACATCGTTCCAGCGGTTCTGCTCATAGGCCGCCGCCAGCTTGAGCGGGCCAAAATCGTAGGCTCCGGCCAGTGTCCAGTTGCTGACCTTGACCGCGTCGCTCCCCTCGCTCTTGATGCGATGGTAATTGAAGCCGATGTCCAACGGGCCGTTGGTGTAGCGGGGCATGATGGCGAACACGCGGTTGTCGCCGGTATTGTCGACGGCTTCCTGCGCGGTGGCGCTGTTGGAATAGGCCGCCGTAATGCTGAAACCACCCAAGGAAGGGCTGACATAGGCCACGGTGTTATCCACGCGATCGGGGTCGAAAAGATTGATGCCGCCAGTGGTCACGCCCGCCGCCAGCACATTGTGGTGCTGCCCCACCATGCCGCGCTTGAAGGGGTCGATGGCGGACATCAGGGTATAGTGCGGCGCGTACAGCCGTCCCGCGATCACCGTGCCGAAATCGCCGGTCAATCCCACGAAGACCTGGCG
>JAITCV010000035.1 GCA_031282905.1 Azoarcus sp. | reverse complement strand
TGATGAAAATACGCAGCGCAGAGAACGTGAAAGCGGGAACATGTCCGCTCGAATAGTGCCCTGAACAGAAAGACCTCCCAGCGCCTTTTTATCTGTCGCTGGTCCATCAGCCACTCATCGGTTTTTCTCACCCAATACAAATTTATCTGGAATCATGCGCAGGGCGAAAGCGGTTTTATCCACGTAATGACAGTTGTCCTCGCGGATTTCGCGGAAAGTCTGGATGCCAATGGGAAGTTTTTTGCGGGTCATGGCGCGTGCTCTTGACAAATCATCTACGAGATCATAGCCCAGGGATTTGTCATGCCTTCGGGCCGAAGATGCTGTGGCAGGTGATGTGGAGCGTTTGGAATATGACGCGCGCGGAGAAGCGCGATATCGTTTCCGTTTTGAATGGAGCGCGCGAACTACTCGGCCTTGGAGCGGACTTTATCTTTCTTCATTTTGGCATCTGTCGCCGTCTTTGCGCTTGCCGAAAACGCTTACCGTGTGGCGCAGTCAGGCGAGCGGGATCTTCGGTGGCGCGATGCGAAAACTCATCCGCCGGTGTTTCGGGTCATCAAACGCCCGCTTTCAGCCCATTTGCCCAAAAAAAATCTTGACGGGAAAGATGTATCTACTGCAACGTTTCAGGTAATTGAACCTCCGTGCGGATTGCCACGTCGCTTCGCTCCTCGCATGATGATGAGGGCGAAACATGACGAATATCTGTTTTTGACCACCTCCATACCAATGCCATCATGCTGCCTCGATTCAACATCGGCGACCAACTACGGGTCATCCGCAACATTCGCAACGACGGCACCTGGCCCGGTCTGGACACCGGCACCCTGCTCGTGCGCCGGGGCAGCATGGGCGTCGTCGTCGACATCGGCACCTATCTTCAAGATCAAATCATTTACAGCCTGCACTTTGTCGACATCGATCGCATCGTCGGCTGCCGTGAAGAGGAAGTCATTGCCCACGATGCGCCGTGGCAACCGAGCCGTTTCGAGTTCCGCGACAGGGTCATCGCCCGCCGCCGTTTTGCCGTGCGCGGCGAAGTCGTGGTCGAACCCGGCACGGCGGGCGAAGTCATCAAGGTCGTGCGCGCGTCCCCGGACGGCGTGCTCTACCACATCAATTTTCCCGGCTACATGCTCTGTATTCCGGAAGATTCGCTCGCGCCCGCGCAAGCCGAAACAACCCAGGGCGAAAACACGGAAATTGCCCCATGACTATCCATTCATATTATGAACTCAAGGCCGCGTTCGCCCTGTTCGGCAAACCCTGTGACGCGCTCGACGGCGTCGAACTGAAGAAAGCCAGGGATACCGCCAGCCAGTACGTAAACATCGAGGCCGTGGTACTGGCCAGCGACAAGGCGCGCGGCGTCTGTCTGGCCCCGGGCGCGGTCGATGCGGCGCTCGCGGAAATCCGTAAACGTCATCCCGACCTCGATGCTTACCGGGCAAGCCTCGCCGCCGCCCATCTCGACGAAGCCACGCTCAGCGCCGCGCTCGCCCGCGATCTGCTGGTCGATGCGGTCGTGGAACGGGTCGGCGCTGAAACCACAATGGTCAGCGCCGCCGAAGCGGAAGCTTTCTACCACGCCCATCGCGACCGTTTCCACCTGCCGCAACGGCGGCGGGCGCGCCACATCCTGATCACGATCAACGACGCTTTCCCCGAAAACACCGAACAGAACGCCCGCCGCCGCATGGCAGAGATCGAACGCCGCCTCATCCGCGACCCTGGGCGTTTTGAACAACAAGCCGTCAAACACTCCGAATGCCCCACCGCGCTCAACGGTGGACTGCTTGGCGACATCAGCCGGGGCCAGCTTTACCCCGCGCTCGACGAGGCGCTCTTCGCGCTCGATGCCGGCAAACTCTCTGGCATATTACGTTCGGAACTGGGTCTTCACCTGCTGTTTTGCGCCGCCATTCTCCCCGCGCGCACGCCGACTTACGCCGAAATCGCCGATAAGCTGATGACCCGCCTCAACACCGAACGCCGCCAGCGGGAAATCAAACGCTGGCTGGCAGAGCTATTGCAAGCTGCCGCCACTTTATCCATGGGTTCTGAGCATGTTGTATGAATTCATGAAGAACGCCAGCAAAATGCTGTAGCGATCAGGATGAGCGAGAATGAAACAAGGGGACGGAAAACGCGATACCGCAGAGTGCCAGTAATGCAAGGCACATCGTGAGACGAGGCTTCATGCTCAATCCTCCCGGTGTTCCAGACCTCATCGACATGATGTCGTATGCCATAAAAATCAGTGGCCGCCGCGCCGGTAAAAATATGTCATTGGTCCCCTGATTTCAGCCCGATCTCCAGCGCGGTTGCCGGGCCGATGATGGCTTCCGAGAGTCCCGCCGGAATCCGGGATTCGGTGAGGCTGATGGGGATGCGCCCGCCCATGATTTCGGCGGCGCGCTGCGGCAACAGGGGTTGACGGTCGGGTTGCGCGTATCCGTGGGGATGGATGGGTTGCAGGGTGATGGGGTCGTATTTGTCGGTCGCCTTGAATGTGTGCAGCAGTTCGTGGGCGATGATGACCGCGTTCTGGCGTTTCTGCCGCTCGCTGGCGAAAACGTGGATGACGCCGATCTTGCCCTTGTCGAGGCCGATGGAATGGGGCAGGACTTCGCCGTCACGGGCGGGGTGGAACAGCACGAACAGGCGCACCTGCGGAACGCTGCGGGATTTGCCCAGATCGTCATGGCGCGAGGCCCACCAGCGCAGCTTGAGACTCCAGACGATGGCATCGAAAATACCCGGCTTGCCCTGGGGGAGCGCGGGCGGCCTTGCCATGACACGCGGCCCGAGCACGATGCGCACCGGGATTTGCAGATTGATGCCGTAGTGTTTGAATTCGTCCTGGAACCAGCTTTCGATATCGGCGAAGCTTTCCACATCCAATTCGTCGATGAAGCGCGCCGTTTCGGGGGAATCGTCAAAGGCGATCGGATAGATGCCGACACTGACGGTGCTTTCCCACGAGCCGATCCGCGCGTCGATCAACCAGGTTTGCACGGAGACGCCAAGCAGGATCAACAACAGGATCAGGATGCGGAATTTGCGAAACATGTGTTTTCCTCGATTCAACTGCGCCGCGGGTCGAACGCATCCCGGACCGCGTCGGCGAGCAGGTTGGCGGCCAGCACCAGCGTCAACATGAACGCGAACGCGGCGGTCAGCGACCACCACACCATGGGGTCGCGGGCGAGTTCGGCCCTGGCCATGTTGATCATGGTGCCGAAACTGGTGGTGTTCGGGTCGACGCCGATGCCGACGTAAGAGAGCACCGCTTCGGCGAGCACCAGACCAGAGAAATCGATCACGACCGTGATCAGCACGATGTGCATGACATTGGGCAGGATGTGGCGGCGCAGGATGGCCGCGGCGCTCGCGCCGAACGCGCGCGCGGCCTGGACGTATTCCAGTTCGCGCAGTTTCAGCGTTTCGCCGCGCAGCAGTCGGCACAGCCCTGTCCAACTGGTGATGCCCAGGATGAAGCACAGCGCGAGCAGGCGGGCATCTGAACGTTCAGCGGCGGTGCCGAACCATTGCGGGTGAAGGTCGATCACCACTTGCATCATCAGTACGGCGGCGGCGATCAGGAGCACGCCGGGGATGGAACTGAGCACGGTGTAGAGATACTGGATGGCGTCATCGACCCAGCCGCCGAGGTAACCGGCGGCGATGCCGAACACAATGGCGAACGGCAGCATGACGAGCGTGGTGAGGGTGCCGATCACCAGGCCGGTGCGCACGCTCTTGAGCGAGAGATAGAGCACGTCCTGCCCCACCTTGTCGGTGCCGAACACATGGTAGAGCGGCGCGAGCGCGGTGAGGATCGCCGCCAGCGCCGCGATGAGGAAACTCGTCGCCAGTGCCGCGCGCCAGGCCAGCGCGGTTTGCCCGCGGGCGATCAGACGCAGCGCCTCGATCAGTCCGCAGCGCCGCGCGCGCGCGACCACGACGGCCAGCCCCAGCGCGAAGAGCAGGCTGGCTGCCAGCGCGAACGGCAAGGCGCCGACAGCGCGCAGGAGTACATCGGCGGCAAGGGATTCGCCCGCCTGCAAGTGGCGCGCGCCATGCTGGAGCGGCGGATGAATGCGCGCCTGTCCGCCGCCGTCCAGTTCCACCGTTTCCTTCTGGAACAATGCGCGGGCAAAAGGCGCCGAATAGGTTTTTTCGGTGTTGCGGCGCAGGGGCGCGAGAAGCGCGTCGAGCGCGGAGAGTACTTCGGTCGAATAAACGGCCGGGGCGGAGGTCTCGCCGCCCCGTTCCGGCAGGCGTTCGCGGTAATGCAGGCTGTCGAGCAAGCCGATGGCGGCGAACGCGAGCAGGACGACCGCCGCCGCCATCGCCACCGGATTGCGGCCGACCTGCCGCCATGCCGCGCGCAGGGGTTCGTGCCGCCGCGCATGCCAGACGAGCGCGAACATGCACGACAGCAGCACGAAGAGCAGGATGTCCGTCCACAGGAAAATGGGCTGGATGTTCATCGTTTCACCCCAGCCTCACCCGTGGATCGACCAGGGTATAGGAAATATCGGTGAGCACCAGGCCGACGATGTAGAGCAGCGAGCCAATGAAGACCATGGCCCGCACGACCGCGAAATCCTGTGCCTGGATGGCCTCGATGGTGTAGCTGCCCAGCCCGGGCACGGCGAAGAAGGATTCCACCAGCAGGCTGCCCATGAACAGGCTGGGAATGACCACGACCACGCCGGTCAGGATGGGAATCAGCGCGTTCTTCAACACATGGCGGAACAGCACCGCCAATTCCGACAATCCCTTGGCGCGCGCGGTGCGCACGTAATCACGGGAGATTTCTTCGAGAAACAGGGTGCGGTACCAGCGCGTGCCCGCCCCCAGCCCGCCGACCACGCTGATCAGCACCGGCAGGATGAGAAAGCGCGCCGCGTCCAGCCCGCCGGCATAGCCCGAAATCGGCACCAGCGCCCATAGCTTCGCCACCAGCCACTGTCCGCCGATGATGTAGAACATGCTCGAAATCGACATCAGCATCACGCAGATCGCGACGCCCCAGAAATCGATCGCGGTGGCGCGGAAAAACACCAGCAGCAAGGCAAAGGTGATCGTCGCCGCGAGCGAGAGCAGAAAGCTCGGCAACGCGATGGCAAGCGATGGCCCCATGCGGTCGCGTATTTCATGGGCGATGTCGTGCCCATCGTCGGCATGGCCGAAATCGAACGCGAACATGGAAAGCGACTTGCTGACGAACAGGGTATCGGTCAGGCACGCCACGCCCTCCCGTTGCGTATTCATGAACATTGGCTTGTCGTAACCGCGCCCGGCTTTCCAGCGCTCGATCGCCTCGGGCGTCGCGTATTTCGCGCCGAGTTGTATCCGCGCCATGTCGTCGGGCGAGTTGACCATGAAAAAGAGCAGGAAAGTCAGCAGGTTGACGCCGAGCAGGATCGGAACCGCATAAAGCAGGCGACGCAGCAGATAGGCGGACATCAGTCTTGCTCCCCGCGCGCGGTCGCCTGCTCATGCCGCCGCCAGTTGCGCAGCGCCGGCGCGGCCAGCGCCGCCAGCGCCAGCGCCACCAGCGCCAGCGGCCAGCGCACCGGCTGGTTCCACGCCAGGCGCGCGGCGTCCCGCGTGGCAATGTCGAGACGCTGGTATTTGAGGCCGTTCCTCACGATGTCACTCGATTTGCGGTTTTTGATCCAGCCGTGCTGGAGCGAATACGACTTCGGATAAAAGCCGAAAACCCAGGGCGCATCGTTTTGCAGGGTGCTCACCATGCGGTCGATGATCGCCTGCCGTGCCGGCCCATCGGGCATGATCCGCATCCTGTCGAACAGGCGGTCATATTCGTCGTTGTGGTAATTCGATGCGTTCTGCCCCTGGCCGCCGACCTTGCCTTGGGGGCCGTAGAGCAGGAAGAGCAGATTTTCCGGGTCGGGATAATCGGCGTTCCAGCCGAAGAAGAACATCTGGGCGTTGCCTTCGCGGATCTTGTCCTGGAAACGATTCCAGTCGGTCGCGCGCACCTCGAACTGCACGCCGAGAACGCGGAACTGTTTGGCGAGCCAGTCCGCGCGCGCGCGGTCGCCCAGCCCGGCCGAGGTGGTGTCGAGATAGATGACGAGCGGCTCGCCGGTGCGGGCGTTGCGCCCATCCGGCCAACCGGCTTGCGCGAGCAAGCGGCGGGCCTCATCCAGGCTTCGCCGCCGCGCCCGGCCATCGCGCCATTCATAGACCACCGGGTTGATGCCGGCCTCGCCCTCGCGCGCGCCGAAAAAGCCGGGCGGAATCGGATGCATGGCCGGCACGCCCCGGCCATTGAGAAAGATGGAAATGTATTCTTCCATGTCGAGCGCGATCGAAATCGCCTGGCGCAAGTTGCGCGCGCGCGTTTTCGCGGCGGCATCGGGGCCAACATCGCCCAGCACCGGATCACGCATGTTGAAGCCCAGATAAAAGATCGACGGCGACACCGAAGTCACCAGCCGGATGCCGCGCGCCGCCATGTCGTCGGACAGGCTGACATCGCCTTGCCCGCTCATGTTCACCGCCTGATCGAAATGGTCCGACGACACCCCGGAGGCATCGTAATAGCCCTGGAGAAATTTGTTCCAGTACGAGATGCCCTCGCGCTCGCGGGCAAACACCACCTCATCGATGAAAGGCATGGATTGGCCACAATCGTCGAGCAGCCCCGCCTCGCGGTCGCCCTCCTCGCCTTCGCAGGGATAGGCGTCATGACGGAAATTCGGATTTTTCCTCAACACCATGCGCGCGTTGGGATTGTTTTCCACCAGCATGTACGGCCCGGTGCCGACCGGCCAGTAATCGAGGCTCAGGTTCCGCCCGGCGAAACCGGGCTGGCTGAAGAAACGGTCGGCCTCACGCGGCATCGGCGCGAAAAACGGCATCGACAACCAATAAAGAAATTGCGGATAAAGCCCTTCCAAGGTGATGCGATAGCTATAGCGGTCGATCACTTCGACGCCGTCGAGCGGAAAAAGATCGAGATCGAGCCATGCGTCCGGATGCTTTTTGTTTTCTTCGGCCAGCGCCACGTGCAGGCTTTTCAGGCCCGGCAGATAGTCGGACATCAACTCCAGGATGGGCGAATGCAGCCGGGGATGGGCGAGGCGCTTCATCTGGTAGACGAAATCGGCGGCGGTCAGCTCGCGGCTGTCCAGCACGGCGAAATCCATCGGCGAGCGAATGTCCGCCACCTCGCCAGCCCAGGCCCCTTCTCCCAAAAGATAAAGCGGCGCGCCGCTTTCATCGCGGGCGAAGGCCGGATGGGGCTGGTAGCGCACGCCGGGCCGGATGCGAATCTCGATCACGCTCTTCGCCACCCGCTCCGGCTCATCGTCGCCCAACTCGCGGCCATCGACATCGAACAGGCGGATTACCGGCATGGAAGCCGCCACCCCCGGCTCCAGCGCATAAGGCCGTTTCAGATAGTGATATTGCAGCGGCGGCTCGACGATCTGGTAAAGGAAAACCGCCTCGTTCTCGCTGAAGGACTGCACCGGATCGAGATGCTTGGGGCGCTCCATGAACGAGGAATAAAGGATGTTGCGCCCGCGCTCGGCCATCGGATAGGGATCATTCGGCAACGGCCCGCAGGCCGCGAGCAGCGCGCAAGCCAGCATCCACCCGGCAAGCAGGCGGATGCGCTCGTGGAAAGCAAGAAGATGACGCGGCGCTGGGATCGACACGGGCGCGATTCTCTCAGGTTTTCGCTTTCCGCGCGCGGGGAACGCCGCCGACATCCGCATGTCCCGCGAAACGCCCCGCTTTGGCTATAATCCCCCCTCCTGTCATTTGGAGTCGTCGGTCCATGGGCTTTCTTGCCGGCAAGCGGATACTGATCACCGGTTTGCTGAGTCATCGCTCGATCGCCTGCGGTATAGCCCGTGCCATGTATCGTGAAGGCGCCAAGCTGGCGTTTACCTACCAGAACGAACGTGTCCACCAACGGGTCGCCGCCCTCGCGGCGGAATTCGACAGCGCCCTGCTGTTTCCGCTCGATGTCCAGGACGAAAGCCAGATTGGCAAACTATTCACCGATCTCGGCCAAAGCTGGAACACCCTCGACGGCCTCGTCCATTCGCTCGCCTTCGCGCCCAGCGAAGCGCTCGATGGCGATTTCCTCGACGGTTTCTCGCGCGAAGCCTTCCGCGTCGCGCTCGAAGTCAGCGCCTATTCCTTCCCCGCGCTCGCCAAGGCCGCGCGGCCGCTGATGCGCGGCGCAAACGGCGCGCTCCTGACCCTCTCCTGCCTCGGCGCGGTACGCACCATGCCCAGCTACAACATCATGGGCGTGGCCAAGGCCGGGCTCGAAGCCACGGTGCGCTACCTCGCGGTGAACCTGGGGCCAGAAGGCACGCGGGTCAACGCCATTTCCGCCGGGCCGGTCAAGACCACGGCCGCGGCGGGCATCGCCCATTTCGGCAAGCTCCTGTCGTTCAACGAACACAACGCCCCGCTGAGGCGCAACATCGCCATCGACGAAATCGGCAATGCCGCAGCCTTCCTGTGCTCCGATTTGGCAAGCGGCATCACCGGCGAAATCCTGCATGTCGACGCCGGTTTCAACATCACCGCGCTGGGCAACGCCAATCCGTTCGTGACGGACAGCGCATGAACGCTCGCGGGTAAAGCGCAGCGTGTTCATATCCGGTTTTTCCCGCCCGGTTTCTCCACTTCCCCGAGGTTGCCAATCAAATGAGTCAAGAAAAATTCCGCCTGGTCACCCGCAGCGATTTCGACGGTCTGGTATGTGCCGTATTGCTCAATGAACTGGAACTGATCGACGAAATCAAATTCGTTCATCCCAAGGACATGCAGGACGGCAAGGTCGACATCACCCCCCGCGACATCACCACCAACCTGCCCTACGTTGCCGCCGCGCACCTGGTCTTCGACCACCACCTCTCGGAGACCCTGCGCAACCCCGGCGAACACAAGAACTACATCATCGACCCCGAGGCGCCTTCGGCCGCGCGCGTGGTATACGACTATTACGGTGGCAAGCAAAGATTCCCCGACATCGCCGACGACATGATGATCGCGGTCGACAAGGCCGACAGCGCGCAATATGTCCGCGAGGAAATCCTCGATCCGCAAGGCTGGGTACTGCTCAATTACCTGATGGACGCCCGCACCGGCCTGGGCCGTTTCCGCGAGTTCCGCATCAGCAATTACGCGCTGATGATGGACCTGATCAAATACTGCCGCAATCACGGCATCGATGAAATCCTGGCGCTTCCCGATGTCAGGGAGCGGGTCGAGCTTTATTTCGAACATACCGCGAAAGCCAGGGAACAATTGCAGCGTTGCAGCACCGTATATGCGAACCTCGTCGTGCTCGACCTGCGCCAGGAAGAAACCATCTTCGCCACCAACCGCTTCATGATTTACGCCCTCTTTCCGCAAACCAACATTTCCATCCATGTGCTGTGGGGGCTGCAAAAGCAAAACACCGTATTCGCCGTGGGCAAATCCATCCTCGACCGCGGCAGCAGGACCAACGTCGGCGAATTGATGCTGAAATACGGCGGCGGCGGTCACCACGCGGCAGGCACCTGCCAGGTCGCCAACGACAAGGCCGACACCGTGCTCAAAGAACTGATCGCCCAGATCAATCGGGATCAGGAGAAATCGGCATAGGACGGCCCTGACAGGCCCTGCCACACCACCCGGCATGCGGATCGCGCCGGGCGGTTGGAATAATGAGCTCAAGTCGCAGGAGCAAAATCCTGCGCCTCGCCTGAAGCCGTTTGTCTATGATCTCTGGATTCGGTTTCCCGCTGCCGCTGTGCTTCGGGCTTACCCTTGTCACTCTATCGGCTGAGGCGAACATCCGAGACCATTCGTCTTTGAGAATCACAGGACACCCTTCTCCTATTATCTTGCGTCATCTAATCTAATACTTGTGATTTAATTTAATAGAAAGGGAAATCCCCCGGCTCTGCCGCCGTGGTTTTGTAGGTTGGATTGGCCGAAGGCGTAATCCGACAATCGTTCATGAGCAGCGCGCAGCGCCGCTGTTTTTGAATGGCGATGCCGCGCATCGTGGGGGTGGAATGTCGGATTACGCTGCGTTCATCCAACCCACAAAACCGACATCACGTCCCCCGCCTCGTCATTGCAGGCGCATGGCGCCGTGGCAATCCATGCGACGGTTCAGCCTTCATACGCTCCTTAAAAACGCATCTTCCTCACCTCTTCCTGCACGACTGTCCGTTTGATCATCCTCTTCTTGTGAGGACATGGTCAAACGGGCAGTGCTGCATTCTCGATAGAACTTTTGTAGGGGCGACGCATGCGTCGCCCCTGGCATCACGTGGGGCCGGCTTCCAGCCGGCGCGTGGAATGGGTCAAGCAGTGAGCCAGCAATGAAGCTTGACAAAGGCGTTCCGCCCATGCCCCGC